>JBDRON010000084.1:0-2806 GCA_043810025.1 Elusimicrobiota bacterium
AACTCAATGTTTGTTTTGTGCGTGTTCCCCCTTTAAAAAGGGGGATTAAGGGGGATTTTGAAAATTAGAAATATTGTCTAAATCTCCCCTACCCCTCTTTTTAAAAGAGGGAAAAAAGGGAAGTTATATTTACTTAATCCCGAAAAGGAGGTAAGTGATGGATATTTTAACGAAATTTGTTGAGGAAGTTAAAGCGGTATATGGAAAAAATTTGCTCTCGATTATTCTTTATGGTTCCAGGGCCAGCGGGGAAGAAACTAAAAAATATTCCGACTACAACCTGTTAATCGTTCTGGAAGAAATAAAATTTTCCGATTTAAAATTAATCACCCGGCCGATTAAAAATTGGGTTAAGCAAGGTAATCCGGCGCCTTTGTTTTTTACCTCAGCCCGGTTAAAAACATCGGCCGATGTTTTTCCTATTGAATTTCTGGACATTAAAGATAAACACAAAGTATTGTTTGGCGATGATCTTTTTTTGGGGCTGGAAATTAAGCATACCCATTTGCGCCACGAGTGTGAATTTGAACTGAAAGGAAAACTGCTGAAATTGCGGCAAGGGTATATTTTGTCGGGAAATAAACCGAAGTTAGTGCGGAAATTGTTAATTGATTCTCTATCGGCGGTTTTGGTGGTTTTCCGGCATTCGCTGCGTTTATTCGGGCAAACCCCTCCCTTAAAAAAAATTGATTCGTTGGAGTTGCTGGCGAAGCGAATCGGTCTGGATGCCTCGGTTTTTTTAGCGGTGCACAAAATGAAAAATGGCGATAAAGAAGCAAACAAAATTGATCCGGATGGATTAATGGAAAAATATTTACAGCAGATTGAAAAAGTTGTCGAGGCAGTGGATAATTTGAAAGCGTAGGAAATTGAATGGTTTTTTTATTCCCCCTTTTAAAAAGGGGGACTGAGGGGGATTTTAAAAATTAGAAATATTGTCTAAATCTCCCCTACCCCTCTTTTTAAAAGAGGGAAAAAAATGTCACAGAAAAGGAGGATAATGGGATGAAAAAGATTTTAATTGCGCTTGGGGTGATTGTTGTTTTGGGGTTAATGGTTTTGGGGCTGTATGTTAGCAGCTACAATCGACTGGTAACTTTGAATGAAAGTATCAATGGTGAATGGGCGCAGGTGGAAAACCAGCTTCAGCGCCGCAGTGATCTTATTCCCAACCTGGTCTCTACCGTTAAGGGGTATGCTAAACACGAAAAAGGGATTTTTGAAAACATCGCTGAGGCCCGGGCAAAACTGGCCGGAGCGGCAACGGTTCCGGAAAAAATTAAGGCCAATCAGCAGTTGGATAGCGCCCTGAGCCGTCTTTTGATGATTGTGGAACAATATCCGGATTTAAAAGCCAACCAAAATTTTATTCGTCTGCAAGATGAGTTAGCCGGCACAGAAAATCGGATCGCGGTAGCCCGGATGCGCTATAACGACATAATTCGGTCCTATAATATTTTAATTCGCCGATTCCCGAGCAACATTGTGGCGGCGCTTAGCGGTTTCTCCAAAAACGATGCTTATTATAAAGCCGAGGAGAAAGCCAAAGAAACCCCGAAAGTAAATTTTGAATAGAAATTTTCTTGTAATAGAGATTTGTTTTCCCCCATTTTCAAAGGGGGATTAAGGGGGTTAAAAAAAGGAAGGTTAAACTCCCCTAACCCCTCTTTAAACAAAAGAGGGGAATTTTAAAAAGCCGAGGAGGATTTTTAAAATGGAGGTAGGTTTTACTTACGATGCAAAAGCTGATTATCCGTTTGATCCGAACAACCCGGAAAAATATGCGGAGTTTGATTCGGAAGAAACACTCTCCGATATTGAGAATGCGATAAAATCCGGCGGCCACGAGGTTGTCCGGATTGGCAAGGCGGCCGGTTTATTGGAAAAAGTTTTTATGCAGAAAGAAAAGTTTGATATTGTTTTTAATATTTGCGAAGGGGTGGAAGGACGAAACCGGGAATCGCAGACGCCGGCGATACTGGAACTTTTAGGAGTTCCTTACACTGGAAGTGATGCCTTGGCAATGGGGCTGACTTTAGATAAAGCGGTGGCAAAAAAAGTTTTAAGTTATCATCGTGTGCCGACACCTGAATTTGTTCTTGTTTCTTCTGTAAACGAATTGGGTAATTTTTTTCTCCGCTATCCGGTAATTGTTAAACCTTTGCAGGAAGGTTCCAGCAAAGGTTTATCCGATGATTCGGTAGTCCGGGATTTTGCGCATTTAAAAAAACAAACGGAATGGTTAATCAGTAACTATAATCAGCCGGCTTTAATTGAGGAGTTTATTACCGGGCAGGAATTTACGGTGGCGGTGATCGGCAACGAAAAACCGCAGGCGCTGCCTCCAGTCCAAATTGCGATCTCGGGAAAAATTGATTTGGAAGAGGATTTTTACCGGCATGAACGAATTTATGATGATACGATACAATACATCTGTCCGGCAGAAATCAATAAAAAATTGGAAGAAAAAATTTGTCAGGTAACTTTAGACGCTTATCAGGCTCTTGGCTGCCGGGATTTTGGGCGGATCGATTTGCGGGTGGATAAAAGCGGCCAACCTTATGTTTTGGAATGTAATCCGCTGCCCAATTTGGGCCGGATCGATGTTTTCCCTCTGGTCAGCAAAGCGTTGGGGATTTCATACAACGAGATCATCCTTCGCATCCTCGATTGCGCTTGCCTGCGCTATGGACTGGTCAGCAATGCGGTGTATAAGTAGTTTTATGCAGGGAACGCATATATGCGTTCCCTGCCAATTAATACATATCTGTGTTCCCCCTTTTGAAAGGGGGACTGAGGGGGATTT
>JBDRON010000085.1:0-7003 GCA_043810025.1 Elusimicrobiota bacterium
AAAATATACACCAAACTGTTCGACCGCCGCAAAGAGCTGGTGATAAAAGGAAACTCCAGCTTAGCCCGCTCAACTTTGGGTCTTGAGGGCGAAATAACCGGCAAATACCTGCCGATGAAAATAGAAAAAAGCGCTATTGAATTGTCCAACCAAACAAAAGTCCTGCCGAACAGCAACAAAATAATCCAGAATTTATTTAAGGCGACCGAAAACAGCGACTTGCCCGTAATATTTGCGAGAGTTACAAAAAATAAATATGCAGATGATTTTATGAATGCTGGAAAAAATATAGCAAACCATGGTAATACTAAAACATTTGTAACATCGGTTGATGATTTGGCCGGCATAAAAACTCAAGAGGAGTTAGCTAACCGCTTGACTTTATATGATAATTATGAAGCGACACGATTAAATACTGATAAGGATACGATTATTTTGTTGAAAATAAAAGATCCACAAAAAGTTAAGATGAGCATACCGCAAGAAACTAATCCCCCGCGAGGTTATGGATATGTTGCTGGTGGTAAAACTAAAGGCGGGGCTCGGGAATGGGAGATGTTTAATGGTAAAAAAGAAGAATTGAAAAAATTAGGTGTAGAGGTTTTAGGAGATTTTAAAGTTGAAGAAATAGGGGGTAAAAGATGGCAGGATGCTGTGAATTTAGGAAAAAAGTCTATGATCAAGGAATTGTCGAAGACAGAAACGCAATGGGGGAACTCTTTAGACTCCTCAAAGAATTTGCCGTTGACTACGATAACAGTTGGCGAGCCTACCGCTGCAGTAAATGTAGCCAATATTGGTGGGAAGAATCATATGTTACGGGACACGGAGAAAATGACCGACTCCACAAAATCAGTTGGGAAGAGCTTAAGAAAAGATTCCCCGATGTTGAACCCGACCGAGAAAATGACAGTGCCTGTTGTAGTGTTAGGCAGTCAGAGTACGATCTTAACACCAGAGAAGGAGAACGCGAGCGGGAATATCTCTGGCGGTGGTTATCAGAAATCTGGAGGAGAGGGGGGGATATTACAGGTAATCCGAGGATCAAAATCTACCAGTGTGGACGCTGTAAACAATATTGGTATCAGCAAGAAGACTTCCCAGGAGCCGGGACAAAACGTCTCTTCCGCAAAGTTAGCCGAGAATGGCTCAAAAAACATTATCCCGAAGTCAAACTCCCCGATTGATCAGCAGGCTGGAGCCGAACCCCAGAAGCCCGGCTTTATCCGCTCGTTGTGGGACCAAATGAAAGCAGTCTTCACCGTCCCCCTCGCCATTTTCGGCGGCCTCGGCGCCTTCAAACTAACCGGAGCAGCTATCGTCGCCGCCATTACTCTGCCGGCCTTAGCGTTAGGAGCGCTGGGTCTGGGCTTGGGAATAGTGGCTGTCCAACAGATCAGCAATTGGTGGAGCGAAAAGCAGATAGAGGTGGCGGCAAAGGTAGAAGAAGTGGAAGTAGTAAAGGAAATATCTTTTGAACTAATCCTTAATGGAAAAAGTGTCGATAAAATTAGTTTGAATGAATTAAAAATAAGTGGGAGCGATAAAGAGGGGGAATATCAATTAGCGGAGCCGTTAGAGGCCGGGGATTTATTTATCCGGAAAGCGCTAGTGGTTAGAGAAGATAATCGGTTGATAATTAAGAGCGCGGAAGTATATAGCATCAAAGAGATAAAGAAGTCTGCTGGCGAAGCAATAAATGAAAAAGAGCTGGCGAAAGAAGTGATTATAAAGGCACAGGAAGGTTTGCAAAAGAAGCTGAAGCAAGGATATGTTTTGCAGGAAGAGATTTTACAGAATATTTACAACATTCCTGCGGGTATGACTATAAGCAAAATCCCTGATTTAAATTCAACCGCCGGAGCGCAACGGTTAGTAATTTTAAGTGAAGAGAATGAGCAAACCCGTAAAGAAATGAAGATTAATTTAAGCAATAAAGATTATGGGGCTTTATTAAGCGGAATAGAAAAACTGGATCAGAATAAAGCTGAGATTAATAAATTATATGTTCAAGAGCGGGAAATTTATCACGAGGTGGGAAAAGCGTTAGCGATCACCAATCAGGATTATGTGGAGATATTGAATCAAACGGAGGGGATAGCGGCTAAGGGTGGTCAGAAACAAGCATTAGCGGTTGGCGGCAAGTTTGATGAGAAGAGTAATGAATATTTTGGGCCGGAGAAAGCAATGATCGGCGGTAAGTTGATGGGGGTAATCAGTGGTCGGAGAGTCTTGGCGGAGCTAGGGTTAATCAGCGAGGAAGAGAATAATAAATTAAGGGATCTCCAGAACGGAATAATTTTTGGGGCCCAGAATATGGAGCCGGAAGATAAAAAAGGGTATACCAGATTGGAAGAAGTTAACGGTAGTCATGTATTGACAGTTTATCTGTTAGCGCATGCCTACAACGCCGAAGATAAAGAAGAGAGCGGCAGATTAAGAGATAAGCTGTTTTTAATGGGGAACAATTTTTACGGCGGGATAATTTTTGATATTTATAAAGTGGCGAAAGAAACCGGAGGCAACAAAGCTTTAATGACTTTGGCGTTGGCCGGAAAAATCGGGTTTAACATGTTAGATGTTATGCCTTACGGTATGGCCTGGAAAGAGGCTGTTACAGCGGCTAAAATGATGACCAGTTTTGTGGCTTTTGGGGCAGTGAGCGCCATAGCCGGGCATGATGCGGGGTTAATCTATAAAAGTTTGGACGAAAGTTTTAGCTGGAGCAAGGATCGTAAACAGATAGAAAACCGTTCGCAGATTGCCGAGAACATTGTAAAGAACGGAATTTTTGCGTCCTTAATGCTTAAGAGTATAATTGCTTCTAGCGTAAAGAAAGCGTCGAAGGCGGTGGGGCAGGAAGTGGCGGATGTAAAGATCAACAAATTGAAGATTGTGGGTCGTGTTGCCGCCTGGTTTACAGGAATTAAAGCGGCCAGTTTGGGTGTTGATTGGTCGCTGGAGAAGTTTACCGGTTCGGAAACTTTGGGTGAGACATTCGGAGGATTAGTAGAACTTGGAGGATGGAAATTTCAGGGGAATACGGGTAAGGTCTTAGGTTTTGCCAAACAGAGTCTGAAACGGTTGTCCGGCGGCAGTGAAGTTGGCGCTGGGGAACAATTCGCAAATTTGCCGGTAAAATATAGCGAGGTGAGCCAAACAGGCGGTGTAAGCTATAGCCGGAGTAGTCAAAGTCAAGGGGGAGAGTATGGGAATAAAGGAAGTGGAAGAGGAGTTACAGCGAATCAAGGTAACATTAGTGGATTTGGGGCGAACTTATCGGGAGTTTCTGGAAGTAAAGGGTCACTATATAAGTACATTGAAAGCGCCGATACCGGATTACAAAAAGGAAGTAACAGACAAGGAGTATTGGCAAAACTACAACCAGACTTACGACCGGTGGAAAACGGAAAAGAAGTCAGAACAGAAAGCGCAAATGGAATTAATGGATCAGTTGGACGAGATAGAAGCGCTGTTAGTGCCACCGCAAAGGAAGTGGTGGGAAAAGGTGTTTCAAATGAAACCGGTATGGTGGAATTGGCCGAGGTTAGTCCAGGCAAAGATGGCCGGATTAAATCCGCAGGAACAATTTCAGATCGAGGAAAAGATCGAGGCCTTGCAGCCAATGACCAAAAAAATACTGGAATACCGCCAAAAGTGGATAGAGGGAATACCGGATTCCGGAAAGGCGGTGGAGTTTTGGAAGGGCGAGGAAAAGAGGTTAGCCGAAGAAAAGAAATGGTGGCAGATGAAATACGACAAAGCAAAGAGCGAGTTGGAGAAAGAACAGAGCGAGTTGGAGAAAGAACAGGAGAAGTTAAAGAAGTTGGAGGAGGAGTATCAACAGTTGGAGGAAGAGGAGAAGAAACAACAGGAACAACAAAAGCTCAACAACAAATCCGCGAACGAGAAGAAAAACGATATTTTGGAGAAATAAAAACCATCGTCAAAGCGTTCTGGAAAACTGGGGAGAAAATTTACAAGCAAATCAAGAAAACCAGAGAAGAGGAATTGGTGACGGGGAAGATTGGTAATGAGCAGTTATTATCATCCCCCTTAAGTTTGCTAAAAGGAAATTTTAGCATAAGTTTTCTGAGTAAAGTCGCCAAAATTGCCGGTGGTGGTTTGGGTGTGGGTACATTGATCAGCGGTGTATCAGACTTAGCATCAGGGATGGTTTCGGCCAGCGATAACAAGATTACAACCTCTACCAATTTTATTGATTACACGCAAGAACAATCAATCAATTTATTAAAAACGGTTGGGTATATAAGCGAAGCGAAACAGGAAATGGTCACAGGGACCAACCAAGCGATTAAAAAAAGCGTAAAAGAGTTTGCCGGCAATGTTCGGGAAGTCAGCATCTTCGTCAAGGATGATGTTGTGTCCGGTGTAAAGGATGGCCGGTATGCCGCGGATATTTTATCTTTGGGTAAATGGGTGGTAGAGAAATCTAGCAAAGCTGGTGAATTTTTAGGAGTAGGCGCGGGCGCTCAATTAGCGGGCAAATATATTACTGGTGTATTGGATAAAAAATTTGAATTTTTATCTTCGGCAACTAATGTTCAAAATCAAGGAACAGTGGCAGTTGACAATAATCGAGATGCAGGACAGAATTTCAATCCGGTTTATTCCCCCCAAATGCCGGCAAAAATATCGATTACCGGCGCCGTCTTTACCCCTGATAATATTGGTTCTCAGCCAATAGCAAAGGAAGTCAATGTAGGGGCTCAATTCATTGAGCCCGCCAATCGCGCTGAGAATGTAAGTTCAATCCTCTCCGAACCCCAAAAGCCCGGCTTTATCCGCTCGTTGTGGGACCAAATGAAAGCAGCTTTCACCGTCCCCCTCGCCATTTTCGGCGGCATCGGCGCCTTCAAACTAACCGGAGCAGCTATCGCCACCGCCATCACCCTGCCGGCCTTAGCCATTGGCGCGCTGGGGATGGGCTTAGCGGTAATGGCCGTCCAGCAGATCTCCAAATTGTGGACAGTTTCTAAACCTCTCTCACAAAAGACGATTGAGACCTTTGAACAGGCTGTTCCCGAAAAAATAACTGGTAACCAACTGAACAGGTTTGCCCCCGGACAAATTAAACCGGGCACAGTGCTGCAGATAAGCGCGGCGGATAAACCGGTAGAACTTAACGGGCAGACCTGGCTGGAAGGACAGTTTATCTGGGATGGCCGGAACTGGCAGTTAGATGGCGCTGCTACCTGCCTGGCCGGTAATTTTGCGGGGATCCAGTCCGTTGATGGCCGCAAAATACCGGTGGTGATGGCGCTGGGTAAATTGGGCTTATTGTCTGTTGGAATTAACGGAGCGCTGATTGAAGACGGGCGGCAGTTTAAAGTAGTAAGTCCGACGGTGATTGAAGGATTAGGGACAATATATGCGGGTAATTTTAGCTGGAGCAAGACCGAAAGTTTAGCGTTTGGCGCTTACAGTTTAGTAAAATATGAACAAACCGGCCGGACAGAATATATAATGCCGCAAGGTAAACAGTTGGCGGGGATTAACGCCGAAGTCACGGGCAATAGTTTTCAATTATTGATTGATAATGTTCCGTTACCAGACGGTCAGACGGCGAAACTGAGCGGCAACCGGATTAGCGGAACGATTGCTGATGGTCTGGCAAAACTGAACCCGGGCAGTGTAATCAGCAAGATCAGTTTGAAGAGCGCCTGCGGTTTAGCTGAAGGGAAAGTGGAACTGAGCCTCAGTGAAACCGGGTTACGGTTTAATGGAATAGTCAATGGCCATGTTGCCTGGAAAGGGCCGAACGATATCGTCATCCCGGTAAACGATGGACCAACAGCCAAAAGTGCGGGAGCAGCTGGAGTAGAAGTAGCGGCTGGTGATTTTGAGGTTGTCGAAGTAAAAAATGGTCTCTATCATTTAGACGGCAAGGTGGGGATAAACGAGGGCGGGCTTACTCCCTTTATTGTGGGAACACAATTTAAACTGGGGGAGAAAGCAGCTTCGATAAAAATCAACGGTACAGAATACGAGCAGTGGCAAGCCGGCGGAAAATTTTTGCTGACCGGCGTTGGCAGCGGGGTAATGGCGCCCGAATACGCGCAGAGCCGGGACAAAACAGCGTCTGGCGAAACAATCACGATGTGGGGGTACTTGAAGGAAGTAAAAGTCAGCGAAGGTTTCACTCCGGATAAATTTGACACCCAGCCGCTGGTGGTAGCCAGCTTAGCTCAAACTGGCGAACTGAAGAGCTGTCGGTCTGCCGGCGGGATAAATTTGTCCAATGATTTGGATAAAGGTGGAGCATCCCTGCATGTGGCGACCGCTGACCAGCAGTATTACACGGTTGCCTTAAAACCCGGGGCAAAGATGTTGAGCGACAATCCGTATAAGGAAGACCTCTCCCAACCATTATTGAAAGGTTTAAGCCGGGTGATGCCTGGTCAAAATTTTGCCGGTGGGATGTGGGAAAACATCAAAAGTTTCCGGGCGTTAATGAAAACAAACCCGGGATTAGTTTCCAATTATCTAGGAAACATGGCCAATTTAACCGGCAACATTGTCGGCCGGTATCTGGTCCATACCGGTGAAGGGCTGGCCAAGCAGGGATTAATGAATGTCAGAGACAGAATAACCTTCGTCTCAAAAACATTTGATCAAAAACTTACTCGGGTGATTAAATGGATGGACGGTAAACAGGAAAAGACCGAACAGAATTTAAGCGAATTGACGAGCGCCTATCGTGATACAAGCGGTATCGGGATGACTCTGCTGGTCAAAGGATCAGTTTTGGCTGGTGGAATAGCCGCAACTCCCAACCTTATTTTTGGCCGGCGGGCCGAAGATAATTATGGTCCCAATGGAGAAAACTATTGGCAGGTCCGAACGCAGGATTTTGCGATGGGGGCGTTAAATGTGGTAATGTTAGTCCCCGGAGCGGGTGCGGCCTTAGGAATAAGCAGTAAGATGATGATCGCCGGAGTGGTGGCGTTAAGCGCTTATGGGACATACACGATCTGGCAAA
>JBDRON010000086.1:0-49445 GCA_043810025.1 Elusimicrobiota bacterium
AAAAGGGGGATAAAGGGGGATTTTGAAAATTAGAAATATTGTCTAAATCTCCCCTACCCCTCTTTTTAAAAGGGGGAAAAAAACATCATAGCTATGTAAAGTTCCGAGCACAACTCGGACTAACTTGATATGTTTGGGTCAGCTAAGTCAATAAGCAGTTAGGTAATAACAGTTTAATTAGGTAATTTAATAGGTAATATAGTATCGGGAAAGCAGATATTTTTTGTAATGTTCAAAAAATCGTCGCTGGATAGTTTTTCTGCTCTCTCTGAGGTGGAAATGCCGCAGGATTCCAGAGTTTTGTTTATTTTTTCCTTTTCCAGGTTTAAGCCGTGAGAAAGCGAATTGCTGAGGGTTTTTCGGCGTTGGCCAAAGGCGGCATGGACTACCTGGAAGAATTGTTTTTCCCAGTTCTTTGGAACCAGCGGTTTGGTGCGGGGAAGCAGTTTAATCACCGCCGAATCGACCTTCGGGATAGGGAAAAAATGGGTTTTAGGGATACTAAAGAGATATTCAGTCTGACATTTATTTTGAATGGCCAGGGAAAGTAGGCCGTATTTTTTTGTTCCCGGATCAGCGATAACCCGTTCGGCAACTTCTTTCTGAATTGTAACCACAGCCAGATCCCAGCAAATTTCTTCGGTTAGTTTTCTTAGTATGGGGGAGGTAATGTAATAAGGCAGATTCCCTAAAATTTTTAGATGGCAAATTTTTTCTTTTTTCATAATTTCTTCCAGATTCAATTTAAGGAAATCTTCAGCAATAATTTCCAGGTTTTTTCGATCGGCGAATTTTTCCCCCAGATAACCGCATAAATCCCGATCAATTTCCACAACGATTAATTTTTTTACTTGATTAATCAGTTCACCGGTGAGCGCGCCCTGCCCCGGTCCAATTTCCAGAACAACATCCTCAAGCGATGGTTTAAGACCTTCAATAATGCGCTGAAGAAGTTTTTTATCTTTTAAAAAGTGCTGCCCCCAAAATTTTTTGGCCATAATTGCGTAAGTTTACAATGTAAAACAACCTTGTGTCAAGGAAAAGAGCATAGGTTGAGAAACGCACGGGTCATGAGTTGTGAGTCATGAGTCTTGGGTTTAAAGGACTCGATTCTTTTAAACTCACAACTCATGACCCAAGACCCATGACTCGTAAGCGTTGTTGAATATTTTTCGCTTGACTTTTTAGTGTTTCCGGCTATATATATGTTGGAGCCTAAAAAATAGGCTGACATATTTTGAGCGCCGATACTAGCAAACCCGTCGAAAGGCGGGGACGCAAAGCTACGGGCCTAAACCCTGATCTTGTCTGGGGCACGGTCGCCGGGTTGCCGAAGTGAAATATGCTAAAAGATAAGCGTATCATTAAATTTATCTTAAGGCTGGTTGCCATTACCCTGTTTGGGATGCTGGGTAATAGCAATCGGCCTTATTTTGTCTATTCTCTTTCCTCGGAAAAAACATTGTTTCCCTCCGATCAGCAGCCGGTCTCGCAAATTTTAAGTTATCCTAATCCCTTTGACAGTCGCAGCGCTAACGCTACCATCCGATTCAATTTAAGTGAAGAATCGCCTGTTCATATTTTTATTTATGATAATTTGGGCTATTTAGTTCGGGAGTTTACGGTTTCCGGCCAACAAGGTGAAAACCGGGTTATCTGGAACGGCGAAAATAGCGCTGGAGAAAAGGTGGCTCTGGGTGGATATCTTTGTTTATTCCGATTGGAGAAATCAGGGGTAATTAAACAATCAATTTTGAAAATTGGAGTAATCCATTGAAAAAGAAAATTATAAATTTTAAATTTTGGAATTTTAAAGATATTTTTTTTCCCTCTTTTATAAAGAGGGGTAGGGGAGATTTAGACAAAGGGGGAACACTTCGACTGTTTTTTTGCCAATCCATAATTAAGATTATTCTTTTGATGCTAATTGCTTTGAATATCAATTTTCCCTTAATGGCTAAAGGCTCGGGGGGGCAGCCGGGCGCTTTTCTCTCCTGGGGGGCAGGCGCCCGGTCTTTAGCTATGGGGAAGGCCTATGTCAGCGTAGTTGATGATGCCTCCGCCACTTATTGGAATCCGGCCGGTTTAGCCGGTTTGGACAGGAAAGAAGTAATGGCTCTGCATGCCGCGCTTTGGGGAGGTACTGTCTATGACTTCATCTCTTATGCGCACCCAACACCTAAATTAGGAGTCTTTGGCGCAAATTTGGTCCGTTTAAACACCCCCGGTTTTGAAAAAATTTCGGTCACTGTAACCCCTGATGGCAATGTTATGTTAGATAAAATGGGTGAATTTTCCGACTCACAGACAGCGCTCAGCTTTGCCTACGGTTCAAAAGTTTTAGAAAAAATATCGTTAGGGGTCAGCGGAAAAATTATTAATCATACTCTCGATACATACTCGAGTAGTTTTTTTACCGCAGATATCGGCGGAATTATTGAGGAATATTATCCGCATACCCGTTTCGGATTTACCCTCCGCAATCTTCTTTCTCTGACGATGGGTGATACGGATGACCGGCTTTCGCCGGCTTTGAAAGTCGGCGGTCTTTATCGGTTATTAAAAAACAAATTAATTGTCAGCCTGGACTTGGATAAAAGTTTGCGAACCGGGATTGGCTGGCATTTAGGCGGAGAATACTGGGCGCTAAATTTTGCCGCCGTAAGGCTGGGATTTGAAGGTGAAGGCGGGTTACGGGAAACGACGGCCGGGTTTGGGGTGAAATATAAAGATTACACGATAGATTATGCTTTGGCCCTTCATCAGCTGGGGATGAGTAATCGAATCAGCGCCTCATGGAAATTTGGCGCCTCCATTTCCCGTTCGCGGATTAAGGAGATTAATAAATTTTATCAGGATGGGATGCAGTCTTATCAACTGGGTAATTATATGTCGGCGATGGAGGAACTGAACAGGGCATTGGCCATCGATCCCAAGAATTCTCAAATTAGTTCTTTTGTGAATAAGCTTCAAGTGGTCGTCGCCACTTTGCCTTCTGAGACAGGGAAGAGTAAAGAGTCGGATTTAATTAGACGCGGTGTCAACGCTTTTATAGAGGGAGATTCGAAGGTTGCGGTAGACAGCCTGCGGTATGCTTATAGTTTAATTCCGGAGAATGCACAATTACACAATTTATTGAATAAGGTGGAGACTGAAGTTGCAGCGCCTTTAACCGGCAGCGCAAGAGGCACAAAGGGTTTAAACCTTGTTGAGCAAAAACTGACTCAATCCTTGAATCATTTCTACCAGGCTAAATATGATCTGGTTGTGCAGGATTGTCAGGATGTAATGGTTTTAGAGCCAAACAATGTTACCGCCTTGCAAAGATTGGGCAGCGCCTTCTTTATGCTCGGTTATAAAGATAAAGCTAAGGAGACCTGGGAAAAAGCGCTGGTAATTGATCCCAATAACCAGGAAATCAGACGAGCCCTAGAGCAGCTGAAGTGATTCTTAAAGCGGTAGATTTTCCCTCTCCCCTTGTGGGAGAGGGTAGGGTGAGGGGCAATAAGGGAATAGAATCTTTAACACCCTCACCTTAATCCTCTCCCCTCAAGGGAGAGGAAATGGCGATGCAGGAAAAGTTCCTTCAACCCTTACGTAAATTGCCAAACTTAAAAAATATAAAAAATACCTTGAAAAAAACGTAAATTGTCTTATAACTAGTATGGGAAATGGAAAATGAAAAATTTCGTTAAGTTTGGATTACTGATTTTTTGCCTGCCTCTCCTCATTCGGACAATCGGGAACGCCGAAGGTTCTATCGACTATTCGACAATTATCGCCGAGAAGAAAAAAATTGAAGATGATTATAAATTGCGCGTCCAAAACATCTTAGACCGGATACTCGGACCGGAGAAAGCGATCGTGACGAATGTTTCCGTGGAATTAAAGTTGGAGCAGCAGGTGCAGAATAGGGAGGCGGCGCAAAGAAAGAAAAAGGATCAAAAACCTCAGTTAAGAAGAGAAGAAAAATTCCTTCTTCCCGGCGTTCCCATCCAGAAAACACCCGAGAACATCTCTGTTCCTGAGGAAGAAACGGCAGAAAAAAGTTCGGCAGTAGAAAATAAAATAATTATTCCTTCTTTGATTTGGAAATTAAGAGTTACTGTAATGATCGATGACAAAACCCCGGAGGCATTAATTAAAAAAACAGAAGCAATTATCAGCGGGGCAATTGACTTAAACATTAAACGCGGGGACATCTTAAAGATTGAAAAGGTGGCTTTTGTTTCACCTTGGTACAGTTATGTTTTAAAACCCTATGTGGGTATCTTGAGTTTGCTTAGTCTGATAATTATTATCTTTCTTTTTGGACCTTTGACCAGTGTTTTAAAAAGTTTGGCTAACGCTATTCGCGAGGGCCGGGGCACGGAGGTTTCGATCCAAGCCAAGACGGAGCAAAATGAATCAATCAACCCGGCGATTGGCGGGGGGGCGGGCGGCAGCCTTGGGATGGGCGCAACCGGTGGCCAGGAAAACGCTGCTTCCGAAGATAGGGAGGAAAAAAAGAAAAAGCATTTTTCTTTTATTACCAACGAAAATCTAAAGAGTCTGCTTTATCTGATTCAGGAAGAAGCGCCGGAAAACATCTCTTTAATTGTAACCTATTTGTCTCCGGAGATGTCGGCGGAAGTGATCTCCTGTCTGCCTCCGGAAGTGCAGATGCAGGTTGCCCTTTGTTTGGTCTCAGTCAAATTAACTTCGCGGGAAGATGTAACTATAATTGAAGAAGATATAAAAAAGAAGATTGATTTTCTGGTTGGCGGCATGGAATCATTTCTCAAGATCCTTGCTCAGGTGGATAATCGGACCCGTAAAGAAATGCTGGCTGCTTTGGAAAGACAATCACCTCGGCTGGCCAAAAAAGCCCTGGAACAAATTTTTACTTTTGAAAATATGGTTAATCTGTCCGATCAAACTATCCAGACAATTCTGCGCGAGGTAAAATTGGAGCAGTTGGCAATTGCTTTGAGGGCAGCTAATATTGAGACGGTTAAAGATAAAATTATGAGCAACATGTCAGAGGGCGGCAAGATGATGCTGAAAGAAGAAATTGAGTTTGGCCGGCCGGTTACCCAGGAACAGATTGAGGAAGTGCAGAGGGAAATAGAAAAAGTCGTTAAGCAGATGGAGTTGGATAAAAAAATAGTTCTTCATCCGGAAGAAGGAAAAAAACGCGGTGTCGAGATTGAGGGAAAACTTGAACGATTGGAACTGCGAACAAACAATCAATCCAACGCCGAGCCTGTCTTAACATCACAGGCAAAACAGATACCTTTTACTGTTTCATCCAAAACCTCTGTGGATTTTTATCAAAGCGGCGTTCAACTATATCAAGCCGGCAAGATTAATGAGGCAATTATTCAGTTCCAGCAATCGGTGAAGGTCGATCCCTCAGTTTGGCAGACTTATCAATATTTAGCTTCCTGTCTCTGGTCGCAGGGCCGGATAGATGAAGCTATTCAAGCTTATGAACGGGTTGTGACGCTTAATCCGAACAATCTGCAGTTGAAAGATTGGCTAACGGCTGTTAAACAAAAAAGAAAAGAGCAGTTGCAGGAAAAACAAATTGGCGGATAGGGAAATAAGCGATTCCCTCCCCCGCAAGCAGGCTGGGTCACAATCCCTGTTTGGGTAGCCGCAGGCTTTAGCCTGCGGCTACCACGCAAAATGGCTATTGTGACCCAGCCCGCAAGGGGAGAGGGAGCATTGATGCCTATAGGAAGGTGAAAAAAGTGAGTTCGTTTTTCAAGCCGCAAAAAGACGAGGAAAAAATTAAGGATCTTCCAGTGCAGGAACAAAAAAACAATCTGCCTGTAAATATACGGGAGGATAAATTTCTTCCTTTGGATGAGCAAATTTTTCTTTTGGGAAAGAAAATGGAGGAAGAAAAAGAAAATTGGCAGGAAAAGATGAAATTTGTGGAGGGAGAAAAACTTCAGCTTGAAGCGAAGTTGGACTTTCAAAATTCTAATTTTAAGATCGAAAAACAAAAAAAAGAAAATGAGTTTAATTGCTGTAAGAGAGAGGTCGAAGGTGTGCTGGAGATGCTGAGTAAAAAACTTGTGGATGATGAGGAACTTTGGAATGAAAAACTGAAAGAAAAAATTGAGGAAGAGTCCCGCCTGAAAAGCCAATTTTTAATCAACAAAACCGAAGAGCAGGTTAAAAAGGAAGCCCGGGAAAGAGAACAACTTCAGTATCAAGAAGAAAAAGACAAACTGAAAACAGATTTGGAAGAAAAATTATTTTGTCTTCAGGAGGACGGAAAAAGGAAATTAAAGCAATTGGAGGAATGCAACGCCTCCTTACGCCAGCAGCTGTTTCGACAGGAGCAGGAAGATAGAGACTGGCGGGACAAAATAGAAAGCGAACATGAACAAATTAGAAATTGGGCGCAGGAAAAAACAAAGACCTTAGAGAAAAAATTGGAAGAAAAAAGAAGCGCCCTAATCAAACAGTTGGAATTGAAGGGAAAAGGAATTATTTCTTTTAAGGAAACGATGGAACGGCAGATTTCCCTGCAATTGATTGAGCAAGAAAAGAAGGAACAGGAGTTTTCCCAAGCGATGAGTATGCTGGAGCAAAAAACAAGCATTCTGGAAAAAAATATTGAGACCGGAAAAGATTTTTTTAAACAGCTGATAAAAGAAAAAGAAGAGGCGACGGAAAGATTAAAAGCTGAGCAAGTCCTTTGGGAAAGCCAAATTAAAATTGAACAGCGGGAAAAGATTGAAAAAAATTCTCAAGCCAGGCAACTTGCCGAAAAACAGCTGCAGGAAATTGAAGGAAAATTAAAAGAGGAAGAAAAACATTGGCAGAGCGAACTGAACGAGAAAGAACAACTTAAGGAAAATTTGCAGCTGCAGCTGACACTGCGCTTGAAGAATCTGCAGACAGAATGGGAGGAGAAAAAGCTTAATCTGCAAAAGCAGCATCAAAACTGGGAAACTCAAATCCGGGAAATGAATAAAGTCAATGAGCAGGAGCGCCAACGATTTCAAGAGGAATTTAATAATAAAGAGAAAGAATTAAATTCGATAAAAATCAATGGAGAAAGGCAAATTCTTCAACTTCAGGAAGAATGGGCTAAAGAGGAAAACAAGCTGCAGGCGGCGAAAGATCTTTTGAAAAATCAAGCTGAAGAATTAAACAAAAAATATACGCAAGAAGCCACAAACCGGAAGATGCTTCTGCAGCTAAAGCAGGAAGAATTGGAAAACAAACACCGGGAGTTAGATCAGAAAATTATCCAGGAATCTTCCCGTCTGCAGCGGTTGGAACAGGAGTTGAGTCAAAGTTTAATTCCTCTGCGGCAAAAATTGAAAGAAGTAGAGATGAAGCTGGTCCGGGAGAAAGAATTTTGGAGTGATAATTTAACCTCCAAAGAAAAAGAAAAAGAATGCCTCGTCGAACGATGTATTCGGAAAGAAGAATCGATAGAATCGGAAATAAACAAGAAAAGAAATTCCCTGCTTAATTCAATAGGCGAATTGAACAAAAGAACCTCGGATATGAGGCTTTGGCAGGAAAGTGAAGAAAGAAACAATAAAAATCAGATGACGCAGCTGCAGCAGGAATTGGATTCATTGATTGAAGAGACAAAAATCAAGGAAAAGGAATATCAAAAACTGCAAAAGGACCAGACCTCCGAGTTTAAATTAAAACATCAGCAAGAGGAAGAAAAATTAGCTTCTCTTTATCAGGAAATAGAGAAGTTGAAACTGGAAAGCCAGGAACAGATTAGTCTTAGAGAAAGGGGGATTGCTTCCACCAGGGAAGAATGGGAAAAAAAGATTGCTTCCCGGCAGAGCGGGTGGGAAGCTGAAGAACCGCAATTAATCGCCAAGAACAGAGAATTAGAAGAGGAATCAGTTAGGGAAGAAAAAAAATTGGAGGAACTGCGTTCTAAATGGAGTGAGAAAGTTAATGCGCAGGAAACTCTGGTAAACGAAGAAAGGCAAAGAAAAGAACAGAAAGATTTGGAACTGAAACTGGAACTGGAAAAACAGACTGCTGAATATGAAGCGAAAGAAAAAAAGTTAACTGAACAAATTCAAGCCTTGCAAAACGAATTAAATTCCCAGAAAGATGATTATCAAAATAGCATCGCCGAGAAGGAAGCAAAATTATTGCAGCTGCAAGCAGAGTGTTCTTCGAAGTTTGAACTATGGGAAAAATACAAGGAAGGAACTAAACAAAAAATTATTTCTGAACAGGACAAATTGAAGCTGCAAATTGAAGAATATCGGAATCAATATGTTTCGAATAAAAAAAACTGGCAGGCGGAGCTGAAACAGAAAGAAGATCTTCAATTGCAGTTGATTATAGAAGAGGAATTAAGCGAAGACACTTATCAGTCGCAATCCAATAAAATCAAGAAGGAATTGGAGCAAATAAAGAAAAACGGCGAGGAAAAAATTGCCGCTTTGACAAAGCAAATTTCGGAGGAGAACACCGCCTGGTCTAATAAAATTTCTGAGAAGGACTTGGAGATCGAACGCCGAAAAAACTCCTTGCGAGAGAAAGAAGCAGAATCTAAAGCGGAATTGGAAAACCTCGCCAGAGGACATCAAGAAACAGCGGCGAATCTTAAGTTGGGAATTGAGGAGGCGAAAAATAAGTTCAATCAGGATAAAGAAGATCATTTGACATCGCTGGCTCAGATTGATTTAAAAATTGGACACTTTAAAGAAAAATTAAAGATGGACAAAGAAAATTTTTCCCAACAGCTGAAAAAAAAGCAAATGGAGATGCCGGTAAATGAAAAAGGGTTAAAAAACGAACTTAATCAGGTCGAACGAGAGTTCCGTTCAAATAAACAGAACTGGCAAAGACAATTAGAAGAAAAGGAAAAAGAAATTTATCAATTACGGGGAAATTACGACCAACTGTTAGAGCTCTCTGCGGCGAAGGAAGAGAAACATAAACAGGAACTCAGTCAGCAAAAATCTAATTTGCTTCAGCAGAAGGCCAGCCTGGAAAGGAGATGTATCCAGGATAAAGAGGCTTGGGAACAGGTTAGGGTTAATATGGATAAGGAACAAGAAAGTTTACTGCTTCAGATGAACCTTTCCCGAGAGGAATTTGAGCAAGCCTGTTCTGAAATAGATGAAACGCAGAAAAATAATGTTTCCAAGCTAAATGAAGAAATAAATCTGATGAGCAACCAGCAAAAACAAGTAGAGACGAATTTCCTTAATATTCAAAAAATCAGGGATCAGGAAATTGCACATCTCCAGCAAAAATTAAAAGACGGAGAATTAGAAATACAAAATGATTTGGAAGCCAAACAATCGCTTTTTAAAGCCCAATTGGAGGCCATCGAGCAGGAAGTTGCCGGCCTCACCAAAAAAATAGAAGATGAAGGCAGGAAAGCTCAAAGTGATTTAGAAGCTAAGGAATTGATGCATGCTAAACTACAGGAAAGCCGGGAGCGTCTTGACCAGGAAAACGCCTTGAAAATCGGACAGAAACAAGAAAAAAAGAACGAAGAAGAAGAAAAACTTTTAAAACAGATTAATGAAGTTAAAGGAAAAATTGTTGAACAACAGAAAAAACAGGAAGCAGTAATCAAAGCAAGCAATGAACAGGAGCAAAAACTAAAGGAACAGTTGGCGGCAATGGAGAAAGAATATCAACTGCAATTAAAGAAACAAGAAGTCGAGATGAAAAAAATGTCTAGGCCTTTGCAGGACAAATTAGCGGAATTGGAAAGTCATAGTCAGGAAGAAAGGATGAAATGGGAAAGTAAAACAAAACAAAAAACACAGGAAGTAGAACTTCTAAAAACCAGAATAGCGCTGCGGGCAAAATGGATCTTAGATGAACAGGAGAAGATTGCTCAGGAGCAGCAAAAAGCCTGTCAGCTATTAAAGGATGAGTTGACTCAAGCCGAGCAGGAATGCAAAGATCAGAACAGCGGGTTTGTCTCATTAAATGTTGTCAAAGAAACGGAAATAAATGATTTCCATATTCACCTTGAGGAAAAACAGAAACAGCTTACCGGCTCGAAAATGGAATATCGGGAACGTTGGCAAAAACTTTTTTCCGGGCTGCAAGAACAATTAATGGAAATCGATAGAAAGCGCAAAGAAGAAGCAGAATCATGGTCGGCCTCCTGGAAATCAAAAGAAACCCAGATATCCATCTTACGCCAGGAATTGGAGTTGAAAGATCAGCAGTTAGAGTCGGAAAGAATTAGAAGATACAATTCAATCGAAGAATTGCAGAATAGATTAGAGAGTGAATTAATTCAATGGAAGTCTTATGTTGAAGAAGCAAAAATTTCTCAGCAGCATAGATTGTTTAATCATGGCCGGGAATGCTACCAATCTGCCAAGTTTGAACCGGCGGCAACGGCCTTTGAAGAAAGTATAAAACAGGAAGGCCGTTTTTGGCAGACCTTTCAATATTTAGGTCTTTCTTATGAGCAATTGGGACATTATGAAAAAGCGCTGTCGGCCGGACAGCAAGCCTGGGAGATTAATCCCCAGAACGAAATCCTGGTCCGCTGGATAAATAGTTTGACAGCAAAAATAAAAGTTAATGATCGGAGAGAAGCCAATGGATGATAATCTTAAAGAGCCTTTACCTTTTCTTCCGCCGCCGCCCAATTTTAATGATAATTCCCAGAAGGATCTAAAGGGCAGCGCCGGTTTCCCTTCATTTCCCGTCCCAACTGGAAATCAAAATGCGCCGGCAAATGATTTTACACTGACTTTTCCCGAGCCCAAAAAACAGGAGATTGCTTGGGAACAACGGATGAAGGGATTGGAAAAACAGGCGGAGAAGGAAGAAGAATCCAAGAAGGCTCTGCAAGAACAGATTAAAACGTTAGAAAAAAAATTGGAAGAAGAAAAACAGCAGTCCCTGATCTTAGCCGTGCGGACCGAAGAGGAGAAAAAAAGATCGGTCGAGGTGGAAAACTCCTTGAGAACCATGCAGGAAAAATTGCGTAATGACAAGCGCCTGCAAGAATTAGAGGAAACCAGAAAGAAGGCTGAAGAACAGGTTGTTTTGCTGGAAAGAAGGCTGTCTCAGGAGAGAGAAACCTGGCTGGAAACTTTAAAGAATCAGCTTTCACAAAAAGAAGTTCAGGAACACTCCTTAGAAGAAAGATGGAACGAACAACGTAAACAGTTGGAAGCAGATCTGCAGCGGGACAAACAAAATTGGCAGAAATTGCTCCAGGCAAAGGAAGAGGAGTTAGCAAATTTATCTAACCAGAAACAACTGGAAGAAGAAAAAATCCGCGGTGAAGCTGAACGAAGAATCGCTGATTTGTCCGCCGGAATAAAACATTTTGAGCAAAAAATTGAGCTTAACGAGAAAAAACAGTTTACGGAAAAAGAAAATTTTCTGAGACGATTAAAATCTTTGGAAGAAGAGAACATGGCGATTAAAGCTCAGCTCTCTCTGTCCCAATCCCAGCTGAATGCGGAAATAAAGCAGTTAAGGGAAGAGAAAAGAGTATTAGAAAACACCTGGCAGGAAAAGATAATTGTCGAGAAAAAACGGCGGGAGGAGAAAGAAAAAGAACAGGAAAAATTAATCGCTTTGGAAAAAGAAAAGTTGGCGCAGAAGCTGGGCTTAGGAGAAGAAAAAATAAAAAATCTAGAGCAAGAAATACTAGAATTGGAAGAACTGAAAAAAAATCAGCAGGTCCAACTGGAGGAAATGAAAGAGAAAGAAAACAAAGATAAAATTGGCCGGATGGAATTGATCCATAGCTGCGAGGAACGGCTTAAGGAATGGCAAAATTTAAACCAGCTTAAAGAAGCGGGATTCCGGCAGGAAACAGAAAAGTTGAAATTGGCTCAGCAACATTTGTTTGCTGAAAAGGATCGAGAGTTTGAAGTTTTAAAAAAAGAGTCGGAAAACCGTTTCTCTCAACTTCATCAACGGGTTGCTGAACGCGAGGAAAAAATAAATTTATTATCCGGCGAGTTAACCCAGCTTAACGAACGGGTCAGAAACAAGGAGGAGATGCTGGTTAAACAAAAAACGGAATTACTTCAAGAGAAAGAGGTAATTAGGCAAAAATTGAGTCAGGATTTAACGATAGAAAAAAAACGCAGCGAAGATCTGTCGAAGGAGGTTACCCGGTTAATAGAAGAAAAGGGAGTTTGGCAAAAAGCTTGGGAAGAAATAAGCTTAAAAGTGGAAAATTGGGAGAAACAACAGGCTTTGGAAAGAGAATTGCTGGCTGTTAAGGAACGTAAGATTGTTCAATTGCAAAGTCAAATGGAAAAAGTTGAACAAAGAGAAGTCTTTGAGTTAAAAAGCCGGGATGAGAAAATTGCTGAGCTGCTAAACACCTTGCAAAACGATCAACTTTCTCTGACTGAAATTAATAAAAAACTGGAAGAAGAAAGAAAATTGAGAGAAAGTGAACGGCAATTGGCGCAGGAAAAAGAGAAAATCACCGCTCAGTTAGCTGAGCAAATTAAAGAAAAAAACCAGATCCTCAATACACAAACTCAAGGCTGGGAAAACAAAATTAAACAGTTGTCGGTGGAGTGGGAGATGAAATACAAGGCGAAGGAAAATGCCCTGCTATCGAAAGATGAAAAAATAAATGTTTTACAGAACGATTTGGCAAAAACTGTGGAGGAAGTTAAAAGCAAAGAATTGGAGAAGGAAACAGAAATTTCCCAGTTGGTTTTATGGACGGAAGAGGAGCTAAAGGAACTGAATGATAAACTGGAACGGGAAAGGTTGGTTTGGCAGGGAATAATTAATAAACATCAAGATGCGGAAATGGCAAATAAAAACCGGGTCGAAGAGTTGTTGGAAATTTTGAATGAAACTAAAGATAAATTGAAAGATTTGGAAACGGAAAAAAATCAACTGGAGATTTTTTTCGAAGAAAATAAGGCAAATATTGCCGCGGAGAAAAAGGACTGGGAACAGGAATTGATGGGCTTAAAAAGTTCCTTTCTGAAAAAAGAAGAAGAATACCAAAACTTCCTTAGAGAAAAGGAAATTTTATTAAAGACGGGTGAGGAAAAAAAATCGGAGGAGACCGAACGGCTGCTTCAACAAATCCGGGAAAAAGAATCTCTCTTTGCCCGGCAGAAAGAGCAAATTGAACAGCTGCAAAAAATGTTGCAAGAAAAGGAACAAAAAAATGAAGAACTGAAAGATGAAACCCAAAGGGAATTTGATCAAAAAACACAGTTGCAAAGATATGTTTTCGAAAAAGAAAAAAATGAACTGCAGCAGAATATTTATCGTTTGCAGACGGAGGGAGATCAGCGTAATTTAGGTTTCCAGCAATTTCAGCAAAACACGGAATTGAGATTGGAAAACCTGAAAAACCAGCATAGCCAAGAACAGAGGCGGCTGGAAGATAACTTGCGGGGAAAAGATGAAGAAATTAAATTATTGCGAAATTCACTGAAAGAAAAAGAATCGCTGTTTTATGGTCTGCAAGATAAGAAGGAAGAAATCATGCAGCAGTTAAAACAAGAATACGAATCGAAACTAAACGAAAAAGAAAGAATCCTGTCTGAACAAAAACGGATTTTGGAGCAGCAAATAATGGCGAAGGATAGGGAGTGGAAAGAGGATAGAAGAAATTTTGAAATTAAACTGAACGAAAAAGATGAAAAAATAAATTATCTACAGAATAATTTTACGCAAAGAGAAACTGAACACTTAGCTAAACAAATAGACAAACAGACTCTCTGCTTGGAAAAAAATTTATCCAGCGAAGCGGCGGCATACGAAAAAATTAATTATCAACTTAAAGATTTGGAACAAAAAATATTAACCGGCGGCGCTGCTGAGCCGGGTTCAATAATCAGACGAGCTTGGCGGTGTCTTAATCGCACGGTAATTTTTGTCCGGCTGCCCGGATCCGGGAGAAGAAAAAACTAGGGAGGTAAGCATGGAAGAAAAAGTCAAAATCTGGCAAGATTTGTTAAAAAAAAGATTGGAAAGATTAGAAGGGAGCAACCCTGTCGCCTCAAACAATTATTCTATTCAGGCCGATATGCTGGAACAGAGGCTGCTGGAGAAGGAATATCTAATCCGCATTGAAAAAATGCTGGAAAATGTTTGGAAATTGGAGAAAGATTTTTTAGAGAAAAAAGTAAATGAAGACAACTCGGCCAAGAGTCACGATGACTATGAAAAACGCATCGCGGTTTTAGAGGAAAATTTGCTTGCCCTGCAAAAAGAATCCGATCTGAAACTGAATGAAGCGGGAAATCGGCTGAAAGAAGCGGAGAATCAATGGAAGACAATGGAAGAATCCTGGAAAAATCAATTGAATGAAAAAAAACAACTTTTAGAAGAGAAAGAAAATTTATTGATTAAGGAACGTGAGGCCTGGGAAAAAAACAAAGAAGCCTTGGAATCCGACGCCTACCAATTAATGGAGGAACGAGAAAAGGCTAACGAGAAAGTCAAGAAATGCGAGGAACTTACAGTTTCTTATCTGACAGGAATAGAATCTCTGGAAGAGAACAATAAAAAAATGCAGCAGCAATTACAGGCAAAAAATTTAGATTCCAAAAACAATATTATTAAACTGAAAAAGATTGAGGAAAATTTTAACAACGCAAAAGAAGAATGGCTAAGTGAAAAAAATTTACTTGAAGATCTATTTAATAAGCTTAAAAATGAAAGTGAGAAATCAACTCAGAAAGTAAAAAGTATTGAACAGATCAATGGGTCATTGGAACAGCAGATAAAGCGGTTGGAAAATCAAATCGCGGCTAAAAGCAAGGAGATCAATGAGGTTTATTCTAAACAGGAGGACATCACGGCTAATTATGAACGGAAATTAGCCGAAAAGATTGAGGAAAAAAACAAATACTGGCAGGAGCTGTTGATAACCGAAGAACAGAAATGGAAACGAGAAATGGAAAACAGCGCCGGCGGTTTGGCGGAAATGGAAGAAAAATGGAAACAGACACTGCGTAATCAGGTGGAAGCAATCAGGACTCGATCTGATGAAGAGCGGGAAAAGTTAACAAAACAAGCAAAAGAATATATTCAAAAAATACTTATTTTGACGGAAGAGAAAAAAAATGCTGCTCGATGGCTCGCCGAGCAGGGAAAAAGTTGGAATGGAATAATTAATGGTGAGCTGCCGCCCCAAGCAAAACCGGTCCCCGAACAAAGAACCGAGCCGGTTACCGCAGAGATAAAAATTAAACCGAATAATTCACCTGTTCTAGAAATGGAAAATGAAACTCCAACAATTAAAAAAAATGCCGTATCCCGCTTCTTTGGTTGGTTAAACAGCCCAATGGGCAAGGTGTAATTTGACAAAATTTCTAAGATAAGCTAAAGTTATGTAATATGTATTCTGATTCGCAAAAATCGAAAAAATCGTTTGAAGAATTAAAAGAGCAGCTGAATTACTGGCGAAAACAGGGGTTGTTTTCCGATCAAGAAGTCCGTGTTTTGCTTGAGAAATACAGAAAAATTGAGGAAGAGAAACGAAAAGCACCTGTTAAAAGCGCTTCCCCTGATTCCCAGCCTACTTTTAGTTTCTTAGACCAGGCTACAGACAATTCGGAAGCTCTCCAACCGCAGGATATTCAGGATACTATTCAGACTGAGGAAATAAATTACCCGCTCAAAAAATTTCGCTTGCGGATTGGCGGCTGGTTTGAGACGAGCGCGGCAAAACAACCGGCAGATCCCGCCAGTCTGAGGTTAATTAATATTTTACTGCTAATCGAAGGATTTCTGCTGCTAAGCCGGATGACCATTTTGTTTTTATCTCAAACCTTGCAACTGACCGCAAATGCAAACCTAATAATTATTTTTAGTTATATTATATCCAATCTGGCGATTGGTTATTTTTTAATCGATTATCAAGAGCGTTTTATCGGTAAGCTATTAATTTGGTGTGGCTGCTTATCCTTGGGGTTGGTCATTTATACGATTCGGCTAAATTATCAGTTGACCTTTCCGTATTCCAGCGCGGTTATCGTTTGGGCGCTTCTGGTCATTTCTTTAAATTTTCTTTTTAAGCTGCCCAGTTTAGTGGGCTTGAGCAGTCTATTGTCTTTAGCCTGGAACATTATTTTTATCTGGGAAAAACAACAGGCCAACTTTTATTATTTTCCCCTGCTGATTTTTCTATTCTATTCAGCCTATCTTTACAAAGCTTTCAAAACAAATATGCTGAATGTCCTGTGTTTGTTTTTTGGGTTGGCCGGATTGGTGGTGTACAAATATAATCAAACGTTGTTATACCCGTTGAGTTTGATTCTTTTTATTTTTGGAATAATTTCCTACGCGGTAGGCCGGGAGCATAAGGTTTATCAGAGCCAGTTTAGCCGGGGATACATTTTTACCGGTGTCATTTTTATTCTGCTTGCTTTATCAATATTGAGTTTTAAAGCGATATTTAACCCAATCTTGAAATTTTTCGTTTACCGGTATTTTTTGTTCAATTCTCAGTCACTGTCTAAGGTAACGCTATTATTTTTTGTCTTGGCCGTAATTGCGCTTGGCTTGGTTTTAAGAAATATTTTTAATCGGAATTTACGGGATAAATTTTCCCTTGTTGAGTCGGCCTGCTTGCTGTCGCTAATTTTATTAAGCGGTTTGTACTTTTTATATCCCGATTATCTTTATTCATTTTTGGGCTACGGAATTCATAATGCGGTCCTGATTTTGGTTTTTTGGACGATGTTGATTTTGGGAAAGTTTTACCGGCAAACAATATTTATAAATATCGGATCAATTTTTATTCTGGCGAATCTGGCTATCTGTTACTATTATTGGTGCTGGGGGCGGGTTACTGCAACCAACTTTTATATTGCAGGATGTATTTTGATTTTGGGCGGCATAATTTATTTGTATAAAATCAGACAAAAGTTTCTAAATAATATTACAGCATTCAGCAAACAATAGCTTCATCTTTTCGACAATTATCAAACATCATTCTTTCGACGATAACAATTATCGTAATTTGGACACGAGTGATTGTTAATATAGTGTAACTTTTAGTCCATTTTTATTTTGGTTCAGGTGTATTATGCTCTTGACAACTTAATGTAGTATGTTCTCTATTTCGGCAAAGAGTGAGGGTTCTGATTCAACTGGTCTTAACCCGACTTGCTCGACTAATTTAATGTTTATTGGTAATCTTTCTAATGATCGTGGCTCCACTTTAACCGCTCCATCCCCATATGATTTACCCACCAATTGCAAATTAGCAACCGTATCCAAATCTTGCAAAATACGCCAAAGTCCTTGTATGTATAGTTTATCGGTTGAGTGAGGATAAACACAAAGAAAACTAGTTAGTGGGATTACCCCAGCTTCATTTTTAATGAAACGAGCGTTTCGTCGTCCCAAATAAGCGAATAAAAACGGGGGGATTTCTCTTACTTCCATCTTATACCAAGGCTGTCTTGTGGAAATCAAGGCACGTTTCGGAAGACCAAGTTTTTCTCCCTCGTTGAGATAATTCTGAACTTCTTTCGGCATATCTTTAAACTGCTCTCCGTTGGGAAAGAATAAAAGCGTTGGCCGGCCCTTTTGTTTTAATAAGGAAATTGTTTCTTCAGTGACATAACTCCCTTCAACGTCTCTGGTTCGTCCAATAGCGGGACGCAAAAATTTATCAGGGATATTTATTTTTCGTGCTTTTGCTTCTGTGAGAAAAAAAAACTCGTTATCCCCCGTAGCTATCCCCCGCATCACTCGGGCAAAATTAAATAAAGTGTATTTGAATTTATGATTATTTCTTGGTTCTCTGGACAGACCAATTGCCATCGCTTCATCTAAATCCCTATTTTTTATGATTAAATCCGGGGTATCTATTATTTCCAGATTGCTGCCTAACAGCTCCTTTAATTTTGTAGTGCCATGCTCAAGACACTTAACCCACTTTATCGTGTCTTTTTGTTTCATGTTGCGTATTAAAAAAATAATAGCATTTGTATCAACTCGTGGGAAGGGTGACGCTTTTTGATCAAATGTTATTACCCCCTCCAAACAGTATTTTTTTGTAATCCAATTCCAAAGTTTTTGAGCAAATACGCCTTCGCAGGTATCAGCAGGCATAATAAACGCAAGCCGTCCATCATTATCAAGCAAATTAAGAGCTTGGATCAGAAAATAAATATGCAATCCTGCTCTACCGTCGATGGTATCGCCAATAATTTGATAGCTAATTGAACGAAATCTATCTTTCATCTCTTGTGACAGCCGATGATGTCGAATATAAGGCGGATTAGCCACAATTGCCTTAAATTTCTTTGAGGGCGGGTTCAAAATAAAATCCCTGATTTCTATTTCGCAAGCAAGATCAATAATTCCTTCACTCTTGGCCTCTTTAATAATCTCGGGATCAATATCAAATCCATAGAATTTTTTTTTCTTATTTAATTTTTTTAATGCTAAATAAAAAATCCCTTTACCTACGCCGGGATCAAAAATCAAATCCGAATCCTGAGACACATAAGCAACCATGGCATCGGCAATCCAGCTCGGTGTCCAAAATTGTCCCTTGTCTCTAAGTTTTTCCCGTTCCGCCCAATCGGAAGGTAGTTTTTGATGAATAACTGTTTTCATCTAATCGCCCTTAAAACATTTAATGCTTCTGTGTTTAAAGCCAGCTTACCACCGTAGAATTTCACGTATGGCAAAATGTGTCCATTCTTATCCTCGATAGAATCTGAAACAAGCGATGGCTCTTGAACCGATTCGCCTAATGAGTAGCCGTAACGGTAGTAAATTTTATAAATAGCTTTCTTTGTGGTAGCGCCGCCCGGAGACTGAAAAACCTGAATTGTAGGCTGAATCAAACCACCGGTGATCAAACGCTCGGCTTCTTCAAATGAAATACCAAATGCTTGATCATAGAATACATGCCAAACATGTATCTTAACAGTCTGCTGCCTTTGCCATTTCCTAAGCGGTTCTAAATCCTCTTCTTTAATAATAATCGTGGGAAGAACGGCAGTCTTCTTGAGCCCCAGTTTTCCATCAAGTCGTTTCTGCGGCGTAAACTCAGTATTGTAATCCGGCATCTTTTTTGATTTCCATAGACTATTTTCCGATTCAACAGCGATAATGGCTTTATCTAATAATGGTCTCAACCGATCTTCTTGAGTAAACGGCAACTCAGGCACTCCACCGAAGCTATTCAATATCTCAGTTACAGATACTTGGTCTGATTTTTTGAATACCAATAAATCTGGTCTCTTTATGTCCCCCAGTCCAGCTTGTTCCAATCGTTCAAAGTAAAGCTCAAAAGCACGTACATCATTTGTTGGAGCGGTTCCACTGGGGCCATAAGGTATAGCAAAAAATTCGCCTGTCTCATTTACGGCCTCAATTAAACGATTTTCACTCCATACCCCTTGCGACCATCGCATCAAAAAATCACTTCCTCGAAGTCTCCGAGGATTTAATAAAAAATCAGACCATAGTAGACATGGAAAATCTTTAAACTCAAAAGAAATATCTTCCGTTGAAACGCTTAATAATTTTTCAAAAGGGTGATTATGTTTTGTCATTAGAATTTTGCTCTGGTGAGATCATGTTTTTTGACTTGCCCTGCACTTGCATACCTTGCATTATATTGGATGAGAAGCAAAGAAGCAAGTATTATTTCACTCATATTTCACTCAAAAAGGTTTTAGGTGAAAATTGTGTAAAAAAAATTCTTGCTTAGTTGCGATAAAATCGTTAAAATATACTATGTTAGTTTTGTTCTATCTGGGAATTTTTGCTGTGGCGATGGGATATTTGGAAGCGGTTGTCGTGTTCTATTTGCGGCAGATTTTTCCGTTTTTTCAATTTTCGCCGGTCGACATACAACCTCTACTAACCAGTCCCCTGTATTTTATCGAGCAAACCCGGGAAACGGCGACGATCGTCATGCTGGTCTTCCTGGCTTTACTTGCCGGTAAAACAATTCGTCAGCGGCTCGCCCATTTTCTCTGGTGTTTCGGGATTTGGGATATCTTTTATTACCTGGGACTATTTATTCTTCTGCGCTGGCCAAGCTCGCTGTTAACTTTGGATGTTTTATTTTTAATCCCTCTACCCTGGATTGCTCCGGTAATCGTACCGGTGAGTGTCTCATTAGTGATGATCGCTTGGTCGATATACCTGTTGGTTCCAAAAAGATAAATTCAAAGCAGTTGTAGGGAACGCATATATGCGTTCCCTACATTTGATGCACTGGAGAAAAAAATGTCTCATGCGGAATTTGTTCATTTGCATCTACATACCGAATATTCTTTGCTCGATGGCGCCAATCGGGTAGTGGACGACAAAGGTAACCCGGGAGCGAATACCCTGCCTTATCACTGCGCCGCTTACAAAATGCCGGCGCTGGCGATAACTGACCACGGTAATATGTACGGAGCGGTTTCTTTCTATTCGGCTTGCCGGCAGGTTGGGGTAAAACCGATTATCGGCTGCGAGGTTTATGTGGCGCCCGGTTCGCGGCTGAACAAATCTCCGGTAAAAATCAGTGAAGCATCCCATCATCTTACTCTCCTGGCAAAAAACGAGGAAGGATACCGCAATTTAATGCGCTTGGTTTCTTTCGGTTTTCTGGACGGGTTTTATTATCGTCCGCGGGTGGATAAAGATCTGTTGGCCAAATATCACGAAGGATTGATTTGTCTTTCCGGCTGCCTGAAAGGGGCGTTGGCGGCCAGATTGCTGGCCAATCCGGAGGATTTGCCGGCGGCGCAGAGTTTAGCCGAAGAATATTGCGCGATTTTCGGCAAGGAAAATTATTATATTGAGATCATGGATCACGGTCTGGCCGATCAAAAAAAAGTTCTCCCTCCATTGCTGGAAATTGCCCGGCGGATGAATCTGCCTTTAGTGGCCACCAATGATGCTCATTATCTGCGGCCGGAGGATGCGGCCAGCCACGAGATACTGCTTTGTATCGGCACCAATAAGACGATCAATGATCCGGACCGTTTGCGCTTCGGGAATAATCAATTCTACTTCCGTTCTCCGGCAGAGATGGAGAAGGTCTTCAATTTTTGCCCGCAGTCAATAAAAAATACCATGCTGGCGGCCGAACAATGCAATCTGGAGATCGGTTTTGATAAGTTTTACATGCCTGATTTTCCCTTACCCGAACAATATAACGACCGGGATGAATACCTGGAAATACTTTGTCAACAGGGGTTGATTCTCCGCTATCCTTTGATGCGGCCGGAAGTCCGGTCGCGCCTCGATTATGAACTGGCGATGATCAAAAAGATGGGGTTTGCCGGTTATTTTTTAATCGTCTGGGATTTTATTCATTTTGCCAAACAAAATGGTATTCCGGTCGGCCCCGGTCGCGGTTCGGGGGCCGGTTCTTTGGTCGCTTATGTTTTAGGAATTACCGATATCTGTCCGCTGAAGTATGGTTTGCTTTTTGAGCGGTTTCTGAATCCCGACCGAAAAAGCATGCCGGATTTGGACATCGATTTTTCCGATGACGGACGAGAGAGGGTGATCGAATATGTTACCAACAAATACGGACAGCAAAATGTGGCCCAGATTGTCACCTTTTCCGGGATGGAAGCCCGCGGGGTAATCCGGGATGTTGGCCGGGCTTTGGCCATCCCTCTTCCCGAAGTAGACAAATTAGCCAAGCTGATCCCCTTTAAAGAAAGCATTTATGGGGCGCTGCAGTCCGTGCCGGAGCTGGCTAAACTGGTTAAGGATAATGAACAATATAAAAATCTGGTCACGGTGGCCCAAAAACTGGAGGGATTAAAGCGGCACACCGGGGTGCACGCGGCCGGCATCGTTATCTCTAAGGATGAGATCACCAATTATACGCCTCTGGCCAAAAACAATAAAGGGATCATCACCAGCCAGTACGATGACGAAAATCTTTTGAAACTGGGACTGTTAAAAGTCGACTTTTTAGGGTTGCGCACGCTCAGTGTGACCCGGGATACTGTCCAGCTGCTGGAAAAACATCGGGGTATAAAAATAGAGTTGGCTAAAATTCCTTTGGACGATCAGAAAACTTTTGATCTTTTGGCCGAGGCTCGCACCGCCGGAATCTTTCAGCTGGAGTCGTCGGGGATGCGGGATTTACTGCGCAAGCTCAAGCCGACTGTTTTGGATGATATTGTCGCCTTGATTAGTTTATATCGTCCCGGACCGATGGGCAGCGGAATGCTCGATGATTTTGTCGCCCGCAAACATAAGAAAGTCAAGGTTAGTTTTGAACATCCCTTACTGGAGCCGGTTTTAGCGGAAACTTACGGGGTGATCGTTTATCAGGAACAGGTGATGAAAATTGCCCAGGTTCTGGCCGGTTTTACCCCCGGTCAGGCCGACAGCGTGCGGAAAGCGATGGCCAAAAAAATACCCGAAGAAATAGAAAAACTCAAGGTCGGTTTTTTGCAGGGAGCTCATGCTAAAAACATACCGGCGGCGAAAGCCGGCAAAGTTTTTGAGCAGATCGCCCATTTCGGCGGTTACGGGTTTAACAAATCTCATGCCACCGCTTATGGGGTGTTAGCTTATCAGACGGCTTATTTGAAAGCCAACTATCCGCAGGAGTATATGGCCGCCCTGTTGACCAGCGAAATGAACGACACGGCTAAAGTGGTAGAATATACGAAGGAATGCGAAAATATGGGCATCAAGGTTTTACCTCCGGACGTCCAGAAAAGTTTTCTTTCTTTTACCTTGGAAGGCGAAGCGCTTAGTTTTGGGTTGTTGGCGGTAAAAAATATCGGACAGGGAGCAATCGAATCGATTATTGCCACACGGGAAAAAGACGGCCGATTTAAAAGTTTGACCGATTTTACTCAGCGGGTGGATTTGCGCACCGTGAATAAACGGGTGATCGAGAGCCTGATTCTGTGCGGGGCGTTTGATAATTTGCCGCAGGCTGCCGGTCCGTTAACCAGCTGGCGCGCCCGGCTTTTTGAATACTCGGATAAGTTGTTGGAAAAATCTTCCCGTTACCAGGCTAGTGTCGTTTCCAATCAGGGTTCTTTTTTTGATTTGTGGGAGGAGGGGACAAAGCTGGAAGAAAAATTGCCCGAATTGGCCGAAGATAAAATCTGGTCGGAACATAAACTGCTGGCCGGCGAAAAAAGCGTGCTGGGTTTTTATCTTTCCGGACATCCTTTGGCCCGCTGGAGCGAGGAATTGAAAATTTACGGAGCCAAACCGTTTAACGAGTTTTCCCCGGACAAAACCAACGGTCAGGCCCGCTGCGCGGGAGTAATTACCGAGATAAAACAATTAACCACCAAAAATAAAGAACCGATGGCCCGTCTAAAATTGGAAGATTTGACCGGTCTGGCCGAGGTAATTGTTTTTCCCCGCGCCTTTGCCCAGTCCAACGGCAGCCTTAAGGTGGACGAGATGGTGGTGATTAACGGTCAGATCCAGTGGGAAGAAGAACGTTTAAAAATTCTCGCGGATGAAATTATCCCTTTTGCCCGAGCCCGGCAAAGATTAATCAAAAAAATTTCTGTATCGATAAAAACCGTGGGGTTGGAAGAAAATTTATTAACTGATTTAAAAAATCTGGTGGCGGAAAATGCCGGCAATGTGGAGCTGGAGTTCATCGTCCAAACCGCCACGGCCAAAAAAGTATCAATTTCCACCGGTTTCCGGGTAAACCTCAGCGACGACTTTATGAACACCTTGGAAAAACTTTTCGGCCAAAAAAACTGGCAGATGAGATAATGTCAGAGGGGAATAAACGAAGGAGGCAATTATGCGTAATCGTTTGTTACAAACTGTTTGTCTGGTGTTTTTAGTTTTATCTTTGGTCAATACCGGTTACCCGGGTTTGGCGGTAACGGAAAATTTTAAAACGGCTTTTACCGAGGTGTCTAAAAAAGTGCAGCCATCGGTAGTAAATATTACCGTGGAACAGGTGATGAAAGAGGCGATAATCGTTCCCGGTTACGATCAGGATTTTTTTCGCGGTACGCCCTTTGAGGATTTTTTTCGCGATTTTTCTCCTCAAGGTCAAGGAGCGCCAAGAGGGAAGGAATATTATCGCCGGCACCGGGGGATGGGTACCGGGGTAATTGTCAGCAAAGACGGTTATGTTTTAACTAATAACCATGTGGTACAAGGGGCAGATAAAGTTACGGTGAAACTGAGCGATGGGCGCAATTTTACCGCTCAGATAGTCGGGTCTGATCCCAAAACCGATTTAGCGGTGATTCGGATCAAAGCCGCTAATTTACCGCTGGCCAGTTTAGGCGATTCGGACAAACTGCAAGTTGGTGAATGGGCGATTGCCCTCGGCCAGCCTTTTGGTTTAACCCATACTTTGACGGCCGGTATAATTAGCGCTAAAGGGCGTTCCGGTTTTGGGGCGGCCACTTACGAGGATTTTATTCAAACCGATGCTTCGATTAATCCCGGGAACAGCGGTGGTCCGCTGGTGAATATTGATGGTGAGGTGATCGGGATTAATACGATGATTATCGGGATGGGTACAGGAATTGGCTTTGCCATACCGATCAATATGGCCAAAACGGTAATGAACGATTTGATTAAACATGGTAAGGTTAATCGTCCCTGGCTGGGCGTGGGGATCCAGGATTTAAACGATGAGTTAAGGAAACATCTGCGTACTTCCGTCGAAAAAGGAACGGTAGTTAACCAGTTAATGCAAAATAGTCCCGCAGGTAAGGCTGGGGTTAAAGTAGGCGATATTATTATAAAAATTGATCAAACGCCGGTGAAAGATAGCCATCAGTTGGTAAGCGAGGTTTTAAAAAAAGCGATCGGGCAGAAAGTAATTTTAGAAATTGTGCGGGATGGCAAAAAACTTCAGGTCAAATTAATCACTGAGGCCTTGCCGTCGGAGGAAAGAAAACCGATTACCCAATCCACCTCATCCGGTAACAATTTAGGGATAGTCGTCCAGAACATAAAAGTAGACCGGCTCGCTCCGCATTGGTTTCCGGAAAGAATTGTGAAAGGTGTAGAGGTGGTTAAGGTCGAGCCGGGCAGCCCGGCCGAACAATCGGGGATCGAAGCCGGGGACATTATTCAGGAAATTAATCGCCGCCGGATCACCGATGTTCAATCATATAAGCAGGTTATTGCCACAGTCAACTTTGCGCAGGGAGTACTCTTCCTGATTTCCCGCAACGGTCAGGATTTCTTCATTACGATCAGAATAGAGTAATGAGCAGAATTTCTCGTAACAGGTTAGCTCCTAGTAGTGCAACTCCCTCTCCCGCGAGGGGAGAGGGAAAAGGCTTCAAGTTAAGACCCCAAAAAAAGGGCGGTCGGACTTTCCATTCAGGCGCTGTTTCCCCTCCCTTGAGGGGAGGGTGTATCGTTCGCAAAACACCCCCACCCTGACCCTCCCCCCTCAAGGGGGAGGGAACACCGTCGACAACATTGGAATTCCTTAGCTTTAAATTACTTCTGCGAACTAACCTGTTACGTAGAATTTTTCTTGCTTTTTTTGGCAGAAAAATGTACTTTGTATATATAGATAATTCGCCTTATTCACTTCGAAATAGTTTGTTGCCCGGTTAGCCCAGTCTGGTTAGAGCGCTTCCTTGACATGGAAGAGGTCGTAGGTTCGAGTCCTACACCGGGTATTTTTGTTCTTAAAAGATAAATCGATGACAGAAAAAGAAAATAATTTAGAAACATTGCGGCATTCTTGTTCGCATCTTATGGCTCAGGCGGTGACCGAGCTTTTTCCGGGAACTTTGCTGGCCATCGGACCGTCGATTGACGGCGGTTTCTATTACGATTTTGAACGCAAGGAACCGTTTACTCCGCTGGATTTGGAAAGAATCGAAAAAAAGATGCGCCAGATTATTCAGCTCAATAGTCCCTTTGAAAAAAAAGAGATGACCAGGGAAGAAGCAAAAATAATTTTGGCGAAAAAAGGTGAAAAATATAAGTTGGAGATTGTCGAGGAAATACCTGATGAAAAAGTGACTTTTTACCAGCAGGGGACTTTTATTGACCTTTGCCGCGGACCGCATCTGGCCGCTACCGGGGAAATAAAATTTTTCAAATTGTTGTCGGTGGCCGGAGCCTACTGGCGGGGCAGTGAAAAAAATGCCATGCTGCAGCGGATTTACGGAACGGCTTTTTACACAAAGGAGGAACTCGAGGCCTATCTTAATTTGCTGGAAGAAGCGAAAAGAAGGGATCATCGCAAGTTAGGCAAAGAATTAGATTTGTATAGTATGTCCGATCAGGCTGGGGCCGGTTTAATTTACTGGCATCCCAAGGGAGCGCTGGTCAGAAAAATTATTGAAGATTTTTGGAAAGATGAACATTTACGGCAGGGCTATGAACTGGTTTATACCCCGCACATCGCTAAGATTGATCTTTGGAAAACTTCCGGCCACTGGGATTTCTATCGGGAGAATATGTATTCCCCGCTGGATATCGACGATCAGGAGTATCTGCTCAAACCGATGAACTGTCCCGGCCATATTCTGATTTATAAATCAAAATTACATAGTTATCGCCAATTACCGATCCGCTGGGCGGAATTGGGGACGGTCTATCGTTATGAACGCAGCGGCGTTCTCCATGGTTTATTGCGGGTTCGTGGTTTCACCCAGGACGACGCCCATATCTTTTGCCGGTTGAGCCAGTTGGAAGAAGAAGTTATCGAGGTAATCAGATTTACGATTTTCATGCTCAAATCTTTTGGTTTCCAGGAATACGATATTTATCTCTCCACCCGGCCGGAAAAATTTGTCGGGGACCGGGAAACCTGGGTTAAAGCCGAGGAATCGCTGAAAAAAGCCCTGGATTTATTAAAACTCAAGTTCCAAATCGACGAAGGAGCCGGGGTGTTTTATGGCCCTAAGGTGGACATTAAAATAAAAGACGTGCTGGGCCGTTCCTGGCAATGTTCGACGGTACAGATCGATTTTAATCTTCCCGAACGGTTTGACGTTGCCTACCGGGCGGAAGACGGGACCGATCAACCGGTGATTATGATCCATCGGGCGTTGTTAGGCTCCTTGGAAAGATTTTTTGGGGTATTAATTGAACATTATGCCGGATTTTTTCCGGCCTGGTTAGCGCCTTCCCAGGTTAAAATCATGACCATTACCGACCGGCAAGATGCTTATGCTCAGGATGTAATAAAAAGATTAAGACAGGAAAATATCCGGGCTGAACTGGACTTGCGCAATTTGAAACTGGGCAATAAAATACGGGATGCCCAACTGGAAAAAGTTCCTTACATGTTGATTATCGGCGACCAAGAAGCCGCGAACGGGACTATAGCAATTCGTGACCGGAAGGGTAAAGATTGGGGCTCGAAAACGCTGGAAGATTTTATTCCCCAGATAAAAAAAGAAATCGAAGAAAAAATATAACTTTTGGCAGCAGGGTTGGGAGAAATTTCAGATGGATTTTTTTGCGAAGAGCAAAAAAAATTTAAGCAGCTTTCGAAACACAGAAAGTTGTTTTTTTTATTGAGGAAAAATTATGAAAACAGCGGGTTTAATTTGTCTGCTTTTTTTATTGATGAACAATTTGGTTTTTAGCGATCTGCCAAAGCCACGACTGTTAATTTTACCAGCGAGTTTAGATGCCGGGCCGAACAGTGTTGCCATTTTAGAGATTACCGCGGAAAATGTTGTCAAATTGAGCGGGGCGGAAGTCCATTTATCGTTTGACAAAGTTTTGCTGTCAGTAGAAGAAGTCGGGCCAGGCCCGTTTCTTGCCGGCGGGGAAGTTCTCCAGAACCGTTTTGATAATTTGAATGGTACCATTGATTATGCTGTGGCTAAGATGAGCGGAAGCGCTAGCGGTACGGGTAGTTTAATCTCGATAAAGTTTAGAACCGGGGAAAGTACCGGCACAGCAAGAGTACAATTTGTTTTTGATCCGAAGAATAACCGTGACACCGATTTGCTGGATGAGGCCGGACGATCAATTGATTTTACAATCCGGAATTCAAAAATTATTGTGGAGGATTTCGGCCGGTTGGTTGGGGTGATCAAGCTGGACTGCGGTCATGAAAGATATCTTTGCACGGAGGACATTTCTGTCCAAATCGAGGAAACCGGCCAAACAACTAAGACGGACGGCCAGGCAAATTTTAATTTTTATGAAATATTGGATGGCAGTTATACGGTAACGGCGAGGGCGGCGGGTTCGTCGACCGTTGAGCTGGCAGATGTGTATGTGGCCAGCGGGGCAACAACAACTCTTAACCTCACTCTTTTAGCCGGCGATGGGAACAACGACGGCAAGATAAATCTTAGCGATTTTTATGTTTTGCGCGATGCTTTTGGGAGTCTATTGGAACAGGAAAACTGGCAGGCTGAAGCCGATTTTGATCATGATGATCAAGTAAATCTGGCCGATTTTTCCATATTGGTGGCGAACTTTGGGCGGATTCAGCAGGTTAGCAAGGTATCTGTTCCGTTTTTAACGAGGCGGGCGGCAACCATTGAAGGGGCTAGGACAACAGCTGGTATCGGTCTATATCCGGCAAATTTAAAACTTGTTCCAGGCAAAACTTTTACCATGGAAGTAAAAGTAGAAAATGTGTCGGAACTAAATGGCCTGGAGTTTCATTTAGCTTTTAATCCGGATCTCGCGGAGATCGTCGATGACAACGCCGGTATTGCCGGATGCCAAATCAAACAGGGTTCATTGGTCGAAAACTGGCCGGTATTAATCAATCAGGCCGATAATAATCGGGGTAAAATCGACTATGCGGTCGGCAAGCTGGATGGCGCTGTTTCCGGCGGCGGGACCGTGGCCGTAATCCAACTGCGAGCGAAAGCGGCGGTTGAATCACGGTTAATCTTTGAGCGGGACGAAACCAATAATCGGAAAACCTGTTTAGCTTTCCGGAACAGCTCGCAAGTGTTTACGCCAAACATCATCAATGAAGCAGCAAATTTCTCTGAATCGGCATTGGATGAGGCTGTTTGTTACCCCAATCCGGTCAGAGGAAAACAAACGGTCAAGTTCGCCGGAATAAAGGGATCGGCTAAAATTAAGATTTACAACCTGAGCGGAGAATTAATTTATCAGCAGGAAAATTTTGAACAAAATCCCCTCTGGGACTTAAAGAACCAAGCCGGAGAAACTGTTGCTTCCGGAATATACATCTGGCGCTTGGAAGATGAAAAGGGAACAAAGCACGGCCGGCTGGGAGTAATTAAATAATTACGCATCCAGGGTTGCATAATTGCAATACTTTTGAAGGGAGAAGAAAAGCGTTCCCTATGACTAAGTGCACTCTCTATAATCAATTTTAGTCTTGCTAAAACTTGTCTTAATATATATAATTTGAACCAAAGGCGATAATTATTCTAATCTTTAGACTATGAAATACGAGAAAAAGCCGATTTCCGGCATTTTGCGTTCAAGTAATACGGTTTTTAATTTTAAAGATATTTCTATTATTTGGGGTGATACCAATAGAAAGGCTTCTATTGCCGGAGTCAATTATTATGTAAAAACAGAAAGTCTTTATCGAATCCGCAGGGGAATTTACGCAAAAGACAAAAATTATGACAAGTTCGAGTTGGCGATAAAAATCTACACCCCTTCTTATATTAGTTTTGAGACTGTTTTAGCAAAGGCCGGGATTATTTTTCAGTTTTATGGACAAATTTTCATCGCCTCATATCTTACCAGAGAAATAACTGCCGATGGCCGGATTTATTCTTACAGAAAAATTAAAGATTCTATTCTCACTAATCACAGCGGCATAGAACAGCAAAAAAATTCAGCAATAGCCTCCCCTGAAAGGGCATTTTTGGATGTTGTCTATCTCAACAAAGACTATCATTTCGACAATCTTTCCAATCTTGACTGGAAGAAGGTTTTTGAAATTTTACCTATTTATGGCGGTAATAAACGCATGGGGGAAAAAATAAAGCTGTATTACGAGGAAGATAAAAAAGACAGGAGCACAAATTAAGATGGCGCTTGAAGTTTCCAAACACAAAAATATCATGATTAAAATCTTAAAAGATATATATTCTGATTCTACAATTGCTCCGATTCTTGGATTTAAAGGGGGAACGGCTGCTTATATGATTTATTCCTTGAGCCGATTTTCGGTGGACTTGGATTTTGATCTTTTGGACAAATCAAAAGAGGATTATGTTTTTGAACGGGTCGAAAAAATAATTTCTGCTTATGGAAAAATAAAATCCAAGATGAAAAAGCGTTTTACTCTCTTTTTTGAATTATCCTACTCCGAAAAGGATCACAATATTAAGGTGGAAATAAATCGCCGGGATTTCGGTTCTAAATACGAACTGGCCGCTTATTTCGGTATTTCCCTTAAGGTAATGGTCAAGCAAGATATGTTTGCCAATAAGCTGGTGGCGATGTATCAGCGGCTGGATAAAACTAATCGCGATATTTTTGATGTTTGGTTTTTTTTGCAAAATGATTGGACTCTAAACAAAGAGCTTGTTGAAAAAAGGGCAAATATCCCTTTTAAGGAATTTTTACAGAAGTGCATTGTTGCTCTGGAAAAAAAGAGTGACCGTAAAATTTTGGCCGGTATAGGCGAACTTCTTGATCCCAAACAAAAAATATGGGCAAAAGACAAGCTCCGCACAGAAACTATCTTTCTATTAAAATTGATGCTTGACAATGAAAAGTAATTATAACAGTCGTAATTGGGGCGCAAAGACACAGATTCTGAATCAGACTATTGAGCGGCGGGTTGGAGAATTTATACGAGTTATTTTTACATCAAATATGCATTAACCCATTTTTAGATGAATATTTATTGACAATTAGCTGGTTCAAGAGTATATTATTTCTAGTTTTAGATAAGTGCACTGGAAGGCAGAAATATGAAACCAAAAATTAATGAGTATAAAAGCCTTACATCTAATGAGATAGACCTTCTTGCTCGGTTCGAGTATGAAGGAAAAGAGGTCTATACTCGCAAAGATATTATCTCTTTTTGTTACGATAAAAAGAACGCTGATTATCTTATCAGACGGCTTTTGATCAAAAATCGATTAAGGAATATCATTAAGAATGTATATTTGCTTATTCCGATGAAAGCGCCCAGAGGCAAATGGGCGGGGAACGAGTATGTGATCGCGAAAGCTCTTGTCAGAGGAGCCAATTACTATATAGGGTACTCCAGCGTCTTCAATTCGTATGGTTTCACTGATCAAGTCGCGCAAATGATACATGTGGTCAATGAGAAATATTCATTAATGAAAAAGGTTGGCGGTATCAGATACAAACTTATTAAGGTATTGCCAAATAGGATGTACGGCCTGGAATCTCGCAGGATAAACAAAGAGGATATTGTTTTTGCTTCCAAGGAGCGAGCATTAATAGACGCTTTTGACTTCTATGATGTGAAAAAAGGATTTAACATTTTAACTGAACAATTGAACAAGATGAACGCAGTAGTTCTCGTGAATTATGTCGCGCGCTATCCCGTTCAACTTATTCGCCGACGTATGGGATATTTTCTGGAAAGACTTGGAGTGTCCCCAAAACTACTTAGCAAAATTGACACAGGAGTAAAAGGATATTCATTCCTGTATGATACAGAGACAAAAAAAGGCAAAACCGATAAGAGATGGAGAGTTATCGTCAATGGATAGGGACAAGCTAAAACAAATAATACCATTTATTGCGGAGAAGTTTAACTTTAGGCTTGAGACTATCGAAAAAGATTATTATTTAACGCTTATCTTGAATAGCGTCGAATCACATTTAAGCGACAAGATAGTTTTTAAAGGCGGTACACTTTTAAATAAGATTCACCTTAACTATCATCGTCTAAGCGAAGATATTGATTTTACCTATTATAGTCCTGAGAGCATTGAAACCCGGTCAAAGCGATCACGGGCAATCACTCCGATAAGAGAGAAGATGCCGGAACTACTTAAGATGTTGGAGCTAAAAAGCGAGAAACCCGAAGGAGAAGGCTTTAATAATTCCACCCAGTATGTGTTCAATATTTTTTATCCATCATTTATCTCAGGAAAGGATGAGAATGTAAAATTAGAAATATCTCTTAGACAGACACCTATCGACAAACCAGTTCATAATGTGATCACGCATTTTTATAAAGATCCTTTTACGGGTGATGATTTGATTCCCAAAAATAAGATATTGTCGCTCACATTAAATGAAGCTGTAGCCGAAAAACTAAAAGCCGCGATCACAAGAAAAGATGTGGCGATTCGCGACTATTATGATCTATGGTTTATATTGGAGGCCAAGTTTGACTTTAAAAACAGTCATTTTCTTTCCATCTTTAAAAAGAAACTTAAAGATGAGCACTACATATCGAACTATTCGAGTAATTTTGGTTTAGATCAAAAATCCATAGAATTGCTTCGTAAACAGATAGAAACGGAATTAATACCCGTTATTCGGGTAGGTGAGAGCTTCGACCTAAATAAAGTTTTTGACCGGTTTAACCCAATTATGCAGAAGTTGTAAAGTATGAGATATGGTAGGCTGCCACTTAAAGGTGAGATTTTAATGAAGTTACTCAAAATATTAATGAAATTTCTGAAATAACTAGTCAGACAAATATCAGGGACAGAGTCAACTTGACAACTTTAAGGCAAGATATGGAAAGTAAAAATGTCATATTGCAAGACCTGATTCCATTCAGCATTCAGGAGGAAATAGATGATTGTGCTTGTGTTGTTGGTTTCGATGGTTTTGCTGCTGGCTGGGTATATTTTTTATGGGAGGTTTTTGTCCCGGCAATTGGAGTTGGATGATTCCCGGCCGACGCCGGCTCAGCAGATTAATGATGGGGTGGATTATGTGCCGGCTAAAGCGTCTTTATTGTTGGGGCAGCATTTTTCGGCGATTTCGGCGGCAGGGCCAATCGTCGGGCCGATTCTGGCGGGGATTTGGTTTGGCTGGGTGCCGGCAATTTTATGGATTATTTTGGGGAGTATTTTTGTCGGCGGTGTGCATGATCTGACCAGTTTGGTCGCTTCCATCCGGCATAAAGCTGCTTCAATGGGCGGATTAATCAAAGAATATATGTCACCTACTTCTTATGTTTTATTTCTGGTTTTTGTCTGGATTGCTTTAATTTATGTGATTATTGCTTTCACCGATATTACGGCGCAGACTTTTAAAATTGTTTCTTCCGATCAAGCCTTTGGGCCGGGGGTGGCGGCATCTTCCATCCTTTATGTGATCCTCGGTGTGGTGATGGGAATCTGCTTGTATAAGTTTAAGCTTAACCTCGGGCTGGCTACGGCGATATTTTTGCCGCTGGTGCTTTTGACTATCTGGTTGGGAACTAGGCTGCCACCGTCGGTGGTTAACTTTTTTTCCGGCATTTCCGTCAAACAATGGGATGTGATTTTATTGCTTTATTGTTTTGCCGCTTCTTTGATTCCGATGTGGATCCTGCTTCAGCCGCGCGGTTATCTCGGCGGCTGGCTGTTATATTTGACTATTGGCGTGGCTTTAATCGGCACAATTTTTGGCGGCTTCCAGATCCAATATCCGGCGATCAATGTCGAAGGATTGAAAAGTTTATGGAACGGAAAGATGATATTCCCGATACTTTTTATTACGGTGGCCTGCGGAGCCTGTTCCGGATTCCATGGGATAGTCAGTTCCGGCACAACTTCCAAACAATTGTTTAAGGAAACCGATGCCCGGTCCGTGGGGTTCGGGGCGATGCTCCTGGAAGGGTTGGTGGCTGTGTTGGCTTTGGCGACAGTGATGATGCTCCCGAAAGGAGATCTGGCGCTGAAAACCGATCCAAATTTAATTTACGCCAATGGGTTGGCCAGATATTTAAGCCTGGTGGGGGTCAATTTTAATCTTGCACTGGCTTTTGCCCTGCTGGCTTTCTCCACCTTTGTTTATGATACACTGGATGTCTGCACACGACTGGCCCGTTATATTTTGCAGGAACTTTTGGGCTGGTCAACAAAAACCGGCGCTTTTTTTGCCACTTTGCTTACCTTGCTGATTCCCCTGATTATGTTGATGCTGACCAAAGAAAAAGGTTATTTGGCGGCCTGGCCGATTTTTGGCGCCAGTAACCAGTTGCTGGCCAGTCTGACGCTGCTGGCTGTCTCCGTCTGGTTAATCAAGACCGGCAAAAATGCCCTCTATACTATTCTACCGATGATTTTTATGCTGACCGTAACCTTATGGGCCTTGCTTCTACAGATTTTGCCTTTATTAAAATCTTTACCCGACGTATTTAACGGTGTGTTCGCCAAACCTGATGTCTATGTCTCGGGTGTTGTCGGAATTATTCTGTTGATCTTAAGCGGCTGGCTGATCGTGGAGACGGTCAATGTGCTGGTAGTGAAACGAGGGAAAACAAAACCATTTCCTCCCCGATGCAACAAAATCGGGGAGGATTGAGGTGTTTGTAGAGACGCAAAATTTTGCGTCTCTACTCTTTATTACCCCTCACCCTACCCTCTCCCACAAGGGGAGAGGTAACAATAGGAGGGACGATGAATTCCAATAATATTGGTCCAAAAGTTTTAGGTGTTCTCGGTAGTCCTCGGCGGGGGGGGATTTGCGAATTGATTCTGGACGAGGCTTTGCGGGGAGCGAAAGAATCCGGCGGATTGATCGAAAAAATTGTTTTAAATGAAATGAAAATTGCTCCTTGCCAGGAATGCGGTGGCTGCGATCAAACCGGCCGCTGTATCGTCCAGGATGATTTTCAATTAATTTATCAGAAACTAAAAAACTTTAATCTGTTTATTCTCGCCTCACCGCTCTTTTTTTTCGGGGTTAGCGCCCAAACCAAATTGTTGATTGACCGCTGTCAATGCTGCTGGATGGGGAAATATGTCTTGAAACAACCGGTGGCGGAAAAAAGCGAGAGGCGGCGCGGTTTTTTTATTGGCGCCCGGGGCGGGAAGGGGAAAGCCGGTTTTCATTCAGCGATAAAAACTGTAAAAGCTTTTTTTGCCGTAAATAATATTATTTATGACGGAGAAGCACTTTTCTCCCAGACCGACAACTCAAAGCTCAGAGAAAAAATGCAGAAAACAATTTTTAAACAGGCTTATCAAAAAGGACAGAAATTACACCCTCACCTTAATCCTCTCCCCTCAAGGGAGAGGAAAAAAATCACATAGGGAGAAAGTTCCGAGCGAAGCTCAGACTAGCTTGACAACTTCGGTCAATTTGATAAAATCCATCTGCGGGTTCGAGGGTTTAAACGAGAGTTTAAAACTATTTGTATTACGAGGCATAAAATGAGAGACCTGAAAAAAATAGATGATATTTTCGAGGAAATTGAAAAAAGAGTGGAAAATGTTTTTGACAACTTGTTTCAGAAAAAGAGTTTTTCCCTTTTTGATTTGGAAGCCGCCTGGCGGCCGTTAATCGAAATTTACGAAACAAATAAAACCATTGTGATAAAAATGGAAATACCAGGAATGCAATTAAAAGATTTTTCCATTTATTTTCAGGATAATATTCTAATTATCCGCGGCCGCCGGGAAGATCAATGTAAATCCGAAGCGGTGGATTATTATTGTATGGAAATAAACTACGGTATTTTTGAAAGGAAGATTTTATTTAACCAGCCGGTGGATAAAATAAAAATGCGCGCAAAATACCGTTATGGTTTTTTAGAAATAACTTTGCCGAAAATCGGGCATAAAAATGCTCCTTTGTCGGTGCATGTTTATTAATAAATAGGAGACATCTATGGCTTTTAATATGATCAAAAAGAGAAAAAACGGTTCAGCAAATGAAAACGATGACCGCGGAATAATTATCCCGAAAGTTCTGCCGATCCTTAATTTAAGGAATACGGTGGTGTTTCCTTCCTTAGTTGTTCCGCTGGTAATCGGCCGGCCGCGATCCATTCAACTGATTAATGATGTTTTATCTACGGATAAACTAGTTGCGGTGGTTAGTCAAAAAGATAAAAATATCGAAGATCCGACCACAAACGACATCTATCAGGTTGGCGTGGTCTGCCAAATCCAAAAAATGCTCCGTTTGCTTGATCAATCGGCCAGCATTGTGGTTAAAGGGTTGGAACGGTTCCGGATTAAAAAGATTATCCAAGAGGAACCCTATCTTCGAGGGGAAATTGAAATTATCGAAGAATTTCTTGAGAAAGATATTGAACTGGAAGCTCTGCAAAGAAATGTTTTGGGTAAGTTTGAAAAGATTGCCTCCATTACTTCTTCGTTCAGTTCGGCTGAATTACTTTTTTCGATTAAAAATATTGACAACCCGGCCCGTCTGGCTGATTTCATCGCTTTTGCTCTGGAAACGGATGTAGATGTTAAGCAAAAAATTCTTGAGGAAGCGGATGTAAAAAAAAGATTAGGTTTGCTTCTTTCTCTGCTTGATCGGGAATTGGAAATATTGGAGTTAGGCACAAAAATAAACAGTCAGGTTCGCGATACGATGGAAAAAGGGATGCGCGAGCATGTCTTAAGAGAACAATTAAGAGCAATAAAAAAAGAACTGGGTGACGAAGACGAACAATCGCGGGAAGCTAACCGCTATCGAAAATTGATTAGCGAGAGTAAGATGCCGCCGGAGGTGGAAAAAGAAGCTTTGAGAGAGTTGGAACGGTTTGCTTATATTCCGCAGGGTTCACCGGAATTTACGGTCTCCAAAAACTATCTGGATTGGCTGGTGGGGCTGCCCTGGTCGAAATCAACGGTGGACCGGATTGATATCGCTCAGGCCCGGCAAATCCTTAACGAGGACCATTACGACTTGGAAAAGGTAAAAGAAAGAATTTTGGAATATTTAGCTGTGCGCAAACTGAAACCGGGAATGAAAGGACCGATCCTTTGTTTTGTCGGTCCGCCGGGTGTGGGAAAAACTTCCCTTGGCCGGTCCATCGCCCGGTCGCTGGGCCGGAAATTTATTCGGATTTCTTTAGGCGGTATGCATGACGAAGCCGAGATCCGCGGCCACCGGCGCACTTATATCGGATCGATGCCGGGACGGATTATTCAGAATCTGCGTAAAGTGGAATCCAATAATCCGGTGTTCATGCTGGACGAGGTGGATAAAATCGGCGCCGATTTTCGCGGTGATCCGGCCTCAGCCTTGTTAGAGGTTCTCGATCCGGAACAAAATTTCAGTTTTACCGATCACTATCTGGAAACGCCGTTCGATTTGTCCAAGGTGATGTTTATTGCCACCGCCAACATTATCGATCCGATACCGCCGGCGCTTAAAGACCGGATGGAGGTGTTGGAGTTGGCCGGTTACACGGAAGAAGAAAAATTAATGATTGCTAAGACTTTTATTATTTCTAAACAACTAAACGAACACGGTTTAACCGATAAACAGATAACTTTTGAAGATGAAGCGGTAAAAGAAGTGATCAGGAGTTACACCAGGGAAGCCGGTCTGCGCAACATGGAGCGGGAAATTGCCACAATTATCCGCAAGGTGGCGAAGAATATAGTGGAAGGTCTGGTGGGGCAGGAAAAAATCACCCCGGAAAAAGTTGCAAAATATCTGGGCGTGATAAAATTTTTCTCCGAAGCGGCCGAGCGCACGCAAAAACCGGGTGTAGCCACAGGGTTAGCCTGGACGCCGGTGGGGGGAGAAATATTATTTATCGAAGCGACCAAGATGAAAGGTAAAGAAAAACTCCTGCTTACCGGCTCTTTGGGAGATGTAATGAAGGAATCGGCGCAAACTGCCCTTAGTTATATTCGTTCCCGAGCCGCAGAACTGGGCATCGATGAAGATTTTTACGCGCATAACGATATTCATATTCATGTCCCGGCCGGGTCAATACCCAAGGATGGACCATCGGCGGGGATAACCATCGCTACGGCAATCGTTTCACTGTTAACCAACCGGCCGATCAAACCGGATCTGGCGATGACCGGAGAAATTACTTTGCGGGGAAAAATTTTACCGGTCGGCGGAATCAAAGAAAAATCTCTCGCCGCCCGTCGGGCCGGGATAAAAACAATCCTTATGTCGAAAGACAATGAAAAAGATTTGGAGGAAGTCCCTCCAGCCCTGCGCGCGGAAATCCGGTTTATTTTTGTCAAAAACATCGATGAAGTTTTAGAGATCGCTCTGGGTATATCGGTGGTAAAAAAATAAAAGTTTATTTTTCTCCTCTCCCCTTGCGGGAGAGGGTGGGGTGAGGGGTAGTTTTTTTATGAAAGTTGCCATTTTAGTTGAGCGCCATTATCAGGATTTAGAGGTCTGGTATCCCTATCTGCGTCTAAAAGAGGCCGGGGTGAAAGTTTTTTTTGTCGGCAGTGGAACAGCCAAAAAATATCTGGGCAAATACGGTTATCCGGCTGACGTGGATTATGATATTACAGAGATCAATCCGAAAGATTTTGACGGTGTAGTGATTCCTGGCGGCTGGGCTCCGGATTTTCTCCGCCGGCATCAGCCGATATTGGATTTTATCCGGGAACTTTTTAAGGCCGGAAAAGTTGTCGCCTGCATCTGTCACGGCGGCTGGGTACTGGTCTCCGCCGATATTATTAGAGACCGGACAATGACCGGCTTTTCAGCAATTAAAGATGATTTAAAAAACGCCGGAGCTAACTTTATTGATCAGGAAGTAGTCATTGATGGAAACCTCATCACTTCCCGCAACCCTTCCGACCTCCCTGCCTTTTGCCGTGAGATTTTAAAAGCGTTAAAAATATAAACAATTAATGTTTGCTAAATTGCTCTAAATAAAGTAAACTGTAAATCCAAACTGCAAACTGGGTTAGTATTTTAGCTATAAGATTTATTTTTTAAAAAAGATTGAAAATCGAGACTAAGGTTCGGGTTTAAGGAATTTTGCATTAGGATAATAACATTTAATATCTGCTCACCAAGTTATTCCGTTGCTCTGACGCCTCCCCTGTCAACTGCTTAAACCTTTACCTTTACGCCGTGAGAGTTATGTTATGTGTGTTCCCCCTTTTAGAAAGGGGGATAAAGAGGGAAATAAAAGAAAAGGAGAGTTATGAAAAATTTAAGGTTTGAAGAGTTGTCGTTGTCGCCGGAGATTAACCGGGCGGTGGCGGATATGGGATTTGAGGAAGCTACGCCGATCCAGTCTTTGGCTATTCCGCATGTCCTGAAGGGTAAAGATGTGATTGGACAGGCGCAAACCGGAACAGGGAAAACAGCCGCTTTTGGTATTCCGATTCTGGAACTTTTAGATGTTAAGGATAAACGGCCGCAGGCGTTGATTTTATGCCCGACCAGAGAGCTGGCTAATCAGATCGCCGAAGAATTAAAAAGATTAGCTAAATATAAACGCGAGGTCAATGTGTTACCGGTTTATGGCGGACAGCCGATTGATCGGCAAATATTTGCTTTAAAAAAAGGTGTGCATATTGTTATCGGTACCCCGGGGCGCTTAATGGATCATATGGACCGCCGGACAATAAAATTGGATTCGATAAAAATGGTAGTCCTGGATGAAGCCGATGAGATGCTCGATATGGGTTTTCGCGACGACATTGAATTAATTCTTAAAAGTGTTCCGAAAGAGCGGCAGACGGTCTGTTTTTCGGCGACGATGCCCAGGGAGTTTTTAGAATTAACCAAACGCTACCAAAGAAATCCCCTGTTACTGAAAGTTGTGCACGACAAATTAACCGTGCCCAGCGTTGAACAATACTACTTTGAAGTAAAAGAAAATTTAAAGTTAGATACACTTTGCCGGATCATTGACACCTACGATCCGAAATTGGCGTTAATTTTCTGTAACACCAAGAGAAAGGTGGACGAGGTAACCAGCCAGCTGCAAGCCCGGGGGTATGCGGCGGAAGGGATACACGGTGATTTAAGCCAAACACAGCGGGATCGGGCGATGGGCAAATTCAGAAAAGGTATCATTGAGTTTTTAGTGGCTACCGATGTGGCCGCTCGCGGGATCGATGTGGAAAATGTGGAAGCGGTGTTTAACTATGATATACCGCAAGACGAAGAATATTATGTTCACCGGATCGGCCGAACCGGACGGGCCGGCAAATCCGGATACGCTTTTTCTCTTGTCGGCGGCCGGGACATCTATAAGATCCGCGATATCCAAAGATATGCCCATACGGAAATAAAACATAAACATGTTCCATCGCTGAAAGATGTCGAGGAAATTAGAATAACCCAGTTTATGGACAAAATAAAAATCGGACTCGGCGCCAAGGATCTGGGCCGGTATATCGCTATGCTGGAAAGGCTGATTGGGGAAGATGTTACCTCGCTGGATGTGGCGGCAGTCCTGCTGAAAATGTTAATGCATCCGTCAGCGGCGGAGACAAAACCGGAAATTCAAAAAACTTACGGCAACACCGGCGGTGAACCGGGGATGGTTAGATTATTTATCAGTGTTGGCCGGCTTCAAAATGTTCGTCCCGGAGATATACTTGGGGCGATAGCCGGAGAAACCGGTTTGGAAGGTAAAGCCATCGGACATATTGATGTCCACGATAAGTTTAGTTTTGTCGATATCCCGGCGGATGATGCAGCTAAGGTTTTATCGGTGATGAAATCCAAACAAATCAAAGGTCATAGAATTAACGTCGATCTGGCTAATAGCAAGTAAAAAACCGAATAATTATTGACAATTAAGTAGAGACGCAAAATTTTGCGTCTCTACAAACACCTTAATCCTTCCCGATTTCGCTGCATCGGGGATGAAAAACAACTGTTAATCATTTTTCTCGACCCTGTAGGGACAAGGCATGCCTTGTCCCTACAATTATTTTGCATTTTGGAGTTTATTTAGATGAGTTTTATCAGTAAACTTAAAGAGAAATCAATAGTCAGAAATCTGTTGATTTTTATGGCTATCCTGGGACCGGGCATAATCACTGGAAGTGTCGATAATGATGCGGGCGGCATCACGACTTATTCGGTGGCCGGAGCGATTTATGGCTATAAGCTTCTCTGGACCTTGCTTCCCTCATTTTTGATTTTACTGGTCGTTCAGGAAATGAATGTCCGCATGGGACTGGTCACCGGTAAAGGCCTGGCTGATTTAATCCGGGAAAACTTCGGGGTGAAGATTACCTTCTTTATCTTTGTCGGGCTGGTGGTGGCCGATATCGGCAATACCGCTACGGAGTTTGCCGGTGTTGCCGGCAGTATGATGATCTTTGGCATCAGTAAATATATTTCGGTGCCGATAACGGCTTTCGCGGTTTGGGTGTTGGTGGTTAAAGGAACTTATAAAGTAGCAGAAAGAATTTTCCTGTTTTTTAGTTTTTGTTTGCTTTCTTATATCATTTCTGCGGTTCTGGCTAAACCGGATTGGACGCAGGTGGCCAATTCTTTTCTTAAACCTTCGATGCAATTTGATCCGTCTTATCTGATGATGACCTTGGGTATAGTCGGGACAACTATCGCTCCCTGGATGCAGTTTTACATGCAATCGGCGATAATTGAAAAGGGGCTTAAACCGGAAGACTATAAATTTGTTCTCTGGGATGTAATCATCGGCTGTCTGGCTACGGTGGTGGTAGCCTTTTTTATTATTGTTGCCTGCGCGGCTACATTGCATAAAAACAATATTACCATCATTGAAGCCAAGGATGCGGCAATGTCACTTAAACCTTTTGCCGGGGTTTTTGCTTCTCATTTGTTTGCCTTCGGCCTTTTTGTCGCCTCATTATTCTCGGCGACCATCTTGCCGCTGGCCACAGCATTCTATGTTTGTGAAGCTTTCGGCTTTGAAGCCGGAATGGACAAAAGAATGAACGAAGCTCCGCAATTCTATGCACTCTTTACATCAATCATGGTGATAGCAGTAGTGATTATTTTATTGCCGAATGCCCCGCTGATTACTATTACCATTTGGACACAGGTTCTCAATGCGATGTTATTGCCTGTCGTCTTAGTTTCGATGATCACTTTGACCAATAAAAAAGATATCATGGGTAACTATACAAACAAGATTTTTCAAAATGTGATCGGTTGGGCAACTGTTGTTCTCCTGATTTTCCTTACCCTAATGCTTTTTGTTGCCCCAATCTTAAATTTTTTTAAAAACCCGGCATATTGGAGATGAAATAAAATGGAACAGTCTAAAATCAGAAACATCGCGATAATTGCCCATGTTGACCACGGCAAAACTACCCTCGTTGACCAGCTTTTTAAGCAAAGCGGGGTATTCCGGGATAACCAGGTTGTTGAAGAACGACTAATGGATTCGATGGATTTAGAAAAGGAACGGGGCATAACGATTACCTCTAAAAACGGATCCTTTCGCTATAAAGATTATTTTATCAATATTATCGATACCCCCGGACACGCCGATTTCGGCGGTCAGGTGGAAAGGGTGTTGAAAATGGCCGACGGGGCGCTTCTGCTGGTCGACGCCGCGGAAGGTCCGATGCCGCAAACCTATTTTGTGCTCAAAAAAGCTCTCGGACAGAACCTGCCGGTAATTGTGGTGGTCAATAAAATTGACAAACCGGCCGCCCGCTGTGAATGGACTGTCGATCAGATTATCAATCTTTTTATCAAACTGCATGCGCCGGATAATATTCTGGATTCTCCGATTATCTACGCTTCATCCCGCGAGGGCTATGCCAGCGAAGATTGTGAGAAAAAAACGGGAACAATGATCCCTTTATTCGAGAAAATTATTAATTATCTGCCGCCGCCTGCGGGAGATCCGAAGGGGCCGTTACAGATGCTGGTCAGCTCAATCGGTTATTCACCGTTTTTAGGCCGGCTGGGAACAGGAAAAATTACCTCCGGTCAACTGAATATCAATAAGGATGTGGTGGTGGTGCGCAAAGGGGGGGTAATTGCCCCGGCCCGGATCACCAAAATATATCGTTATGAAGGTGCCGCTCAAAAGGAAACTGAACTGGCCGGAATCGGCGAAATTGTGGCCGTGGCCGGTATGGATTCCATTACCGTGGGAGAAACGTTTACCGACCCGTTAAATCCGATTCCGTTGCCGGCGACCGAAATGGATCCGCCGACCTTATCGATGAATTTCGTGCCTAACGACGCGCCTTTTGCCGGACAGGAAGGGCGATTTGTCACTTCCCGGCATATCCGGGAAAGATTACACCGGGAAATCTTATCCGATGTCGCTTTATTAGTCGAAGATCTCCCCGATTCCGTTGGCTACAAGGTTTCCGGACGAGGCGAACTGCATCTATCCATTTTAATCGAGAAAATGCGCCGCGAGGGTTACGAATTTCAGGTGACCATGCCGAAAGTAATTATGAAAGAGGAAAACGGCAAATTACTTGAACCTTTTGAAGAATTGATCGTCGATTTTGACGAAGAGTTTATGGGCAATGTCATGTCCAGCATCGGCGGCCGTAAAGGCCAGCTTCTGGAAATGCATAATAGCGCCGGATTAGTCCGGCTAAAATATAAGATACCGACCAGAGGTCTGCTGGGTTTCCGTTCCGAACTTTTAACCCAGACCAAAGGGATGGGATTGATGAATTACATTTTCAAAGAATACGATGAATATTCCGGAGAGATGAGGAACAGATCGAATGGTGTGCTGGTTTCCATGGAGGAAGGCGTAACTGCCGGCTACGCCCTGTTTAATTTGCAGGAAAGGGGAAAACTTTTTCTGGGCGGCGCAGAAAAGGTTTATCAAGGACAGATAATCGGTGAACATTCGCGGGAAAACGATCTGGCCGTCAACCCTTGCAAGGGGAAAAAAATGTCCAATATGCGCGCTTCCGGCTCCGACAAAAACATTATTCTCACCCCTCCGATCATCATGGATCTGGAAAAAAGTATCACCTACATCAATGACGATGAACTGGTAGAAATCACCCCAAAATCAGTGCGGATGCGCAAAGCCGTTCTGAACGAAACCGCCCGAAAACGGAGCAAATGAGGGTAGGGTATGAAAAAACAAAAAGATTTAGACGAACGAATGCAGAAACTAGGTATCCGGGAAGCTGATTTAATCGAAAAATTTATTCGTTCCGGCGGCAAGGGCGGCCAGCATTTGAATAAAACTTCCACCTGTGTCTATCTAAAACATCTCCCTTCCGGTATCGAGGTAAAATGCCAGAGAGAAAGAGAACAATCCCTCAACCGCTATCTGGCCCGGCGGCTGCTGGCAGAAAAAATTGAAACTCTCCAATTAGGCCGGCAAAGCGCTGAGCAGCAAAAAATCGAAAAAATCCGCCGTCAAAAAAGAAAACGATCAAAACGCGCCAAAGAAAAAGTATTACAAGCAAAAAAAATCCAGTCAGAAAAAAAAGAATTTCGTAAATCAGTGAAATTTAACGATTAATCACTATTTTTTTCCTTCAGAAACCAGTTGACAACAGTTTTCCAAGAATATAAAATCAATTATTAATTTTTTTTGTAAAGTGGAGGAAACAATGTCTGAAGCGCAATTAAATGATGCAAATTTTGAGAAAGAAATTACCGGGTCTGCTTTGCCTTATTTTGTGGATTTTTGGGCTACCTGGTGCGCCCCTTGCCGGGCCATTGCTCCAATAATTGATGAGTTGGCTGGAGAATACAAAGGTAAACTTAAGGTGGGTAAATTGAATACCGACGAAAATCCGGCGACGGCCGCCAAATACAAAATATTTTCCATACCCACCATGCTTCTTTTTAAAGGCGGAAAAATCGTTGACCAGATCGTCGGCGCTGTCCCTAAAACCGAACTAAAAAAACGGATTGACAAGGTATTGTCGGGGTGAAAAAATTTTATATTATTGACGGGAATTCTTATATTCATCGGGCTTATCATGCCTTACCGCAAACCCTGACTACCTCTTCCGGGATGATTGTCAACGCCGTCTATGGGTTTACCCGCATGCTCTGGAAGGTTATTCAAAATGAGCATCCCGATTATCTTGCGGTCTGCATAGACACTCCGCAGCCGACTTTTCGGCACGAAATGTTCCCTGAATATAAAGCCACGCGAAAAACATCAGATGATGAATTAAAAAACCAATTCCCGCTGGCCCATGAAGTAGTTAAAGCTTTAAATATTTCTTTGTATGGAAAAGAAGGTTTCGAGGCTGATGATTTGATCGCTTCCCTGGCCAAAAAAGCCAATGAGCAGGGAATCGATGTGGTGATTATTAGCGCGGACAAAGATATTTTGCAAATTGTCAATGAACATACCTTTGTTCTAAACGATTCCAAAAATATTCTTTATAATTCGGAGCAGGTCGAAAAAAAATACGGGTTAAAACCGGCGCAGCTGCCGGATTTCTTTGGCTTAACCGGCGATAAAAGCGATAATGTTCCCGGTGTTCCCGGCGTTGGAGAGAAGACGGCGTTGGATTTAATCCAACGTTATGAAAATATTGAAAACATCTTAAAGCATCTTCCGGAATTAAAAGAAAAATTACGCTCCAATTTCGAACAGCTTGGGCCGCAGGTTTTAGTAAGCAAAAAACTGGTTACCTTAAAGGATGATATACCATTAGAGATAAACCTTGATGATTGCCGCCTGCATCAACCGGACAGGATCCATTTGCTGGACTTTTTAAAGAAACTGGAGTTCTATAGTCTTTATACGGAATTAATCTCTGAAGAAGAAAAAACGCCTACCGCTATTACGATGGTTTCTCAAGGCGAAATTTTTCAGAAATTGATTATGGATCTGAAAGAAAGCAAATCCTTCGCCTTCCAGATTGAAACGACCGACGACCATCCGTTACGGGCAAAAATTATCGGTTTTTCCTTTGTTCTCAATCCGCTTTTTGCTTTTTATCTGCCGATTGACCATAATTCTTCCCAACTGAATTTGCCGAATGTTTTGAAGGAATTAAAACCAATCTGGGAATCGGAAAAAATCCGCAAATTCGGTTACAATTTAAAACGAAGCTATTTAATCCTCTCGGCGAACGCGATTAATTTAAAGGGAATAAAATTCGATCCGATGATTGCTTCCTATCTTTTGAATCCAAGCAAGATCCGCCATGATCTGGAAGATATCGCCTTGGAATATTTACTTCATAAAAAGGCCGTTTTGTCCATTAAAAAACATAAGTTTATCGACAAATTGCCGGTGGAAGAGCTGGCTAAAATTTCCGCTTCGGATGCCGATTTGGTTTTTCAGCTATGGCAAAAGATGGATCCGCTGTTGATTGAAAAAAAACTGGAATATCTTTTTTATGAAGTCGAGATGCCTCTTCTGCTGGTTCTTGCCGGTATGGAAAAGAACGGGATTAAAGTTGATGTTAAACACTTAGAAAAACTATCCCGCGATTTCACCAACAAAATGTCCGATTTAGAACGTCAGATTTACCGGCTGGCCGAACAGCAATTTAATATAAATTCCCCGAAACAACTGGCCGTCATCCTTTTTGAAAAATTACATTTACCGACCGCGCGTAAAACCAAAACCGGCTATTCCACGGACGAAGAAGTGCTCCGTTCCTTAGCCAGCGCGCATCCTTTACCGGCGGCAATTATTGAATACCGGCAGCTGCAAAAAATGAAATCCACTTATGTGGACAGTTTAATTTCTCTGGTAAATTCGTTAAGCGGCAGAATCCATACATCATTCAATCAGACTGTGACTTCGACAGGCCGGCTATCATCTTCTGAGCCAAACCTGCAAAATATTCCCATCCGCACGGAAATTGGACAAAGTATCCGAAGAGCTTTTATCCCGGAGAAAGAATGGATTTTCCTTTCGGCTGATTATTCTCAAATAGATTTAAGGGTAATGGCGCATGTTTCCGGCGACGAAGCCCTCGTCAAGGCTTTCCGGCAGGGTGGAGACATTCATCTGGCCACCGCCAGCGAAGTGTTTAATATCCCTGCCGCAGAAGTAACCCCGGAAATCCGTAACCGGGCCAAAGCAATTAATTTTGGAATTATTTACGGTCAAACGGCTTACGGGCTCTCTGAAAGTTTAGGCCTTAGCCAAACAGATGCGCAGAACTATATCGACAAATATTTCACCCGCTACTCCGGCGTTAAAAACTGGATTGATAAAACCTTAAAGGAAGCCAGAGAAAAAGGCTTTGTCACCACCTTGCTTAACCGGCGGAGATATCTGCCGGAAATAAACTCTACCAACAACAATATTCGTTCCTTTGCTGAACGGATTGCCGTCAACACCCCCATCCAGGGCACAGCGGCCGATATTATTAAAGTAGCCATGCTGCGTATCGACAGCAAATTTAAGTTTGACAACCTGCAATCAAAAATGCTGGTGCAGGTACACGATGACCTGCTGTTTGAGGTATTGGAAAAAGAACTGGCTGAAATTAAGGAAATAGTAAAAAAAGAAATGGAAGGCGCAATGCAGTTGTCCATCCCTCTCTTGGTAGAAATAAAAACCGGCCCCAATTGGGGAGAGATGGGGTAAAGATGAAACCCTTAATCATTATCCCCACTTATAACGAAACAGAAAACATTGAGAATCTAGTTGCCCAACTGTCCAATTATCATCTGCTGATTATTGACGATAATTCGCCGGATGGCACCGGTGAATTATTGGAAAAACTTAAAACTGCCAACAATAAATTGGCCGTGATCCATCGCCCCAAAAAAATGGGTTTAGGCACAGCTTATATTCAGGGATTCCAATGGGCATTACGGAGAGATTTCGATTGCATTTTTACCCTGGATGCCGATTTTTCCCATAACCCCGATTATTTGCCGGAATTTTTGAAACACCTGCAAACTAACGATCTGGTGATCGGTTCCCGTTATGTTTCCGGCGGGGGTGTGGTAAACTGGCCAATTCGCCGAAAGATTATTTCTCGCTGCGGTAATTTATACGCCAAGAATGTTTTGCGCTACTCGATCAATGATTCCACCTCCGGCTTCACCGGTTTTCGCCGGGAAGTATTGGAAAAGATTAATCTGGATGAAGTAAAGTCCGAGGGCTATGGCTTTCTCTTTGAGATGAAATATCGAACCTATAAACTCGGTTATAAAATTGTGGAACATCCGATAATTTTTGTCAACAGAACTCTTGGCGAATCAAAAATATCTAAAAACATCATCTGGGAAGCGATATTCCTGGTCTGGAAATTGCGATTAAAATTAAGTTGAAAAAATATTTAATCTTCTTCATTTTGTTTTACGCCTTTTGTTTAAGGGCGCCGTTAATGTTTCAAAGTTTTTCCGGCTGTCACGGCTGGAACGAAGGGCATTACGCGATGACCGCGCTTAACTTTGACCGTTACGGTTTCTTTAAACAAATGAACGACCTCGGGGAAGATTACACCTCAACCCCGCTTGTTCCCTGGACGGTTTGTTTATCTTTTAAAATTTTTGGAGTCAGCGAAGGGGCGGCGCGTTTGCCGAATTTTATTTTTGGCCTCTTTAGTATTTACCTTCTGTTTCTGATTGTCCGAAAACTTTACGACGAAAAAACGGCCTGGCTTTCTGCCCTCTTTGCTTCTTCGGCGCCTGGGATAGTTTATTTTTCCCGAAACCTGCAGTTGGACAGCCCCTTTTTATTTTTCCTTTTATTGGGAATACACTTTGCCCTTAAATATCGGGAAACCGGCAAAACCTATTTTTATTTTTTGACTTTTATCTTTGCCGGATTATCGGTATTTACCAAATATCCGGCGCTGCTTGGTTATTTGCCGCTGGCGATTATTCTGCTAACCGGTCGACCGGCTAAAAATATTCTAAAATTTGTTCTTGCCTCTGTCGCTTCTTTATTACCAGTCTTCTTATGGCTAATCTACTGCTCAATCGAAAAACAAGGGCAAACACTTTCTTATTTTACCAGAACAGCGGAATACTCCCTGAAAACATTATGGGAAGCGATGGTAAAAACACCCTCTATCACCAGTGAACATTTGGGCCCTTTGATCGTGTTTTTTGCGCTTGTCGGCTCGTTTTTCCTGGTTAAAAAAATTAGCAGGCATCTTTTTGTTTTGCTGTTTACCGTAATTTGGTTTTTTCTGATGTTCCCTTATCCGCTGGCCTATTTAGATAATGCTTACTACGATTACCCGGCGCTCTACGGATTTTGCCTTATTGCCGGAATCGGCGCCGCAGAACTGCTCAGAAGAAAAAAAGGCCTTAAAATCTTTACTGTTGTTTTACTGGGTTCGACAATCTTGTTCGGAATGATAAAAACCTATCGAAGAATCATAAAATTTGATAAGATTAGTGCAATTTCTAAGCTTTCTGAGCCTTCATCTTTTTACTCGGCAAAATATGCGGCGAAAGTACGAGCTGGAGAAGAAACAATTCTTGTCGATTATCCGCCCACAATGTTTTATGCCGGCGGTGATCCGAAGTTTGTTAAATGCGTCTACGGACCTACCGAAGAATTTATTAAAGAGAAGAAATACGATTATATAGTTTTAAATTATTTTTATGGTTATGACCCAGACAGAGTAATAACCGATTTAAAAAACAACAATTACCGGCAAGTTGCCCCGCTGGCCTGGAAATTGGTTAGATAGATGCTTATTAGGAAATTCAATGTTGTTGAAGTTTTCCCCCTTTTATAAAGCTTAACCTTACCCACATCTTTTTTTATTTTTTGCTGGACACATTTGATTGAATTTGCTATCTTATTTATATTATGGGAAAACAAATTCCGTTAACTGTCTGTGGCAAAGATTTTAGCCAACACAGTTTAAATCGCA
>JBDRON010000087.1:0-2919 GCA_043810025.1 Elusimicrobiota bacterium
TCTGGGCGGCGGATCGGAAAGGCCGCTTCTGGTTAAATCCACTTCTGGTGAATTAAAATTTGAATTATTGTCTATCTGAATTTGATATTGCGACTGATTTCCGTCATCCTCATAAAGCCATTCAAATTTGTGACGGGCAATACCGCAGTAGGTGGCCGAACTAGGTTCGGAAACTGACAAACTTGCCGGGTCAACCAACGGGTTTCCGCCGGTACCGCCAACATCTGTGGACACATTAAAATTAGAGCTGGCCTGGTCAAAACTAACCCAGCCGATAACTTCGCCTCCCCAAGCCCAGCCTTTCCAGTTGCCGGACGAATCAATGTAAGCTTCATTAGACTGACCGTGGTCAAATCTAATCCAGCCATCCCAGCCACCGCCATGACTTAAGGCGCGCGCCCAGCCATAAATATTAACGTCAGATTGACCCAACTGGCCAGAAGGAGTAGCTTTCGCCCGACACTCCCCTTCCGGACAACCGACCAATTCACTTTCATTAAAACTAATCCAGCCGATGTTTTCAGACCAGCCGTAGCCGGAGAGTTTTCCGTTTCCCAAATCAACATTAACGCCGTAGTTTACCGCACTGCCGTCGCTGGCGTTGTTAAAACTAATCCAGCCGATGTTTTCAGACCAAGCATAGCCGGAAGTATTATGTTCCACACCTGCCCAGGCAAAATTAGCCGTTATTAAAAAACCAACAAAAACAAATATTAAAATTTTCCCAGCTTTTTGCATTTAAATTTTAATTTTTTTAACCTCCTCTTCCAAAAAATCTTTTATTTCTCCATCAGAATATTTCTTTTCCACAAAAGAAATCTTTGTAACCTCCATGTCTTTAAAATAAACCAACTGCTCTAAAAACAACCTTTCATTAAATTCCGGACCAAATTTTCGGGAAGCCAATTTAGAAATATCGCCCAAGTCAATATGATTGTTCTTAATTAAGAAAAAAATGTCCACATAATCCCGCCAGGTTGCGCGCCTGCCGACGGTATAGGCCTTATCAGCCGCAATGTCTTTAACAGACAGAAGCGGCAATGAAAAAGTCGGCCGGGTTTTAAACAAGGGCTTAAACGGATAGTTTACTAAATTTATCAAAATGTCGCTGGCAGTTATTAAATTTATCTGTTTTTTGGTATTCAAACCAACTTCTTTTATTTTTACAGCTTTTCTGGCTTTAACAATCAGACTTCTATCTAATTCCTCCCCAAAAAATAAGTCAAAATCATAAGAATGACGATGTTTAATCTGCAAAGAAAGGGCAGTACCGCCAGACAGAATCGCTTCTTTATTAAAGACTTTGAGTTTTTCAAAAAATTCTTTCTGTTCCTTATTTAAGATATCAAAATGGAACTGCGACATATTTCTTATAATCAACTTCTCTCTCAATATCCAATAAAATATTTTTTATAAAATTAAATGCCGACTCTCTGTATATCCTCATAGAACGCCTCAAGAAAACTTCTTTTATTTCGTCAGTAGAATAATTGGAAAATAACCACTTTAAGGCTTTCATGTTGCCGTAGGCCAAAACTTGATTAATGATATAAACCCCGTCCTTTTTTAAATCAAGGTCTTTAATATCTGCTGACCACAAAAAGGGTCGTAAAAATTGGGGTAATTTATTTTTATTCATTTTTTTTATTATACCATAAAAATTAGAATTTTCCCAGCTTTTTGCATTACAATTTATTTTTAACTCAGCCTAATTACCGTTCCCATATACAACATACTGAAGAGTGTTTGACCCGTAAACAAATCCTGAGCTTGACTCAGCATATCTTGTTGTACTTACTGTATGCGTCCCTGCAGCCAGTTCTTTTACGCATGTACAAGAAGCGTGAAGTTGTTCTCCGTTGTTAAGATTGTATCTATGTGCTACATCTTTACAACAAACATTGCCGTCCACACGCACTTCCGTTCTGATAAAACCGTTGTTGTTGTTTATAGTACTTTGCTGATACAAAAAACCAGAAACGGTAATCACTCCTGACTCTGCAATATCGATATTATCAGTAATTACATCCGAGGCTTGAGTAATATCGTTAAAAGCTATCACGCCCGACCCGCCAGTTCCTGCTCCTCCCCCGCCGCCGGTCGTGATTGTTTCTACCTTGCAGCATTTAACAGCTGTAAATGCCCTGTCGCCGCCTCCCTCCACTCTTCCTGCCCAGCCATTGGCGCTTCCGCCTGCCTTGGAAGTGGGGGTGGGGAGTGTTCCTATGAAAGTTCCCCACGAATGCCTCCAGGTGCCTCCACCCACAGCCACTTCATCAGCATTGCAGTACGCAAAGGCGCTCTCGCCAGAGGTGGTGTCTTCCACAATGCGGCAATCATCGGTGATAACATTCACTATTTCGCCCTCACCGCCGCCGGTTCCGCACTGCAATAACCCTGTGCCATCAGTAGTCAGCGTGCAATCTGTAAAATTATCAAACTGGATACCGCCGTAGGCGCGGAAGGCGCCGCCAACACCCAAAGGCCCATCTTTATATTGGGCGTCCGAACCGACATTAAGGGGCGCAAACACATTGCCGCCAGGCGGGTCTTGGCCGGGAGATGTCCAGGCAAAAATTAAATTATTCACTAAAAAAACGGTGGTCAAAATTATGGCCGTGTACAAAAACTGCGAAAGAGTTTTTTTCATTATTTATTTCTTAATTTATCTAAAGCTTGTAATTGATTATTTATATCCTCTTCTGAAAGAGGTTTGGTGTTGGTTTCCTGACTCTTGTTTCCCAATTCTGCCAATTGTTCGGCAGAACTTTTGTTTAAACGATAATCTTCCTGAACTTTTTGGCGGGCAATTTCAATGTCATTCAGTTGTTTTTTTATTCTCATTTCCCTGACACTTTCCGGAGCCACTTCTTCAATAGGAGATATTAAATATTTAACTGCGGCTAAATAAAAAATCCA
>JBDRON010000088.1:0-2627 GCA_043810025.1 Elusimicrobiota bacterium
ATGCCGTAGGGCAGGGCTTTAGCCCTGCGGTTTTAGAGATGCAAGCCTAAAGGCTTGCCCTACATTTCAAAATCGGCAAGCTATTTTTAGAAAAACCTTCCGTCGATCTGGTTTTTTTGTGGCTGTTTGCTATGACCTCTGTATTTGGATTCTTCCATTAGGAGTTCTCTTTAATATATTTTTCCTAATTAGTTCATTAACCAATAAAGTAACTGAACGGGGAGATTTGTAGCCCAAGGCCGTCATCAGTTTACGGTAGGTCGGCATTTCCCCATCGCGAACAAGAAAGTTGCGGATATGCTTAAGCGTTTCCATTTCTTTTTTGGTTAACATTATACTGATTTATACAAAATATAATACAGGCGTGTCAACGGGTATTTTTGTTCCAAGAACCGCGATTGATTTTATTCCACAGGCAAAATCAGCCTTTTTGCAAAAAAAGAATTCCATCAGCGTTCCCGAACGAGAATTATTTTTTTCGGGGGGAAGACGAACCCGTGCCTCTTTTTCGTTATCCTTTCAGGATAAATTTATTACAAGCATTACAAACGTTGCAAGTATCTGGACAGGAGTATAATTTTATGATAGAATTCAAACCATAAAGATAAAGATTGTTTGTCGAATAGATAATGAATACCGAAAAAGACATCATTAAATACTGGTCCGCAACTTCAAAACAGGATTTTGAAACTGCGGAGTTACTTTATAAAAATAAAAAATATCAGCACGCTTTGTTTTTCTGCCATTTAAGCATTGAAAAACTACTAAAAGCGTTGGTTATCAAGTCGATAAAGACGGCGCCGCCTCTTATTCATGATCTGGTTCGGTTAGCAGAAAAAACCGGGATTGAATTTACGGGAGAGATGATGGATAAGATTGCAGAGATAAGCACATTTAACATCCAAGCGCGCTATGATGACTATAAACTTAGTTTTTATAAGAAAGCTACAAGTCAATTTACTTCAAAATACATGACTGTCACAAAAGGGATTTTAAAATGGCTAATCAAATATCTATAAATAAAAAAGAAATTAATTTAATCCAGAAGTACAAACAACTCCTTAAAGAAAAAGGAATTAAAGTATCCAGGGTGCTTCTTTTTGGCTCGCATGTAAAAGGAACCGCAACAACTGACAGTGATATTGATCTAGCAGTAATTTCTTCACAATTTGGAAAAGACAGTTTAAAGGAAATGATGTTTTTACGCAAATTAGCGATTAAAATTGACTCTCATATCGAACCCCTGCCTTTCTCTCCTCAAGATCTTAAAGATCGCTATAGCACACTTACCAACGAAATTAACAAATTTGGGATAAAAATCTAAATAATGTAGGAACGGTCACGACCGTTCCATACAGGGTCGAAAATATGACATGGTAAGGGTGACCGGACATTCGGTGATTCCCGGTCTAAGAAACTATCCGTTGATAAAGGTCGGCCGTATTTTTGATAAAAATGTTTTGGCTGAATTTTTGCTCGACCAAAAGACGATTTTTTTGTCCGATGGTTCGGGCTAAGGCTGGATTTTTTAGTAAAGACAATATTTTCTTGGCGAGTAACTGGCTGTTTCCCGGTGGAACGACAAAACCGTTCTCGCCCTCCTTGATTATTTCCGGGATACAGCCGACTGCAGTTGCCACTACCGGCCGGGCGCAAGCCATCCACTCTAAAAGCGCCCGGGAGACCGCCTCCGAACCTAACGAAGAGATTACTCCGATCGAACAGGTGTTCATTAATTGGGCAATATTGGGATGATAACCAACAAAAGTTATCTTTTGGCCCACTCCGAGGGTACCAGCCAGATTTTTCAACTCGGCGGTTTTGATATTCTTTTCTTCCCCGGCGATAATAAATTTGGCTGTCGGGAGAGTTTTTTTTATTTCCGCGGCGGCCAGTAAAAAATCACGATGTCCTTTGACCGGATCCAACCGGCCAACCATCCCGATCCGCACCGGCGAAACCGGCACGGCGGTTGACGAAAATTTCCCGGTATCGATTCCCTGGTAAATGGTCACTATTTTTTCCGGCGGAAGCTGTAAATCGTCGATAAAACTATTTTCCAGAAATTTTGCCGCCGTAATAATTTTAGCTGCTTTATGCCGGTACAGCCGGCGGTTAAAAAAATTGTTTTTGGGCAAACGGGCATCCGCGTAGGTACGAACCACTGGTATTTTCAATCTCGCTAAACTTAGAGCCGCCACGGCCCAGAACAAACTTTTTCCGGTATAAGCGTCAATTAACTCCGGCTTTACACTTTTTAAACACAGCGCCAGTGAATAAATCGAGGTAATCGGTTGAATATTCAAAGCCAATTTTTTTGCCTGCTGGAGCGGAAATTTCTCCGGCCAACCGGCAAACCAAACCGGCTCTCCCAACTGCTGTAATCCCACAGCAACGGTGAGCGCATAATTGGTGATCCCGCTGTCCCATGACTCAAGGTCGATGTGTAAAGTGCGCATAAGATTAAAATCAAAATTCAAATATCAAATCACTAGTGTCCCACACGTTTAAAATACAAAACGCAAAACATATTGAAAAATGAATAACATAATGAAGAAAAAAAACATAATCGATTTGAAATCAAAATCCATTAATTTGTATAATGGTCATTCCGAAGTAAATATGAA
>JBDRON010000089.1:0-10172 GCA_043810025.1 Elusimicrobiota bacterium
CAAATCTAATGTGGCGTTGCCAATTATGTGGCGTAAACCAGCCTTATCGTCAATAAAATCGCTTTTCAGTAATTTGTATAACACATAACCTCACCATTTTTTTGTATAGTAGAGCCGTCTTTAAATTTCATTTAAGGAGGCTCTACAATGTTTCACCAGCTATTTCAACGTCCTCACGCCGTTAACCGGTACCTGACCAGCCCACTTTTGGAAATCCGCCGACGTTATCTTCTTCATTGCGCTGAACAAGGCGCAAAGCATCCGACCCTTCGTGGAATTGCTATTTACCAGTTAATTGTCATTGGCTATCTACATCTCAAAAAGGAACGAATTGTCACGCTCCAAGAAATTAAAACCGCAGCAAATCGTTGGGCACGCCATCAAACCAAACAGCGCCATTTTAAATGTATTGCCTCGCAACTTCTGTCCAAAAACCGCTTTATCCGTACCGCCACAAATTGGTTACGCTTTTCAAAACATTTAAAAATTCCGGCTGCACAACCTGTTGCTCCTGAAGTAGCCGCATTTACTAACTATATGCGCAAAGAAAGAGGCTTGTCCGAAGAAACAATCCGTTACCGTTGTCAAAGCATCCAAAAATTTCTTAACCGAATTTATGACCAAGGACTTTCTCTGGCCAAGATCACGATACTTGAAATCGATACTATTCTCATTCAAGAATTTAATCAAGGGAAATATTCCCGATCTACAATACAAACATTTGCCTCCACTCTTCGATCCTTCTTCCGCTATGCGCAATATTGTGGATGGTGCAGACCATATATCGCTGAAGCGATTAAAACCCCACGTGTCTATAAACATGCCGCACTACCATCTAGCCCCACTTGGGAAGAAGTAAAACGTCTTCTCAAAACTACTCAAAGTGATCACCCAACAGATATTCGTGACCGCGCAATATTATTACTGCTAGCCGTATATGGCCTACGTTCCGGTGAAGTATTGCGCTTACAACTGGAAGATTTTAACTGGGAACAGGAAACCTTCCAGATCACTCGTTCCAAAGGCGGTCAAAGACAACAATTTCCACTCAACCGAACGATCGAGCAACCTCTCATCCGTTATCTAAAAGATGTTCGCCCACATTCATCATATCGTGAAATCTTCTTAACCACACGCGCTCCTATTATTCCATTAAGCCGAGGGGCGCTCACCCAAATCGTCGGTAGACGCTGGAAAGCACTTAATGTTTCCATTCTCCATCAGGGTCCACATTCCTTACGTCACGCCTGTGCCACTCGGCTTATTAATCAAGGAATATCTCTTAAGGTAATTGCTGACCAACTCGGGCACCGCAATCTAGAAACAACCAGAATTTATGCCAAAGTCGATCTTTCCCGACTACGGGAAGTTGCCAATTTTAACCTTGGAGGTCTACTATAATGAACCTCTTCAAAGCAGTCACAAATTATGTCGCTTATCATAAAACCCTTGGCGAACTCTTCTTAACCAATGAACGAATCCTAAAACACTTCGTCCGCACCGTTGGACAAAAGGCTAATCTCTCTGACGTCAAACCAAAACAAGTCAATAAATTTTTACGCGGAACCGGCGCTGTCACCGCTACATGGCATGTCAAACATCAAGCACTACGCGGTTTTTATTGTTACCTGATAAGCCGCGGTTACATCAAAATTTCACCTTTGCCGCTAGTTGTTCCTAAACGGCCACCGCCTTTCTTACCTTACATCTATTCCCGCCAGGAACTACGATCTTTACTTGACGCTTCTTTCACTTACCAAAAAAATCGGGGCCGCCTTGAACCCTATATGGTGCGCATACTCCTGTTATTGCTTTATGGAGCAGGCTTACGTATCAAAGAAACCGTCTCCTTAACCCTGGCCGATGTCGACATTGATCAAGCTCTGTTAACTATCAGGGAAACTAAATTTCATAAAACCCGGCTAGTTCCTCTCGGACGACAACTTAATCAAGCTCTAACACAGTATGCTGCTAAACGAAAAAGCGATGGGTACTCTCAAGATCCTCAATCTTATTTCTTTATCGGCCGAAACGGAAAATCGGTCAATCAATTCACCATGGAACAAGCTTTCCAACGCATCCGTGAACAGGCTAACGTCCGCCGTACAGATGGAGCAACCTATCAACCACGATTACATGACCTTCGTCATACCTTTGCTGTCCATCGCTTAACAACATGGTACAAACAAGGCGCTGATGTCCAGAAATTGCTACCCATATTATCGGTATATCTGGGCCATCATCAGTTAGCCGCAACATCCGTATATCTGACGATGACACCTACTCTACTTCATCAAGCCAACCTTCGTTTCGAAAATTATGCCTTAAAGGAGAATTCTCATGATTAACCAAACCCTGCTCAGTTCGTGGATCAGACGCTTTTTGTTGGAATATTTGATCAGTGTCAAAAATCTTTCGCCAAATACCCAACACAGTTATCGTGATACCCTTTGTTTGCTTATCCCTTTCTTATCCCGTCAAACCAGAAAGCCCATTGAAAAATTAGAGGTCGAAGATATCTCGGCAGAACGAGTAAAACTCTTCCTTCTCGATATCGAACAAAAACGTCATTGTTCAATAACTACCCGCAACCAACGACTGGCGGCTATCCATTCCCTTGCTCAATTTATCGGACTGTATAGCCCACAACATCTCCAATGGTGCGGCCAAATCAAGGCCATCCCTCTAAAAAAAGCTCTTCGCTCCACTATCACCTACCTCGAGAAAACAGAAATGGACGCTTTATTAGCCGCAGCAGAAAAAAACTCACCTCAACAACACCGTGATCACGCCTTACTCCTTTTTCTCTACAATACCGGCGCTCGAGCCGATGAGGCAGCCCAATTAACCATTGCTGATCTTACTATATCTCATCTCCCCAATCGCGATTATTCATCCGTCATGATTAGGGGCAAAGGCAACAAAATGCGACGCTGTCCTCTCTGGATACAAACCGTGCGCGAAATTATTCCGCTGATCAAAGAACGTCCAACAGAACAACATGTTTTTCTCAATCGTTGTGGGCAACCAATCACGCGTTTTGGGATTCATACCTTAGTCGAACGATATGCGCATAGAGCTTCTCTACAAATACCGTCTTTGAAAACTAAACGCGTTAGTCCTCACACTATTCGCCATACTACAGCCACTCATTTATTACGAGCCGGCGTCGATATTAATACTATTCGGGCTTGGCTCGGTCATGTTTCTATCAACACAACCAACATCTATGCTGAAATCGATCTTGAAATGAAAGCGAAAGCTCTTGCTCTCTGTGAAATCCAGCAAACCCAAAAAATAGCTCGTCCGAAAAACGATCCGAACCTGATGAGTTTTTTACGGGCGCTCTAAATCGTCTAATTATGTGGCGTTCAATTTCATAGCTTTTAGGATACAAATTATGATATAATTCACTCATGCAAGTTGAACGCCACATAATTGGCAACGCCACATTAGAACTCAAAACCGATGAGTTCAAGTATGAGCATATAGGACAGCTTAATACCTATGTCAGTTGGTATAAGAAATACGCCATGACAGAGGGAGACAACCCGCCTATTGGCATTCTGCTGTGTACCCGCAAGAACCATGCAAAGGTTGAGTTCGCGCTGGCAGGCATGGATAATAGGCTTTTTGTGACCAAGTATCAACTGGAATTGCCCAAGAAAGAAGAGATTCAAAAATTTCTTGAAAAACAATTGCAGTAGTATGTATTAGTGGTAATAGAAGTGATGTTTTTCCCGCTTTATGCGGGTTAGGATGGACAAAAAAAGAATGTTCTAGGTTCTTGCGAGAACCGAGTATCTAGAACCGAGAACCGAAAAAGGAGAGCGGAACGATGAAGAAACATTATTTGCTTACCCCCGGACCGGCGCCGGTGCCGGCGGCAGTTTTGCAAGAGGAAGCTTTACCGATTATTCATCACCGGACCAGTGAGTTTAGCGAAGTTTTTACGACGGTGCGCAAGGATTTGCAGTATGTTTTCAAAACGGAGAACGAAACCATACTTTTTGCCAGCTCGGGAACCGGGGCGATGGAAGCCAGTGTAGTCAATCTGCTTTCACCGGGGGATAAAGCGATTGTTTTGTCTGCCGGTGTCTTTGGCGACCGCTGGACGAAAATCATTAAAGAATACGGTTTGGAGCCGGTGGTGGTGCGAGCCGAATCGGGGAAAGCGGTGGATTTGGGTCAGGTGGAAAAAGTTTTAAAAGATCATCCGCAGGCGAAAGCCGTCTTTACCACTTTTACCGATACCTCTACGGCGGTGCTGAATGACATTAAAAATATTGGCCGGCTGGTCAGTTCAACCGACGCGGTATTGGTGGTCGATGCGATCAGCGGTTTAGGCGCGGACGAATATCACAGCGATCAATGGAATGTCGATATAACGGTTAGCGCTTCTCAGAAAGGCCTGATGAATGTTCCGGGATTAGCTTTTCTTTCGGTAAGCGAAAAAGCCTGGAAGCTGATTGAGAAGGCCAAACTTCCCCGGTTTTATTGGGATTTGAGAAAAGCCAGGGTTTCCCTGGCGACTAAGGAAACACCCTTTACTCCGGCGGTTAGTTTAATTGTCGGGATGCGCAAGGCTTTACAGATAATCCGGGAAGAAGGTTTGGAGAATGTTTGGCAGAGGCATCGTTGTTTGGCCTTAGCGGCGCGGGCGGGAATCAGAGCTTTAGGGTTGAAAACGTTTTCCCAAAGCCCCTGTAATTTGTTGACCTCGGCTTATGCCCCGGAAGGGATTGACGGCGGTAAAATAGTGAAAAAACTGCGTGAGGAATACGGTGTTTCGATCGCCGGCGGACAGGCGGAGTTAAAAGGAAAAATTTTCCGCATCGCCCATGTCGGCTATATGGACAAATTTGATGTAATTGTCGGGCTTTCGGCTTTAGAAATGGGACTTAAAGGATTAGGGTATCCGGTAGAGCTGGGTAAGGCGGTAGCGGCGGCAGAAGGAGAGTTCCTCAAATGATAAAAATTTTGGTTAGTGATCCGATTGTCAAGACCGGTTTAGTCAGTTTACTGGACAACCCTAAATATTCTCTGGATTATCGTCCAGGACTGCCGGCGGCAGAACTGCTGTCCGTTATTCCGGACTACGATGTTCTTTTGGTCCGTTCGGAAACCAAGGTTAACGCCGAAGTGATGAAGGCGGGAAAAAAACTGTGTTTGATTGGACGGGCCGGGGCCGGGGTGGATAACATCGATTTAAAAGCGGCTACGGAGCAAGGGATAATCGTCATCAATGTTCCCGGCGGAAACACGCTTTCTGCGGCGGAACAGACCTGGACCCTGATTTTGTCTTTAGCCAGAAATTTACCCCAGGCTTATGTTTCCTTAAAGCAGAAGCAATGGGAACGAAAAAAATTTATCGGGACACAAGTTTCCGGAAAAGTTTTGGGCGTTGTGGGGTTAGGCCGGATCGGTAAAGAGGTGGCCACCCGCGGCTTAGCCTTTGGCATGAAGGTAATTGCTTTTGATCCCTTTATCGCTGTGGAGTATGCTCAAAAATTGGGCATCGAACTGGTCACTTTGGATGAAATTTACGCTCAAGCGGATTTTATTACTTTGCATACTTCTTTAAATGATCAAACCAGGCATCTGATTAATAAAGAAACGATTGGTAAAATGAAAGACGGGGTGAGAATAATTAATTGTTCCCGCGGGCCGATTATTGATGAAGAAGCCCTTTCTGAGGGAATTAAATCCAAGAAAATTCGCGGCGCCGCCCTCGATGTTTTTGATCAGGAACCGCCAAAAAATTGGGATCTTTTGGGGTTGGAGGAAGTGATCTGCACACCGCATTTGGGAGCTTCGACGGAAGAGGCCCAGCAGATAGTTGCTGAGGATTTGGCTGCGCAGATCGACGAATATTATAGTAAGGGCCTGTTGCGCGGGGCGGTGAATGCCCCGATTCTGGATCCGGAGACCCAGCAGGTTTTATCGCCGTTTTTATCCTTAGCCGAAAAAATCGGATTGCTTTCCGCCCAAACGGTAGAGGGGGGGATCTCTCGGGTGTCGATCACTTATAGCGGCGAAATAATTCAGCATAATCTGGCTTTGTTGACGGCAAAATATTTACAAGGGCTGCTAACCCCGATAATCGGCAATGAAGTAAATTTTGTCAACGCCGGTTATTTAGCCAACTCCCGGGGGATTCAAGTTAAGGAGAGTCGTCTGACCCGCACGGAAGATTATCTGAACGCCATTGGGGTAGAAGTTTACAATGGAAATAAAAAAACCAAATTTATGGGCACAATTTTTTCCCGAAGCAATTTAAGGATCGTCCAGTTAGGCGAGTTCCCGGTCGATCTTACTCCGGAAGGATGGGTGTTGCTGCTGAGAAATATTGATCATCCCGGGGTTATTGGGGCGGTCGGGACTGTTTTAGGCCGGAACAATATTAATATTGCCGGTATGGAAGTTGGCCGGCAAGCGCCGGGGAAAGACGCGTTAACTTTAATCAACGTCGATTCCGATGTCTCGAAAGCAGTTTTGTCCGCGATCGGCCAAATTAAAGGTGTAACCGGCGTAAAGTTGATAAAATTTTAAAAAACGTAAAACTCAAAACGCAAAACGCAAAGTCAAAAGCATCGAATCTTTAAAGGTTTTTAAACTTTGAGTTTTGCACTTTGCATTTTGCGTTGTTGGGGGTCTATATGTTGGCAATACGAACAGAAAATCTTTCTAAAACTTATCGTAAACGGCACCTTGGACGGTTAAAAAAGACACCGGCGTTAAGAAAACTAAATCTAGAGGTGGTTTCCGGAGAAATTTATGGTTTGTTAGGTCCCAATGGTTCCGGGAAAACCACGACGATCAAGCTGCTTTTAGGGTTGTTGTTCCCTACCGAAGGAGAAATTTATATTCTTGAACAAGCGAGAAGTTCTTTTAAACAACAGGGAAAGCTGGGATATTTGCCGGAACTGCCTTATTTTTACAAATATTTGACCCCCAGGGAAGTTTTGGAACTATATGCGAACATCTCTGAACTTTCTCCGAAAGAAAAGGCCGTGCGGATTGAATATTGTCTGGAGTTGGTGGGGATGAAAGAATACTCCAAACAAAGGATGGGGGAGTTTTCTAAAGGGATGTTGCAGCGGATCGGGGTGGCTCAATCATTATTACATGATCCCCAGATTATCATCTATGATGAGCCGATTAGCGGTTTGGATCCCATCGGTTTAAGAGAAATGCGGGAGTTAATTCTTCGTTTGAAAAGTGAGGGGAAAACAGTATTGTTTTCTTCTCACATTATTTCGCAAACCGAAAAGATTTGTGATCGGGCCGGAATATTGGTTAACGGTGAACTAAAAAAAGTTGTCGAAATCAAAGCTGAAAAACTACTGCCTGGCCAGCTGGAAGACATTTTCGTTGATGTGGTTCAGGGAAGAATTACAGCGTAAAACGCAAAGCGAAAAACTCAAAACTAAAACCCAAAATTCGAAACTTTTAAAGATTCGATGTTGTTGACTTTGCTGATGACTTTACATTTTGAGTTTTGCGCTTTGCGTTTTACGCTATTAGGGGGAGAGAAGACGATGAATAAAATTTTTTCTATTGCTCGCTATACTTTGAAGGAAAGCATCCGCAATAAAATTTTTTATGTTTTAATTTTATTTGGCATGATTATTGTGGGCTCATCGCTGTTGTTTGGGGCGTTAGGCGGCGAACAAGTCTTAAGAATGATTGTGGATTTGGGTTTAAGCAGTATAGAAATACTAGCGCTGCTTACCGCGGTTTACACTTCGGTGACTCTGATTTTGGACGAGATGGAAACAAAGACAATTTATTTGATCATCTCCCGTCCGATTAAACGGTATCAATATTTGCTGGGACGTTATCTGGGCGTGATTTCGGCGGTGGGAATCAGCATGCTGATTATGGCGGGCGGGCATCTGCTGCTGCTTTTGTTAAAAGGGTGGCATTTTGAGATCGCTTATTTATTTTCTTTAATCTTAATCTTCGAAAAAATTTTAATCGTTTCGGCCTTGTCTTTATTTTTTTCGCTATTTTCCACTTCCGTTGTCTCCAGCATCTCGTTTACATTTTTTTTCTGGATTTTGGGGCATTTTCTTCAGGAAATGAAATTCCTGTTTATGAAACTTAGTCAAAGTCTGCCTATTTCTCTGAAGGCGGTGTATTGGTTTCTTTATTATCTGATCCCGAATTTCCAATATTTCAATTTGCGCGATCAATTGGGCGGGCAAAATTATAATCTGGAAGTTCTGTTCTGGTCCTTTGTTTACGGGATAACTTACTCCGCGGCCTGTCTGGTTTTAGCAGGTTTATTATTTTCTCGCAAGGAATTCTAAGCATATGCCGGGAAGAAATTTATTTGTGAAGATAATTTTATCGGGGATAATCTTTATTGTTCCGGGCTTGGTTTTAGGCCGGAAAGTTAACAGTTATTATCCCTGGCCGCAAGGGTTGTTGACTGCGCAGTCTGAATTTTCCGATGTGGGCGGGATCTTGTTGGGGATGCGGCGTTTATCGGCAGATTTGGCTTGGATCCAAACCCTGCAATATTATGGTGGTCAGGAAAGTGAAGAATCGGAGGACGAGCATCAGGAGCATGAACATAATTTTGGTGGAGGTCATTATCCGGAATTGTTGGCTTATTGTCAACGGGTAGTGAAACTCGATCCCTATTTTCATTATGCCTATCTTTACGGAGCGGCCAGTCTGGCCTGGAATTTACATCGTTATGAACAGGCGACGAGTTTACTTCAGGATGGAATAAAATACAACCCAAATTATGAAAAATTTTATATTTATATTTCGGCGATGGAGTTTAGTCAAAAGGAAGATTACCGGAAAGCTATTCCAAAATTGGAAAATATAATTGCTTTGCCGGAATGCCCGTTGATGGTAAAAGTTATACTTGCCCATATTTACAAAAGGGAGAAGGACTACTTTAAGGAGTACAATTTATGGGTAGACATCGCCCAAGAAGATAAACGGGCAGAATATCTGGATCAAGCCAGCAGCCGTGTTGCCGAGCTGAAAAAAATTATTGACATAAGGTCTGATAAAAGTGTAAAATAACTGCTTGCCTTTAGTCAATATCGATAAGTGTTAACTCATCTGGGCCGGTAGCTCAGTTGGTAGAGCACCTGCCTTTTAAGCAGGTGGTCGCGCGTTCGAATCGCGCCCGGCTCATAAAATTAAAGTTGATATTTCCTCTCCCCTTGTGGGAGAGGGTAGGGTGAGGGGAGTTTTTTAAAAATATATGCGGCGACGTACCCAAGTGGTCTAAGGGAGCGGTCTGCAAAACCGCGATTCGGCGGTTCGAATCCGCCCGTCGCCTTATAAAAGCCGGATCTCGGTTCTGGGGTCTCGTTGTTCGGTTATCGAAATTGAGGTTTTGCTGTAAATTTTGATCTTTGATCTTTGATTTTTGATATTTGTCGTCGCCCCCATGGACTAATGGTTAGGTCACCACCCTTTCAAGGTGGTAGCAGGGGTTCGAATCCCCTTGGGGGCACCAATTTTAATATCAAAAATCAAAGATCAAAAATAAAACCGGAAACACTTTATATCCCGGCTCAATCCGACGAATATCTCATCCATCTCTCTGTAGTAATACCCCTGATTCCTCAATAAAAAAAATATTCTTGCCCTGTTTTTTAATTTCATTGATTTAATAAAATAGATTTAACACCGATTTTCACAGGGCATTCTACCGCCATAATAAAACCTTAATCATGCACTCCAATCAATTTCGATTGGCAGATTGTTCAGCCAAGGCACAGTAAAAGGTTTTGTTAGTTTTTTGACGCCTTTCAAGTTAAACGTGTGCGCTCTTTTCCTTATTTTCATAAACAGATACCTTTTGATATTTCCGTTTTGGTATAGGAATATTAATTTTCTGCCATTTGTCTTTTGGAATAGCCCACGTATTTTTTATAAGCGTTTTGTTTCTTTTACGTAATGTAATAAACTTTATATTATCGCCGGCCAACTCATCGAGTATTTCATATTTTGTAAAGTTGCAATCAAAAACAAGGGTTTCATTTACATTGCCTTTTATTTTTTTCCAATATGAAATGAATTTTTTTACCTCTTGTGATCCTTCTCTCCTTAGAATATCGCTTCTTGCGTATAAAATCGTATTGCTTTGATTGTCTTGTGCAAAAATCGTATTAGCCGCTTTCATGGTTTTACCGCGC
>JBDRON010000090.1:0-23422 GCA_043810025.1 Elusimicrobiota bacterium
TCTGCTTGTAATATTTTCTTCGCAGTTGTCGTCCAGCTTTACTAATTCTCCAAAAAAAATCCAAACTACCTATGCCTAAAATTAAAATCTATAGGGTTTTATTGTGGCGACAGACCATCCTGTGAAAATCGGTGTTTAATAAATAACCTGCCTCATTAGTATGAACAATTAATTATAATAGTTATTTACCCTCCGGTCAAGACGAAAAAATTTAGCGCCAAGCCAAAATAGAAAGGTCCGCTTTCCCACTTATTGCTCGATAACCATCTAAGCCTCCTTCGGTTTATTTTATCAGCTTAAACAGTTTACCGTCTTTCATCAATTTTCGGGAATTTTAATTGTCGTTGATCATGGGTAACACTATTGGTGCGGCTGAAATGGCCTACGCCATTCCCTCTCTCATTCCCGCGACTGGTTCTACGATATATAGCTGCTTAAAGGCTTCGCCATAATTGTTTGTTATTAATTTGCGTCAAGCCTTGTCAATATTTAAGATTTGACCCCGTTTTTGCTTGGAGATGTCTTTGGCAATATGGACAGAGCCGAGAAGTTCGCCGTTGTCGTCAAAAATAGGAGAGGTAGTAACTAAAAGCGGAACCCCGATATTAGGATCATCTACTTCTTGGCTATGGGCCTTTTTGTCTTTTTTAGTCATTTCAAACGGGCATCCCGGCCAGGGCTTATCCATTTTATGGAGTAACTCATAGCACTTTTTGCCAACTATATCTTCTGGTTTAGATTTAAGCGCTTCGGCAAAAGCCTTATTTACCCTTGTTATGGTAAAATCTTTATCCTGTAAAAAGATTAAATCAGCTATGGAATCAAACGTTCTCTGCCACTCCTCGGCTGACTGTTTTATTTCCCTTTCCGCCTTCTTGCGCTCGGTGATTTCCCGGTTGATACCACGGTAACCTCTAAACTCTCCATTATTATCAACGATTGGCACGCCGCTTGTTTCGAGAACAAGGATTCGTCCATCCTTGTGGCGATTAGCGTTTTCCAAGCTTTTAAAGGCGCGATACCCTTTAGTTAGAGACTCGAATTCCGCAGCAACACGTTTTGCCTCTTCCGGCGGCATCAGATCAAACAGTGTCTTGCCAATAAGCTCGTTCGGCTCATAGCCCAACAATTCCCTAATCTTTGGGTTAGAGTAGGTAAAGACACTGTTCTCATCCACCTCCCAGATCCAGTCACTGATGTTTTCAGCCAAGGCCTTGAAGCGCTCCTCACTCTTCCGCAGCGCCTCCCTCGCCTTCTTGTGCTTGGTAATATCCTGGCCTTGCGCGATTGTGGCAATTGGAGTCTTTCCATCTAAGTCGAAAAGGGTAGCTGAATTCCAGAGGACAGTCCAAACTATTCCATTAAGATGAAGAATGTTAATCTCGACGCTCTCCCACCGTTCCCCCCCTAGGGTATCCCTGATAAGCTCCATAGAACGCTCCACCTTATCGGCAGGGAAAAGAATCCTGATAGATTTTCCGACAACCTCATCGGCGCTTCTGCCGGTCAACACCTCGAAGGCGTGGTTGAACCGGGTAATTTTAAATTGCGGATCCCAGACGATGATAGGGACATTCGCATAGTTGAATAGGTTTTCAAGGTATTGACTCGTCTCCCGCAGCGCGTCATCCGTCTCTTTGCGCTCGTTTAGCTGCTTTTTGGTTTTTTCTTCTTCTGCCATATTTACCTCCTCTTCCAATCCTTGGTAATGTCAAATAGCAAAAACTGCGGGGTCATCTAAATAGGTGACCTCGCGCGCTGTTATAATTCTTTTATCTTGTCTAATAGGACCTGATTATCAAACGGCTTGGCCAGGTAATAATCCGCGCCGGCCTTTTCTCCCCAGTCTCGGCCTTCCTGCTGAGCCAGCGCCGTAAGCATAATTATGGGTATATCACGGTAATTATCGTCGGATTTTAATAAACGGCAGACCTCAAAACCATCCATTTCGGGAAGCATTAAATCCAGGATAATTAAATCCGGCTTTTCTTTGCGCGCTTTCTCCAAGCCCTCCAGGCCATTATTAGCAGCCAGCACTTCATAATTAGCTTCTTCCAGTATAAACTGTATTGCTTTGACAACTTCAACTTCGTCCTCAACCACTAAAATTCTTTTTACCGGCATCTCTTAACCCCCGCGGCAGTCTTTTGCTATGATTTCCCCCAGCCCTAGAACCGCGATTGCTAGCGGAATTCGACAAAAAACAGCTTCATTACACTACTGAAAGCTAACCTGTTACGTTACTTTCAGTTAATCCTGGCAGGCTTGGGTGGTCAGCAGCACTTCATCCAATGTCGTGATTCCATGGAAAACCTTTTTCAAACCGTCTTCCCGGATGCTAATCATCCCTTGTTCTTGGGCCACTTTAAAAATTTGCGCATGGGACGGTTTTTGAATAATTATTTTCTTAAGCGCCTGGTCCACAACCAATAATTCGACAATGGTAGTTCGTCCCTTATAACCCGTATGCTTGCAGCTAAAACAACCTTTGCCTTTATAAACAGAAATTTTATCGACATCAATCCCCAATAGTTTTGCCTCTTTTCTTAATTTTTCTTTATCTTCCGCCTCCAGCTTATGCTCTTTTTTACACTCCGGACAAATCACCCTGATCAACCGCTGTCCCAAAACTCCCACCACGGAACTGGCCGCTAAAAACGGTTCTATCCCCATATCCACCAGACGGGTGATCGCCCCGCAAGCATCGTTGGTATGCAGGCTGGATAAAACCAAATGACCGGTTTGCGCGGCGCGCATGGCAATCTGCGCCGTCTCCCCGTCTCTGATTTCTCCCACCATGATAATATCGGGATCCTGCCGCAAAAAAGAACGCAAACCGGCGGCAAAATCCAGGCCGATCTTCGGATTGACCTGCGCCTGATTAATTCCCGGTAAAACATATTCGATCGGATCTTCAATGGTCAAAATATTTTTTTCCCGGGAATTAAGCGCCGCCAAACCGGCGTAAAGAGTGGTCGTCTTACCGCTCCCCGTCGGCCCGGTAACCAAAACAACCCCGTAAGAAAGCTTAATTAACCGTTCGAACTTAGTCAATATTTCTGCCGGCAAACCGGTTTTCCCCAAATCTAAAATTGCCGAATCTTTATCTAAAATCCGCACTACCACCTTTTCTCCGTAAGCCATCGGGAAAATGGAAATCCGGAAATCTATTTTTCGATTTTCGATGCTCATGCTAAACCGGCCGTCTTGCGGTTTTCGCCGTTCCGTAATATCCAGACTGGCCAGAATTTTTAACCGGGGAATTAAAGGCACGCCGACACTTTTGTTAATCGTCATGATATCCTGTAATATACCGTCTATCCGGTAACGAATTTTCACATTGGCCTCATTAGTTTCGATATGGATATCACTGGCTTTTTCTTTTACCGCTTTGACAATTATTTGATTGACAAATTTTATGATCGGCGGATCATCGGCCAATTGGAACAAAATTGCGGCGGTTAATTTATCTTCATTTTCAAAATTTATTTGCTTTTCCTGCAGCGGACCGATCAAATCTTCTATCGATTTTTCGGTCCGATAAAACTGATTGATCGCTTTAACAATCTCCGTTTCCGTGCTGATCACTACCAGAATTGAGCAATTGGTTCGGATTTTTAAATCATCTATGCCGATAATATCCAGGGGATCGGCGAAAGCAACAGTTAAAGTATCCTTAATCCGGTAAAGCGGAATCAGCTTAAATTGGCGGGCCGTCTCCTCCGGCACCAAAGAAATAATTTCTTGATCAATAACATAAAAACTTAAATCCACATAAGGGATATTTAAGCCTTCGCTGATTAACTGGGCAAATTCTTTCTCGGGGAGGATGTTTTTTTGCAGCAGTAGGCGGCCAATCGAAACGCCGGCTTTCGCCTGCTCTTTTTCGATCTCTTCAAATTGTTCAAGGCTGATTTGTCTTCTTTCCAAAAGCAGGGAAAGAATTTTTGCGCTAAACGTTTTATCGCTCACGGCGTTAGCAGTTCCTTTATTTTTCCCAATAATACCGCCGCCTCAAACGGTTTGGTGATATAGGCATCCGCTCCGGCTTTTTCTCCCCATTCCCGATCTTCCCTTTGTCCTTTGGCCGTAAGCAGGATAATCGGAATATTGCTGTAATTTTTATCAAATTTCAAGAGCCGGCAAACCTGATAGCCGTCAATTTTGGGCAGCATCAAGTCCAAAATTATCAGGTCCGGTTTTTCTTCCCGGGCCTTAGTTAAAGCCTCTTCCCCATTGGCCGCCGTAAGCACCTCATAGTTATTTGCTTTTAATCTGGCTTCAACGACCAGAACAATGTTCGGTTCGTCATCAACCAAAAGAATTTTCTTCTTCTCCAAATCGCTTTTTAATTCCATCATCTTCGTTTCTCCTCTCCGAAAAATTCTCTAAACCGCATTCCCTGACATGTTTATACACTATATCCAACAATTGCTCAACGCTAAAAGGTTTGGCCAGCGCCGGCAGCGCCGTCGCGTTCAATTTCTGCATCTCATTTTCGTCAATACTATACCCGCTCATAATCACAATCGGAATATTACAGGTTTTCAAATCTCCTTTTAAACGGCCGATAACTTCATAACCGCTTACATCCGGCATTTTCAGATCCAGAAGAATCAAATTCGGCTGTTTTTCTAAAGCCGCAGCTATCGCTTCCCGCCCGTTATAAGCCGCCGCCGTATCATAACCGGCCGCCGTCAAACCTTTTTTCACCGAATTTAACAAATCTTTTTCATCGTCAACAATCAGGATTGATTTGCCGATCTTTTTTGGCAAAACAAAAATAAATTTACTTCCCTTCCCCGGCTCACTCTCCACCCGGATTTTCCCCCGATGCAGTTCCACTATTTGCCTGGAAATATACAGTCCCAACCCCGAACCTTTCACTTTAGCTATCGCTTTTTGATCCACCTGCTGGAATCGCGAAAACAGTTTACTAATATTTTCCCGGGCAATTCCGATTCCCGAATCAGTAACGGAAAACTCCACTTCTTCCTCTTTATTGTTAATTTCCAAAACCACTTCTCCGCCATCCGGGGTAAACTTTAAGCCGTTCCCCAGCAGATTGGTCAACACCTGCATAAGCCGATCTTTATCCACATAAAGGCTTACTACCTTAGCCAAACAAATTTGTTTGAGCGCAATCTTTCTCTTCCCGGCGCCGGGAAGGAAAGAACCAAGCGCCCTTTCTCCCAAAACCCGCAAGTCGGTCAATTGTTTATGCAGCTCCATTTTGCCGGCCTCGATTTTAGAGACATCAAGGATCTCGTCAATCATCCGGCCCAGACGGTCAATGTCGCTTAAAGCGATCTGAAAAAATTGTTTTTGCCGCTCATTTACCTCCCCCAACAACCCATCCAATTGCTGGGAAACTATCTCCCGAAGGGAAGTTAAGGGGGTGCGCAGTTCATGCGACACATTGGAAATAAACTCGGTTTTCATTCGATCAATTTCTTTCTCCTTGGTAATATCCCTTACCAACATTACCGACCCGAAACTTTTACCTTCGCTGCTTTTAACCTCGTTAATTTCCAAACGCAAAAAACGTTCCGCCGGCTCTCCGATGCTGATATCCCGAACAATTTTTTTAGCCGCATCCCGGGATAAATGTTCTTTAAGTTTTTCCCAATTGATCGATTTCGTCCGTTGTTTGATTTGCTGTAAAGATAATTCATTTTTTTCTAACGCTAACATCCGGCAAGCCATCGGATTACAAATAAGCAACTCCTCGCTTTCGTTCCAGATGATTACACCTTCGCTCATTCCTTCCACCATCGTCATCATTTTGTTTTTTTCCCCGGCGATGAGATTTCTTAATCTTTCCACGGCGATGGAAGTCTGATTAACCATGGTATTGATCAACATCACCGTCTGGGGTTCAAAAACCGTGTCCTTGCCGGTGCTGAGATGAAAAACACCGACTGTTTTTCCCTGGATGCAAATCGGCAGATTTAAAAACGCTTTGATCCCGCCGGTTTTATTCTGATCAATGTCACCATCATTTAATTTAATCTCCAAATTAAATTTACTGCCGGTCTCGATATTTAATTTGTTTATTTCCTGCCCGATGATTTCTTTTAATTCTTCGAGAAATATTTTTGAAATCGGCCGGATCACCTTACTGATTGATTTACCGGTATCCCCAAAAGAGACAAAAACCACGCAAACTTCAAAATCGGCCACTTTAGAGAGAGCTTCAATGGCCAGCTTGAAAATTTCTTCGTAATCCAGGTTATAACTGATTGTTTCGCTAATCTGATAAAGCAACTCCAATTCAAAGACGCGTTTCTTCAGATTGCTTAGTAATTCCTTATTTAAAGCATTAAGCTTTTGTTTTTCCAGCGCCTTTTCAATCGTTGAACTGACATCTTCCAGGCTGCTAAACGGTTTTGATAAATAATCGCCGGCGCCGGCGCTGATCGCTTCCCGAACTGTTTCCAGGCTCGGATCGCCGGTAATGACAATTACCTCGGTAGTTTCACTAATTTCTTTAATTTTTTTTACCACCTCTAACCCACTGAGCAAAGGCATGTTAATATCCACCAGGGCTAAATTAATACTCTGTTGGCGAATTTTTTCCACCGCTTCCCGGCCATCAGAAGCCTTAACGATGTTGTAATTCTTGCTTTTTAGGATTCTGGTAAAAAGTTTCTGGATGTTTTCTTCATCATCGGCGATCAGGATCGAAATGCAGCTTTTGCCTTCTTCTAATAACGTTTCCACTTTAACTCCCGCTAAATAAGATTGCTGTCCAAAAAGCAAAATTCAAGCTATTTTAATATAACCCAATATACTCCTATTAATTAATACCGATTATTTGATATTTTGCAAGCAAATAATATAAATTTAGAGGAATTTCAATGTTGTTGACGGTAAAGCTAATTTGTTTTTGACTTTGTAGTTTGCCGATTTATCGGTGTTTTAAGATAAATGGGGCAACTACAATGACGTAGGGCAGGGCTTTAGCCCTGCGGTTTTAAAAACGCAAGCCTAAAGGCTTGCCCTACAAAATCAACAATAAAAATTTGCCAGTTAAGGCAAAGTCAGACCGCCTGCTTTTTGGCGGTCTTAACTTGAATATTCTCAAAATTAAAACTTACAATAATTTTTCTTAAAATTCTTGCCTTGAAGGAAAGTTATTTGTATAATCACGAAGAAGGTAAAAGAGCGGATTATTAAGGAGTGCTTACCGATGAAAGTTAAACTGCTTTACCATACCCCGGACCCGGAATTAGTGGTTACCTCAGCGGCAAAACTTTGTTATTCGCCGGCCGGGGTCGAAGAGATTTCGGCCAAATTAACTACGGAAGAAATAACAAAATTCATCAGTAAAATTATTCAACTTGGGCATTACTCCGTCCTGGAACATATAAATTTTACTTTTGGCATCGAAGGTATTTCCCGGGCCTGCAGCCATCAATTAGTCCGCCACCGGATGGCTTCCTTCTCTCAACAAAGCCAACGTTATGTAAAATTTAAAGGCGAACTGGAATATGTCCTGCCGCCCTCAATCAAGAAAAATCCTTTGCTCAGCAAGAAATTTGCCCAACTTACCGCCGAGATTAAAAGTTTTTACAACGAACTGCTCCACCGGCAAATACCCGCCGAAGACGCCCGTTACATTTTCCCCAACGCCGCCGCCACCAAACTGGTGGTCACAATGAACGCCCGGGAACTGTTGCATTTTTTTGAGCTCCGTTGCTGCAGCCGCGCGCAGTGGGAAATCCGCAGTCTGGCTTCCGCGATGCTGATCCGGGTAAAAAAAACCGCCCCCCATGTTTTTGCCAAAGCCGGCCCGATTTGCCTGCGCCAAACCTGCCCGGAAATCGAACTCTGTCCCCGCCCTTGGAAAAAATAAAGGGCAGACACAGTGGTCTGCCCCTACAAAAATTTTCTATGTAATCTATGCAGGGGCGAATCCCTGTGTCCGCCCGCACGCCGGCTAGACTTTTCTCTGCACAAAACTTACTGCCTCCAATCCGGCGATACAGCCTTCACCGATAGCTTTCGGCAGTTGGAAAGGCGGTCCGGTTACATCCCCGGCCGCATAAACCCCCGGAACATTTGTTTCTTGTCTTTTGTTGGTAACAATATATTTAAATTTCTCCCGGTCCAAATCGATCATCAAATCATTGACCAATTGCACCACCCCCTTGGAACCTAATTCAATAAACACCCCGTCCAATTCCAGCAGCTTACCGCTCTTTAGAACAATCCGGTTAACCTTTTCCGCATCGCCTTTAATCTCCGCTACTTCCTCCTCCGCCAACAATTTGATCGAAGAAGATTTTAACTCTTTCTCTAACTTTTCGGCAACCTTCAACTCTTTGGCGATTAAACTGACTTCGCCGGCCGCTTGAGCCAAAAGGAAGGCTCCGCTTACCGCCGCGCTGCTGTTACCGATCACCGCCACTTTCTTTCCTCTAAAGAACGGCGCATCGCAATCCACGCAGTAACTAACCCCCCGGCCAACAAATTCGCTTTCCCCTTTCACCCCCAATTTAGTCCGGGAAATTCCGGTAGTGAAAATTATTGCCCGACAATGAATCTCGTGCCCGCTCTCGCTAAGCGCCTTAAAACCTTCTTCTTCTTTTTTTACCGACAAAACATCCTCGGTCAAAAATTCCGCCCCGCTGCTCTTTGCTTTGTTTTTCGCTATCTCCAACAAATGTTTTCCCTGCCCAATCCCGTCAATACACCAGTAGTTGTTGATCTGGGCCTTTAACAAAGCGCTGTTCTCCAACCGTCCCAGCACTAAAACCCTAACCTTCCGATTAGCGGCATGAATTGCCGCCTGCAAACCAGCCGGCCCGCTGCCAACAACCAAAATATCCGTATCCACCTTACCCTCCAGAACTGTGGTTAATAAAGAACACAGGTCATGAGTTATGAGTCACGCGTCGTGTGTCTTGTGTCTTGTGTCTTGTGTTTAAAGGAATCGATTCTTTTAAACTCATGACCCACGACTCAAGACCCACGACTATGGTTCTATTCTTCTTTCTGTTTAATCGGCAGGGAAATTACAAAAGATGCCCCTTCGCCCGGGCTGCTTTCCACGCGAATCGCTCCCTGATGCATCTCGATAATGCCTTTGACAATTGTCAATCCCAACCCTGTTCCTTTCGCCCGGGTCGTAAAAAATGGATTGAAAATTTTATTGATATTTTCCGGAGAAATACCCGGACCGTTATCGGTAATAATGATTTCCGCCATACCTTCTGCTCCGGGTTTTGTTTCGATCCTGATTTCACCCTTACCGGACATCGCTTGACAAGAATTGGTGATCAGGTTTTCAAAAATCCTCCGCAATTGGGAAGAATCGGCATTTATCTCCGGTAAGGCGGAATAAAAATTTCTGACAACCTTCACCCCCTGAATAAACCCGGATAAGTGAGCGATGGAAAAAGACTCCTCAATAATTCTATTCAGATCAACCAATTTAAAAACCGGCAGGGTTGGACGCGAAAAAATTAATATATCATTAATGATCCGGTTAGCATGTTCGGCTTCTTCCCCGATACTGTCTAAAAGATTCAGGATTTCCGCCGGCTGAGCGCTTAACTTTTTCTTTAAATAAACCACAGCCAACTGAATACCGGTAAGCGGATTTTTCAAATCATGGCTAACCGCGGCCGCCAACTGACCAATCGCCGCCAACCGTTCAGCATGAATCAGGCGGCTTTGCGACTCTTTCAACTCGCCTGTCCGGACTTCGATCATTTTTTCCAGCTCTTCGCCCCACTGGGCCAGTTTTTGTTCCCGCTCTTGGATCCGGTCAGCCATTACCAGAAAGGTATTAGCCAGTATCCCGATCTCATCTTTGTGGAAAAAAGAGAAGGTCTGCAACGGCGATTTTCCGCTCCCCAGATCTTCAGCCATCGTCGTTAATTGTAAGAGCGGCTGAGTAATCCGGCGAGAAAGATAAAACGCCGCAAAAACTCCAATAATTAAAAAGAAACCGGACAGCCCGACTATCTCCGGAACCATCTTTAACAAATCCTTGTAAATATTTTCCGCAGAAAAGTTTAACCGCACCACCCCGATTAACTCCACAGGCAAATTCTTATCCTTCTCCGACGTTTCCGGATAAAAGTTTATCTCCAATTTTTCCTCCACCTGCGAAATTACCGGCGCATAAAATTCATAAATCATTTTTTTTCCGGGAAGTTTGACAGTTCTGCGCAAAGGCTGATTAGTTTTCCTTAATTCCTCTTCTATCCCCGGCGGCAGTTCCGAAGAAACTCTTTCCCGCCAATAACCATCTAAAAGTTTTCCTCCTTTTAAATATATCGCTACACCGGTCAGTCCGCGCCGTTGTTTAACCAACCCATGCAGCGCCGATTGCAAAAATTTTTTATTCTGGGCATAACAAGCCAACTCGCTGCTGTAAGCCAAATCGTTGGCTAAAAGCAATCCGTCATCAATTAAATTCTCTTTCAACAGTTCATAACGGCGATAGTAAGAAATGCCGGTAAATAAAGCCGCCATCGAAAAAATTAAAAAAATTGTGTAAAAAAATACCCGCCAATAAAAGCTTTGCCTGGTTCCTTTCATTTTATTTCTCCAAAACATCAATTTCTTTTCTAAAATTATTGGGCAGTTCCAGACCCAGCAATTGGGCTGTTGTCTCGTTGACCACTAATTTATATCTCCGGGGGAATTCATAAGTGATCGTGTTTATCCGGCGCCCGGCTAAAAGCAGGTTGGCCATGGCGCCAGCTTGTTTACCTAAATCAAAAACATCAAAAGAAAAGGCAAACAGCGCTCCATCTTTAACCTGTTTTCGGGAAATTCCGATTAACGGTATTTTTTGGCGAAAGGAAAATAAAAGCAGGTATTTGAAACTGGTTTCGGTAGTCACCGTTGTGTCCGGCAACACCCAAAGCGTTTCGATTTTATCCCGGAACAATTTTTCCCAGGCTTCAAACACATCCTTGCGGCTATTGACTTTCTCGCTAACCAATTTTATCCCTAAGCGATAAGCCGCCAACTCCCCCTCTTCCATCGCAAACCCGGTTTTACTTGGGTCATAAACCACGCCGGCCTTTTTTATATTGGGAAAAAATCTCAATAATGTTTTCAACTGAAGTTCGGCGGGGATATTCATACTTACTCCGGTTACATTCTCATATTCCCCGTTGAGTAGATTCGCCGGATTGAGCACCATCGCAAAAACAATCGGGATATCCTCAATTTTATTCTTAATTAAATTTAAGGCATCCGGACCGATAACCAGGATCAACTGGGGATTTTCCCCCCGCACCTCTTGAATCAACTGCGACCGCCTATCCCCGTAAACATCAATATAATATTTGCGCAAATCCGCTTTGCAAACACTTTCAAAGCCTTCCAGCGCCTCAGCATAAGGAGCGAGGCTGGACTTAGAAAGAATAACCACTTTCGGGGATCCATAAATATCTTCCGCTTTCCCCAAATTTACAACTGCGGTTAAGATAAAAACCAAAAAGATGATCAGTGTTTTATACATTTTAGAACTTATAACTAAGCTGTAAATAAATACTCCGCTTTTCCTGCGGATGCTCGGGGGTCACCCAACCCTCGGCGCCCCGATCAGCCGGGTCAAAATATTCCCGGTTAAACAGATTCTTTATCCGTAACGACAACTCCAGATTTTTAACCATCTCTTCCAAAATAATGTTGGTATTGACCAAAGTGTATCCGGAGATCCGATCCCCGTGAAAAACAGTGTTTCTCAGCGAGGTATAGCGGGAACCGTACCAGTTAAGCGAAATATCCCAATGTAAAAAATCGAAGAAAGAAAAATCCAGCCCGAGATTAGCTTTATGTTTAGCGGTGTCTTCGATAAAATCAATCTTACTGGTTGTCTCTTTCCCCTTCAAATAGGAATAGTTAGTAAAAAAACTCAAGTATTTAGCCGGCCGGCCGGACAACCCGGCTTCCCCGCCAATAATTTCCGAACTGCCTCGATTGGTAAACTTATCGATAGGAACACCGTCGCTGGTCGTTTTTCCTGTCGAAGAACGAAGAATCGTGTTCCTTAAATAACTTTTAAATAAGCTTAATTGGGTCTGAAAAAACGGCGTCAGGCGGTAATTCCAACCCAATTCAAAAGTCCGCACCTTCTGCGCTTCTAATTCCGGGTTGGCCGCCACCACCGTTTTTTTATTCGTTAAATCACTGTAATACAAATCATAAATACTGGGGGCGAGGAATCCTTCGCCATAGAGAAACTTCAAAGAACTCTTCCCGGGCAGCAGATGATAGACCAAGCCGGCCCGCGGGTTAAAAGTTGGACCAAAATCGGAGGTCCGATCATAACGGGCGCCGAAAACAAAATTTATCAAATTTAGATACCGCCATTCTTCCTGCCAATAAGCCCCGTAAACTTGCCGGTAATAATACTTTAAACCATCGCTTTTTTGCGGCGGTGTATTCGGTTTTTGAATGCGCGGAGCAACCAGCCAATCCTCAAGAGTTACACCGAGCACTGAGGAATGCCAGGGAGAGGAATAATAGGTCAGCTGCTGTTCAAAAGACACCCGATCCCCGTTACCCACCTGATAGACCGGGGTAGTGACCGAAGAGGTTGTAGAATCAATTACCCAAATACGACTGTCATTGAATACATCGGTGCGCAGGTAGGAAAGCGAGGTTTGCGAATCCAATTTCGGAGAAATTTTCTGATCTTTTTTTAAATAAAGCTGGGCATTCTGATAATGAGAGAGTGATTGCTTCTGGACAAAACTGACGGGATCAAACAAGGTGCCGCCGCCGTTTTCCCGGTTCCACAAATAAAAACCGGCGGTGAACCCTCGATCGGAAACTTTCAAACCGAGCGAATAATTCTTAGTTCTGTTCCGGTATTCCCGGAAATCAGCTTCGGAATAATTATTAATCGCCTCCTTCAACAACGGATAGCCGGCCAGATCAGTAAGTTTGGGACCTTGGGCTTGCGCCCAGCGCCCCCAAAAAGACCAATCAATATTTTTATCTTTCGTTTGATTACCCAGCGTCAACTCATAAATTCTTGTCCCAAACGAGCCGCCGGTTAAATGAATATCTCCACCCTTAAGCTCCGAACCATCCTGGGTAATCAGATTGACCACACCGGAAAAAGCATCGGCTCCGTATAAAGCCGAACTTGGCCCATAGACGACCTCAATCCTTTTCAACGATTGCAAGGGATAAATTTGTCCCCAGATTTGATAGCTATCCACCAAATTATCGTCCCGAAAACCATCAATGAGAATTAAGGGGGTTTTGTTCCCCCGGATACCGCGCTGTAAACTGGTCATCCCCCACCAACCGGCCGAATTAACAAACTCAAACCCGGGAAGATCGCGTAAAACTTCGTCTAAAGTCTGATAACCGTGTTTTCTGATTTCTTCAGCGGAAATTACATAAACCGTGGAGGGGATATCAGAAATTTTCTGCTCCAGCTTCGTCGGAGTAGTAACCAACTGCGCTTCTTCAAAAAGCAAAAGCAGTTCTTCGCGTTCGGTATCGCTGGAGACTAACTCGATGTTTTGCGCATAGCCGGACGGCGCAAATAAAAAACAAAACATCATTCCAAAACAAAAAAACAGTCTTTTTTTTCCCATCGCCTACCTCGCTTGTTTTGTGTAAATTTTACTTGTCGGCTATTTTTTTTATGCTTACACCGGCTTGTTTAAACAGTGAAAAAGAGTTTTTGTCCAAGGGGTATTCCTTTCGATAAATAACTTTTTTTATTCCGGCGTTAATAATCATCTTGGAACAAATTAAACAGGGAGAAAAAGTGGAATAAAGGGTGGCATCTTTTAAAGCAATTCCGTGATAGGCCGCCTGAACAATAGCGTTTTCTTCTCCGTGCGAACATAAACATTCATCCAGTTTTGTTCCGGCCTGGGCAAAACTGTTGCACCGCGGACAACCGCCTTCGCTGCAGTTTTTCACGCCGCGCGGCGTACCGTTATAACCGGTAGAAATAATCCGTTTATCTTTGATGATAATCGCGGCGACTTTTCGTTTCATACAGTTACTGCGAGTCGCTACCTCCTGGGCAATCCGCATAAAATATTCATCCCAATCCGGCCGCTGGGCATTAAACAATAATTTCGTCAACAGAGCGCTTAATTTACGATGAAAAATATCTAACGAACCGTTATTCGCCAAGGTGTAGTCGGCCAATTTTTCGCAAGCGCTTAAATCCTGCCCGGCCAAGGAAATACTTTTCAATTCCTTATTTTCCACATCCAGAAAATCCTGATAAGTTTGCGGATCGGACTCCCGCGCCCTCTTTTTAATTCGCTCAAATCTGACGCGGGCATCGGCTTTCACCGCCAAAAGAACAAAATTACCGTGTTTGCGGAAGGCAGCGATTTCGGCAGGATTACGAAAAGAATCAACCGCATAATGACAATCATTCTTAATTTTTTTTAAAATCTTTTCCGCCAGAATGGTCGATCCAAACTTTTGCCTTAATTCCCGGCCAATCTGCGTCAGGTTTTCCCGGGTAACTGCTTTTTTTCGCTGTCTTAGTTCTTCCCGTAACACATCGGATAAAGAATAAGCGATGAAACTGCGCTTCTTCATAAATTCCAACGTTTCCCCTTTACCGCCGGCATTACGCCCGGTCAACCCAATAATCATTTTTTCACCTTTATTACACCGACAATATTTTAATTAATTGGTAAAGATAGCCGTCTAAATCTTTTTTCTTCTGCCAGGTGTCGGCTAAGGGAACCAGCACCAGCTGCTCGCCTACTTCTCCGGTCATCTTCCCGGTTTCCCCTTTGAGCAAAGAATCGACGGCAAAAGCCCCGAGCTTGCTGGCCAATACCCGGTCCCTCGCCGAAGGCGCTCCACCCCGCTGGGTGTGACCCAAAACACAAACCCGGTATTCCAACCCATTCAACTCTTTTAACTGATGAGCCAGCTTAAAAGCTCCCCCGGCTTCATCACCCTCAGCGACCACAATAATCCAACTGGTTTTACCTTTGTTTCTCTCTTCAATCAGCTGATTGCTCAATTTTCCGATATCTTCGCTAAACCCGGGAACCAACACCTCTTCGACCCCGCCGGCGATGCCTACCGCCAAAGAAATAAACCCGCTGGCCCGTCCCATCACCTCGACGAGAAAAACCCGTTCAAAGGCCTCGGCGGTATCGCGAATTTTATCAATGGCATCCAAAGCCGTATTGATCGCCGTATCAAACCCAATCGTATAATCAGTGCCATAAACATCGTTATCAATGGTCCCGGGAACACCAATAATTTTACCGCCCCAAACCTGACCTAACGCTTGCGCCCCGCGAAATGTCCCATCGCCGCCGATGGCCACCAGACCGTCAATCTCTCGTGCTTCCAACACCCTCGCCGCTTTTTTTCGTCCTTCTTCCGTTAAAAACTCCGGACACCGCGAAGTTTTTAAAATTGTTCCCCCGTGTTGAATGATATTCGAAACCGACCGCGCGCCCAACGGCTCAATCTCCCCGCGGATTAACCCGCTAAACCCACGATAGACTCCAAACACATTCAGTTGTCGATAAACACCCGTCCGCACCACCGCCCGGATACAAGCATTCATCGCCGGAGCATCGCCGCCGCTAGTCAAAACCGCTATATTTTTCATAGCTTTATCTTATGAAACCTGAAGGGAAAAGTCAATTGGTTTGTGGAGTAAGTTTTTATAGATTTGTAGGGACAAGGCATGCCTTGTCCCTACAAATGGATCCAATGGATACTATATTATCCTATTTGTCAGTTTTCTTTTTTACTGTCGATTGGATGTGCAGTTCGCGGAGTTGTTTGTCGCTGACCAGGCCGGGGGCGCCGGTCATCAGGCAAACGCCTCGCTGGTTTTTGGGGAAGGCGATGACTTCGCGGATGGAATCGCTGCCGGTGATGATCGCCAGCAGACGGTCAAAACCCAGTGCTAAGCCGCCGTGCGGCGGCGCCCCGTATTCTAAAGCTTCCAGGAGAAAGCCAAACTTTTCTTTTGCTTCCTCGGGAGAAATTTTTAGCAGGCTAAAAACTTTTTCCTGAAATTCCCGTTGGTGGATGCGGATACTGCCGCCGCCGATTTCCGTGCCGTTAAGCACAATATCGTAAGCCCGGGAACGAATTTTTTCCGGCGCGCTTTCCCAAAGCTTCATATCCTCCGGTTCCGGCGCGGTGAACGGATGATGCTGGGACTGCCAGCGGTTTTCTTCCGGGTTATATTCTAAAAGCGGGAAATCGACTACCCAGAGAAAGTTCTCGGCCCCAGGCGGAATCAGATTTAATTTTTGGGCCAGGTGCAAGCGCAAACTTCCCAGCAAATTGCAGGCGGTTAAGCGCTGGTCGGCAGCAAAGAGCAGCAAGTCGCCGGCTTTGGCTTTGAACCTTTCCTGAATATTTTGTTTTTCCTGCTCGGAAAAAAATTTGACGATATTCGATTCCAGCCCGTTGGCCGTTACTTTCATCCAGGCCAACCCTTTGCCGCCCAACGTTAAAACAAACCGGTTAAGGTTGTCAATCTCCTGCCGGGAAAAACTTTCGCCGCCCTCCACTTTCAGGCCTTTGATTACCCCGCCTTTTTTCACCACCTCGGCAAAAACCTTAAACTGGCAAGCGGAAAAAATGTCGGTTAAATTTACCAGCTCCAGGGCAAACCGGAGGTCCGGTTTATCCGAACCGAACCGTTCCAGCGCTTGCCAATAATCCAGCCGCAAGAAAGGTGTGGACAATTTTTTTCCTAAAACCTTCTCCCAGACCTCGGCCAGCAAGTTTTCCGTCAGTCCGATCACATCCTGCTCCTCGACAAAAGACATCTCGAGATCTACCTGGGTGAACTCCGGCTGGCGATCGGCGCGTAAGTCCTCGTCGCGGAAACAACGGACAATCTGGTAATAGCGGTCAAATCCGGAAACCATCAAGATTTGTTTAAACAACTGCGGGGATTGAGGCAAGGCGAAAAAATGTCCGGGGGTAAGCCGGCTGGGCGCCAAAAAATCGCGGGCGCCTTCCGGTGTCGAACGGGTCAGGGAAGGCGTTTCTATTTCCAGGAAATTTTCCCGGTTAAAAAATTGGCGGATCGCCCCGGCAATTTTTGAACGCAGGATTAAGTTATTCTGCATCGACTTGCGGCGCAAATCCAAATACCGCCAGCGCAGACGCATCTCCTCGGAAACCTGAACATCGCTGGAAATATCAATCAACGGTGTTTTTGAAGTGTTTAAAATTTCCACCGTCTCAGCGGCGACTTCAATTTCTCCGGTCGCCAGGGCGCGGTTAATCGTTGCCTCCGGCCTTTTGCGGACCGTACCGGTTATTTTTACGACAAACTCACCGTGTAAATCCCGAGCAAGATTAGACAGTTCATGGGATTCTTCCGGATCAAAAACGATTTGGGTAATCCCGTAGCGATCCCGCAAATCGAGAAAAATTATCCCTCCATGATCGCGGGTCGAATGCACCCAACCGCAAAGAATAACTTTTTTCTCCAGATCATTAACGCTTAATTGACCGCAGGTATCTGTGCGAAGCATCCTTATTTTCTCCCTTTTTAATTGATGATTTATGGTGTTATTGAGAATGAAGATAAGATTAACAAAATTAGGATGAAAAGTCAAATTCAATAAAAAAGACGATGACTTTATCGGTTGGAGTATCTTTGCTGGGTGAGATATTTTTTTTGATTATGCCGGCAATAACCGGTAAAAAAGATGGCAAAGAGCAGCCAGATGCTCAGATACAAAATCAGTGGTTTGGTCCGCGTCAGATAATTTACCGCTACCGGTTTATCCCCGGCGATGGTCGGCGGAAAAAAATAAGCCATCCCTAAAGGAATGATGATCGGGAAGAGCGGCAAAAAAAGCCGGATTTCAGAAATCTGGGCGATCATCCAATGAATCAGCACAAAAAACGGCAGCATCAACGCTGAACGCCGCAAAAACTTCCCTTTTCCTGACCAACCCTGGAAAGCCGCGAAGAGAAAACCGCTAAAAATCAATAGCGGATAAAAATAGGCCCGGGGGTCAGAAAAATTCTGTTCGTACCAGTAAAAAGCGCAATAAAACGGCCGGGAAGGATAATATTGGCGGACAGCAAAATAACCGGCGGCGGCCGGCAAAAGGAAGCCTCCGAGCCGCAGTAATAAATTCTTCAGGGAAAGCTCATCGTACCGATAAAACAGATAGACCAAAATTAAAATAACCGTCGTTTCTTTATTCAACATTCCCAGCAAGATCACCGGAGCCAAAAAGCCGTCTTTCCGGTCCCGAATAAACCAGCAGCCCAAAACAAAAAAAACAAAACCGAGGCAATCCGCCGGCTGCATAAAATAACCCAAATAAGTTAAAGGTAAAGCGGCGATTAGAAATAATCCGCCCAGCAGACAAATTTCCTCTTTAAACCAGGCCCGCAGATAAAAATGAAATAAAACAACACCCAGAAAAGTGAAGAACCAGCGCAAAAATAAAAAAGCGTCCAAAAAAGGCAGCCCCGCCCGGATCAACCATTCACCCAAAAGATGAGGCAGGATCCGGTACTGGTTAGGCGCTGGACCGTTTCCCTGGATGATCTCTTGATGCCAGGACCGGCCTTGAGCTAAACTCGGCGTATCCACCAGCCGATTGTGAATAATCACACTGATCGTTGTTAAACAAAAATAGATAACCAGAAAATGAACAGTTTTCAGCTTTCGGGAAAGATTTGCAATTGCAGGTTTGTCTTTCTTCACAAATTAATCTCACTTGTTTAGCCATGCTTAAAAGAATACTTTAATTATTCCGCCAAAAATTATGGCAAAGATATTGCCGACAATTAAGTCGCCCCAGGAAAAATCGTATTCTTTTTTCCAATAAAACAACCCCAGTCGGAGTAACCAGAGCAGAATAAAACCCAACCACCACCAACCGGGCAAAAGAAAAGAGCCGGCCAGCACTATCCTTTCCGCCATAAAATAGTATTTCCCATGAGAAAAACTGTCAATCTCCTGCGGCCGGCGAAAAATCCGCTCAATATAATAGACAAAGACAGTCGTAAAATGGGTGACCAAAACGAACATAATCGAAAGAAAAATAATCTTCTCCGGCAAGATTAACCCGGAGTGGTCGAAGATCATCTGCGGAGCTAAAATAAAGATAAAACTTAAATGGATGATCTGGTCAAACAAGAAAAACAATAAATTATCCGGTGAACCGCGGCCAATCGAATATACCCGCCATTCATCCTCGATAAAATGGAAAACCCCCAACAATAACAAACAAAACCACCCCTGGAAATGTAGTCCGTCAATAGAAATCCAAATTTCGTTAAGATAAGGGAAGCAAAGCGCCAGCCCGGAAACAATAAAAATCAGGCTGTGAATTATCCCGCCCCAAACATTTTTCCTTTTCCATAAGGCGATACTGTTGGACTGAAAAGTAAAATCAGCCAGCAGATGGGCCAAAATCAGCCGCCAAAAAATAATCATTGCTTATTCCCGCTCCCCAGCGCTTCGTAAATTTTCAAGCTTTCTTCCTTTCCCTTAACCTTGCTATCCGCCACAAAACGGCAGGGGATAGCGTCTTTTACCCGTTGATAAGTTTCTTCGGTAATCAAAATATGGGTGTTGTATTGTTTGTTCAGTCCCTCTAAACGCGAGGCCACATTTACATTGTCGCCAATAACGGTGTAATCCAGTTTTTCCGTTGAACCCATATTGCCGATGAGCATTTTCCCGCTATTAATGCCGATGCCGATATCCAAAACCGGCTTATTTTCCGAAAGCCATTTTTTTTGCAGTTTGTTTAATTCCACAATCATTTCCCGGGCGCAGCTTACCGCCCGCAAGGCATGATCGGTTTGTCCCGAGGGAGCGCCCCAGAAAGCCATGATCGCATCGCCGATAAACTTATTTAATGTTCCATCCCAATGGAAGACCACCTCGCTCATCCTGCTAAAATACTCATTGAGCAAAGCAACCACATCTTCAGGGGTCATTTTTTCCGAGATACTGGTAAAACCGCGGATATCGGTAAACATCACGGATAAATCCTGCCGGTCACCGTATAACCGTAACAACTCCGGATGCGCTACCACCTGTTCCATAACTTTGTGAGAAAGATAACTGCTCAGCGCTTTTCTCAAGTATCGTTTTTCTTTCTCCTCTCCCAAAAATCGCCAAAAAATTATCCCGACATAAGATAAAAAAATCAAACTCAACGGAAAAACCATCGGCAGCCAATAGTTCCCCCGGGCAAAAAATAAACAACTCAAAAATCCGTAACCAAAAAATAAAACCAAAGCCAGGAAAGTCGCCCGCCAGGCCGACAGCAAGGGTAGAATTAAACCGAAAACCAGGACAAAACCAAAAGTGACCGCCAAGACTAAATATCCCGGAAAAACACGCAGCCAATTTTTTTCCAACAGATTATTCACCGCCGTCGCCTGCACTTCCACGCCAGGACAATCGGGAGTAAACGGCGTTGACCGGCGATCATAAAGCCCGGTTGCGGTCGAACCAATTAAAACAATTTTATCTTTAAAAACCTGGGGGGAAATTTTTCCCTCCAGCACCTCACTATAGGAAGAATAGGGAAAGGTTCCATAGCGGCCCAGATAATTCAGGTAAAATTTATTACCCTCAATTTTAGGAAAATTAATTCTCTCAAGCGTAGAAATTACCGCTAGGGCAAAACTGGTCCAATCCCTCTTTTGATAAGTTAAATTAAGATAAGATCTCCTGGTGACCCCGTCCTTCTCCGAAAAATTGTTCGTAAAACCGACCCTCTGCGGCGGTAAAGTAAATTTTGGCAAAAAAATGTTTTTAGGAACATCCTTGTCACCCATTTCAAAAAAAGAACCTAAAACAACCCGATTTGATTTTTCCACCGCCTCGGCAAACTTTTTATCCGCCTCGGGATGTTCCAGATCCGATTCCGGAAAAATCACATCAAAAGCTATTTTTTTGGCTTGCGCCTTCTCCAGCAGCTTGATCAACCGGGCATGCACATCCCGGTTCCAAGGCCAGCGCCCCAATTTTTGAATACTTTTCTCGTCGATCTCCACGATCGCAATCTGCGGGTTTGGCGCAATTGGCCCCCTTTGCTGAAAACGCCAATCCAAAGACTTATTCTCCCACACATCGAGAGAATCGGCAAACCAAAAACAAAAAAGCGCCGCCCAAATCGTCCCCGCAATCGCCAACCCGATTTTCTGTCTATGGTTTAACATAAGTTAAAAGTAATTTAAGATCTGTGCAACTGGAAGCGTTAATAACATTCGGATACTCTTAAATAGATAAGCTATCCTCACCGAATTGTCAACCAATATTTTTAATTTTTGGGAAAAAAAGAACCCCTCTCTTCAAAACACGTTCTAAGGAAGAGAAGGGTTCTTTTGCTGAAAAACCTGATGTTTTACTACTTTTTCTTTTTTTTGCCTGCACGAGCCATTTTCGCTCTGGCCACATCGCCCTGCTTATCCAGAAAATAAAGATATCCGGATTCTTTTTTCACGCCGGCCTTCGCTGCTTTGGAAGGTTTGCCGCCTTTTTTGCCGCCGCGGGCCATCTTTACTTTGGACACATCGCCCTGCTTGTCAATGTAATAGAGATACCCGTCTTCCCTTTTTACTCCTACCTTCACTACTTTTTCTGCCATCTTTTTTCACCCCCTTTCTTTTCAAACATCTACATGGAAACTTTGCTCTCTAATTCTTCCTTCTCCAACAACAACTGCTCTCCATAATTTCCTTCCGGATAGATATAAATCTTGCTTTGATAATTATAAAAAATTACGCCCTTCTTGGTTTTCGAGATCACATAATCCGGAGTAATCGGAACTTTACCGCCCCCGCCCGGAGCATCGATAACAAAGGTCGGTAAGGCGTAGCCGCTGGTAAAGCCGCGCAAACTGCGAACAATTTTTAATCCGCAGCTAATTGGTGTGCGGAAATGGGCGGTACCTGGAGCTAAATCGCACTGATATAAATAATACGGTTTTACTCTTATTTTCAATAACTCCTGCATCAAGCTGGTAATAGTTTTCGGCGAATCGTTAATTCCTTTCAGCAAAACCGTCTGCGAACCTAACGGGATACCGGCATCCGCTAATAATTGGCAGGCCCGGCGGCTCTCCTCGGTAATCTCCTTAGGATGATTAAAATGAATACTGAGATAGAGCGGATGAAACTTTTTTAAGATAGCGCATAACTCCGGCGTAATTCTCTGCGGTAAAGTTACCGGCAGACGCGTGCCGATTCTGATAATCTCAATATGCTCGATCGCCCTGAGATCAGAAAGCATTTTTTCCAACCTGTTTTCATTAATCAACAGCGGATCGCCGCCAGAGACCAGCACATCCCGTATTTTTTTATTTTTTTGAATATATTCTAAGGAAGCAGACCAATGTTGTTCGCTTAAATGACTTTCGTTACAGCCAACCAGTCTTCGGCGTGTGCAATGCCGGCAATATACCGCGCAGGCATTCGTGGCAATCAGCAGCACCCGATCAGGATAGCGATGCACCAGTCCCGGAATAACCGTATCCCGCTCTTCTCCGCAGGGATCAATCAAATCGGTCTTGGTGGTTTTAAACTCTTTCAAAGAAGGTAAAGCCTGTTTGCGAATCGGACAATCCGGATCCGTTTTGTCCATTAAGGAAACAAAATAGGGGGTAATGGCCATCCGCATCCGGTTTTGAGCATCAATTATTGCTGATTTCTCTTCTTCAGTCAGCACAAGCCATTTTTCAATGTCTTCCAACCTGGTCAGCCGGTGTGCTAGCTGCCAGCGCCAGTCATTCCAAAATTGTTCACCCACTAAATTATCCGCATCCACGTTAGAAAAGGGCATTTTTTCTTACCTTTTCCTCCTAATTGTTGTGTTGTTGTAAAGACGCAAAATTTTGCGTCTCTACTCTTTATTCTCTGAGTTGAAAAAATTCATTTGCAGTGTTTCTTTCCTGGTAATAATTTTTTCTTTCAACCATTCATCAATTACCGTTTTAGAAAACCGGTACTGCCGGCCAATCCGGGAAGCGGGAATTTTTTTTTGCCGAATCAAGCTATAAATCTTCGACTTACCGATTCCTAAGTAAGCCGAAAGTTCGATAATACTCATTACATCTTTAATCTCTGTCACCTTCTATCACCTTTTATCATCTTGTCTTAGATATTATTATATTTTACCGTCTTTCAACAAGTATATACATCAAACCCTGAATTTTGTCAAGAAAATTATTATTATCTTTTACCATTGCTTGCCATCTAGTAACCTTTAAGCATTAACAACTGCCGGAAATTTTTAGTTACCCACAATGTATCCACAGGCTAGTCAGGGCTTCGCCCGGGACTTTACCCACCTGCTGGGCATTTTTTTCCCTCTTTAATAAGAGGGGTAGGTGAGATTTTGACATTATTTATAATTTTCAAATCCCCCTCAGTCCCCCTTTCAAAAGGGGGAACACAGATATGTATTAATTGTAAGGAACGG
>JBDRON010000091.1:0-11635 GCA_043810025.1 Elusimicrobiota bacterium
TCTACACTGCTTACGCGTTATGCCAAACGCATGATCATCGAAAATGCTATTGCCGACGGGGTTCACTTCTTCCACCTCGACGCTCTCTGCTCTTCCCTGCAAGTGGAAGTTGACTTCAGTGTCGTCCTCACCATCGTCGCCTCGCTAACTTACCTGGTGGAAGGGGTATTAGGCGGCACCTATTTTTACCGGGTGCGAGTCCGGAATGGAGCCGGGGTCTGGAGCGATTGGTCAGAGATGGACAGTCCGGTAATCGTCGGGGAATTACCGCAGGCCGTAATAAGTGAGGTGAGCAACTATCCCAATCCCTTTGACAGCCGCAAGACCATAACGAAGATTAACTTTACCTTAAACCAGCACAGCCGGGTAAAGATCAAGGTTTATGATTTATTCGGGTATAAGGTGCGGGAGCTAAGTGTGGAAGGCAATGCCGGCAGCAACAACAATGTGGAGTGGGACGGAACTGACGATAGCGGCCGGAAAGTTTCTCAGGGGATGTATTTAGTGGTAATAGAAGTAGAAGGTGACGACGGCGGTAAAGGAAAAGTAGTGCGCAAAGTGGGAGTGATCCATTAACCTTTTTCCTGTCTTGGATATTTCTATTTTACCGTAACTTATTTACAAACTTAAATTGACTTTGCCGGTAAAAAAATGTTAGAATTACAAAGTTCACTATCAGGATTTAATTTCAAGTTAGTCCGAGCTTAGCTCGGAACTTTACACATCTGCGATATTTTTTTCCCTCTTTTTAAAAGAGGGGTAGGGGAGATTTAGACAATATTTCTAATTTTCAAAATCCCCCTTGATCCCCCTTTTTAAAGGGGGAAACACACACAAAACAAACATTGAGTTTCTTTGCCTAAATTTAAAATTACAGTAGGTTACCAATGACGCCTTTGATTTTGACTTGTATTTTTATTGTTGTAAATAACAACGTGAAACATCAAAATTCATGTGCAGAAAGTGGTGAAGACCCAAAACAAATTGGTTTTACCGTTAACGACATTGAAATTCCTATATGTTAATTTTAAGCCGAAGTAGCTCAGTGGTAGAGCAACGGTTTCGTAAACCGTAGGTCGCGGGTTCGACCCCCGCCTTCGGCTAAACAAGCGTAAAACGCAAAGCGCAAAACTCAAAACTAAAAGACAAAAGATTTTTTTAAAAGATTTCAAATTTTCGTTTTACGTTTTGCGCTTTGAGTTTTGCGTTATGTATAAACTATGAATAACCGAATAGTAAAAATCTGCGATTCTTTAATCAGTTGGGGCATCCCTTTTTTCTATTTAACCGTCTCCGCCTCATTTTATTTGCGCACTTATGATTCCTGCCAGATAAAAATTACCGCTCTGCAAATTATTGGCGCCATCCTCTTAGCTGTCTGGTTAATTAAACTCATCGAAGAAGCAAAAATTCCTTTTCAGGGAAAATTTTGGGTTGTTTTGCCGGTCCTGGTCTCTTTGCTTTCGGCGGTCATTTCCTTCGCTCATTCACCGTTTAAAGATACCAGTCTGGATGAGTTGATTCGCCGGACAATTTACACCGGCATCGCTTTAATTGTTTTCCGGGAATTTAACGAAGAAAAAAAAATCAGACGGCTGGTATTTTGGCTGACGCTGACCTCGGCAATTTGCGGGATCTACGGCTTGATTCAATTTTTGGACGGCCAGGTTTTTTCTAATGTGTCAGGTCTGGGTTTGGATCCTTTTGTTTGGCGCGGCGCTTTTGGCGGTAGAATATTTTCCACTTTTGGCAACCCTAATTTTTTTGCCGATTTCCTGGTGGCTATCTCTCCGCTGATTCTGGTCTTGTTTTTTATGACCAGAAGAAAAATTTATCTGGCGCTCTTTTTGCTTAACGCTTTTTGCCTTTGGCGGACGGTATCTAAAGCCGGCTGGATCGGTTTTACGGCCGGATTTGTTGCTTTCGTTTTATTGGCGATCTTTTATCTAGTGCATGCACAACAAGAACGAATTCGCCGGGTGCTTTCAGGTTTAGCGGTCGGGGTTGCGCTCCTTTGCCTAATTGGCGTAGGCTATTTTCTTAGTAAGCGGATCGATTCGGCGCGATTTCGGGTTTTTACCTGGATCTCGACCTGGGAAATGATTTTGAAAAACCCGGTAATCGGAACCGGTTTGGGGACTTTTAAGGTAGTCTATCCGACTTACCGCCGGCCGGAAATTTTTCATATTGAAGGAAAACACAATACCGAAACTGATCATCCGGAAGACGAATACCTAGAGGTCTGGTACGACGAAGGGATAATTGGGTTTGGTGTTTTTCTCTGGATGTTGTTAACTTTTAGCTGGCTGGGTTTAAAAACCCTTAACCGCTGGTCAAATCTGGATAGAGAAAAAGCGGCCAATCGACTGATTGACAAAAAAGAAAGGGATTGGCGGCTCTATTTATTAGTAGGATTATTGGCTTGCTTTTGGGGTTTATTGGTGCACAATTTGATGTGTGTAAGCCTGCGGTTTGTTTCCTCCGGGATTTATCTCTGGTTGTTTATCGGGCTGATTGGGGTGTTGACTACTCAGCCGGTGGAAAATGAATTGGTTTTGCCGATTTCCTGGCGATGGAAAAGGGGGTTGCAGATTACTGTAGCCGGGATAGCGGTGTATTTGTGTAATATTTTTTCCGGATATTTTTTAGCGGATTATAACCATAATTTAGCGATTTATTTTTCCAAAACCCAGCAGTGGGAACCAGCCTTGCAGACTTACCAAAAAGTTATCAGTTATAATCCCGGCTATATGATGGCTCATTATTTTATGGGGAACGTTTACAATGACCGCTGGGCCAAAGGCGATGCCGAACGGGCTTTAGCTAAATATCAGGATACCAAAAAATTAGCTCCCAATTATGTGCAAGTGCATTATCAGACCGGGATGGTTTATTTCAAATTAGCTGAGGCGGCTCGTCTTCGTTCCCAACAAATGACCAGCGAAAACAAACCGGAGCAAACCCGGAAAGACTGGGAAGAAGCCAATGGACATTATCAAAAAGCGATGGAATATTTCCAGAAATACGAAAAAATCGACCCGGTTTTCCCTTTGAATTATGCCCGCATGGGCTGGATCTATTTACAATGGAAAGATTTGGATGCCGCGGAAAAAATTTACCTCGCGGCGATTAAGAATAAACCCGATTTCGCCCAATCCTATTCGGAGTTAGGCAACATTTATTATCTGAAGAATAAATGGGAAGAAGCCGAACAGATGTACAAAAATGCCCTGAAATATGAGCCTCGGTCAGCGTTTACCTTGAGAAACTTGGCGATTCTGTACGGGAAACAAGATCGGCTGAAGGAAGCCAGGGAAATGTGGGAAAAACTTTTGGTTGTTGACCCGAAAGATCAGCAAGCCCAGCAGATAATCAAACAATTTAAATGGTAAAGACGCAAAATTTTGCGTCTCTACAACAAATACCATTACAAAAAATGTCCAGATTCCGAAATCTATTATTTTATCTTTTAATCTGTGTTACCCCGTTAATTTTTTTTACCGATACTACCCGGAATCCTTATTATATACAAGGAGTGCTGGTCTATACGATAATTTGCAGTCTCTGGATTTCCAAGCTTGTGGATGTTTACCGCAGTAATAAAATGGAGTTTCGGCCCACCCCCCTGGATTGGCCTTTAATCGTTTTTTTGTTGATTGCCAGCTTAAGTTTGTTGCGGTCTTTTTGGCTCTATCCGCAGTATAGCAGCGCCGTGGGCAGCGAAGGAAGCAAAAACTTGTTGTTTCTTTTCTTGAATGTTTTTCTTGTTTTTTACAGCGTAATTTATTTTGTGGAAAATATTTTCATGGTTAATCGTTTGGTAGAAATTTCTCTCCTCGTCGGCTTAATCAGTTCAATTTACGGCGTATTGCAATTTTATGGGATTGAATTGGTCTGGTCAAAAACCCTCACACCTTTTGGCTCGCGCTGCGTATCGACTTTTGGCAACCCGAATTTTTATTCCAGTTTTTTGGTCTCGATTATGCCGCTAAATTTAGGGAAATTTTTATCGGCCCAGAAATTTTACCGTAAATTGTATTATCTTTTTTTCTTGTTTTTTTCTTTTTGGGGGCTGCTTTGCACCCTGACCCGCAGTTCATGGGCAGGGGTGGCCGTCAGTTTCTTTTTAATGGGCGTAATCTGCTTCTTCTATTGGCGGGATGTTTTTACCCAAAATAAAAAATGGCTGGCTTTTATTGGTTTGGGAGCGGTTCTTTTTATTGTGTTTTTCCCGAATAGTGCGCAGAACAGTTATTCATTGGTCAATCGAATAACCGAGGTTTCCGAGATTAAAGGAAAAGTTTATGCCCCCTGGCACCAGCGGGTGTTGATCTGGTCCTGTGCCTGGAAATTGGCGCGTCAGCGGCCGGTCTTGGGGAATGGCTGGGGTGTTTTTGAGATGCTGTATCCCTTTGAGCAGGGTAAACAGCTTTTCCAGGAAAAATTTCGCTCTTTGCGCACCCATGCCAATAATGCCCATAACGAGATTTTGGAGCTTTGGTCGCAGATCGGAGTTTTGGGGTTGGGGGTGTATGTCTGGGTCTTTTATGTTTTTTTCTTTTATGGCTGGAAACTGTTGAAGAAAATGCCCAGGAGCGGCGATAGAATGCTGGCAATTTCTCTGTTGGCGGCCACAGCGGGGATGTTTGTCGATAACCTGCTCAATGTTTCGCTCCATTTTACGATCCCAGCGATGTTCTTTTATCTTCAGGCCGGATACCTGGTTAAAATTGGCCAAACCTTTGCCGGCCAGAATTCGCGAAGTTGGGAGATCAACAAAAAATATAAATTTGTTCCACTGTTGTTCAGCGGATTTTTCCTATTTTTAATCGGGTTAAGCTGGCAGTATTTTTTTGCCGAAGTCCATTATTTCCGCGGGTTTAAAAATGCCAAGGCCAACCGGCTGGAGCAAGCCCGGACAGAATTGGAGAGAGCTCACCGGTTACATCGTTATGAAGTGAATAATAACTATGAGTTAGGTAATATTTACGCTCGATTGAACCGGTATGACCAGGCGATTGGGGCTTATCAGGAGGCGATCGGAGCAAACCCTGGTTATGATGAAATCTATTTTAATCTGGCGGCGGTTTTAAATAAAGAGAAAAAAACAAAGCAGGCGATGGAAAATTATCGACAGTCCTTATTGATTAATCCTCTTTCTTTGGAAACTTATTTGGGACTAGGGAACATTTATGTCGGCAATAATGAGTATACTTCTGACGGGATAAAGCTTTACCGGGCGGCGGTGCGTATTTTCCCGGAGAATAAAGATCTTTGGAATAACTTAGGATATCTTTATACCCGGCAGGAAAATTTTAATCAAGCAATAGAATGTTATCAGCAGGCTTTAGTTTTAGATCCGCAATTCGAATTAGCCGGACAAAATCTGGGTTTTGTCCGGCAAACATTACAGAAAATTAATAACGGCAAATAAAATCTTGACAACAGAATTTTTATATGATAGTGTAAAACAAATCAGGGGCATATTAAAATATGACCCGGCAAATTTTTCTTATTTAAAACCTGGGGAGTTAAACAAATGCATAAGCCGAAAGAAGAGCGGATTTCTGATGGGTTGTGGAAAATCGGGGAAATTGCTGAGAAAGCCGGTGTTTTAGTTTCGACAGTCAGGCATTACACGGACATCGGGTTATTAAAAAGTCACGGAGAAACCCAGGGCGGGCATCGGTTGTATCGGGAAAAAGAAACAGTGATGATGTTAGCCCGAATTGAGAGATATATTGACCGCGGCTTGAGTTTGCCGGAAATCAAGGAAGAGATTGTTCGAAGCCGAAAGGTTAAGAAGATTCTTGTGATTGACGATGAAATTGAAGTGAGTGATTTTATCCGGGATGCTTTAAAAGACTGGATTACCGTGGAATTAAAAGTGGCTTTAGACGGGTTTACGGCCGGTAAAGTGTTAAACGAGTTTTTTCCGGAGTTGATCATCCTCGATTTGAATTTGCCCGGTGTAGACGGTTTTCAGGTTTGTGAAATGATCCGTAAAGACCCCCTGCAAGGCGCGGTAAAAATATTGTCGATTACCGGTTACGATAGCCCGGAAACATCGCGCCGAATTATGGAATGCGGCGCTGATGACTATTTGCCCAAACCGATGGAATTGCAGAGTTTACGAGCAAGAATAAGCAAGTTGTTGAATATTAAAATTGCTAAACCGGCAACTCTTACCGAAGGTTCGGATTTGACCTCTCCCGTTGAACCCCTAGACGAGGCTGAGCAAGACACTTAGTTTTTAAAAAATCTTTTAGTGGAAGATTGTTGGGCGGTTAGCTCAGTTGGGAGAGCGCTTCCCTTACAAGGAAGAGGTCAGCTGTTCGATCCGGCTACCGCCCATTTTAAGGAAGGGTTCAGGTCGTTTTCCTCTCCCTTGATGGGAGAGGATTAAGGTGAGGGTGTAAAGGGGAGAGGGAGTATATCAAGTCGTGAAAGGGGATGTGGTGTAGCCTGGCCTAACACGCTGCCCTGTCAAGGCAGAGACCGCGGGTTCAAATCCCGTCATCCCCGCCATAAAACAATTTAAAAAGGCCGACAAGGCAATGATTTCTAAACCGGACGGGCATCGCAAAAGACTCAGGGAAAAATTTCTTAAATCGGGTATCGACGGTTTTCATGATTATGAAATAATCGAATTACTGCTCACCTTAGGCACTCCCCGCCGTGATTGCAAGCCGGCCGCTAAAAAAGCTTTGGAGAAATTTAACACTTTAAGAGAGGTTTTAGAAGCTTCTCCTGAAGAACTAATCAAAATAGATGATATCGGTCCGCACAATTTGTTTGGACTTAAACTTGTCCAGGAAGTTGCCCGCAAATTTCTCAAAGAAAAAATCTTAAACAAACCGATCTGTAAATCTTCTCAATCAGTATTTGATTATCTTTACCATTCCCTCCGGGGCCTAAAAAATGAAATATTCAAAATAATCTTTCTTGATGCTCAAAACAAAGTCATTGAAACTGAGGATTTGTTCAGGGGAAGTTTGAGTTCCAGTTTTGTTTATTTCCGGGAGATTATTAAATCGGCGCTCCGGCATAATGCGGCCGGATTAATTTTTGTTCATAACCACCCTTCGGGCAATTCTCAACCCAGCGCTTCCGATAAAGAAATTACCAGAAATTTACTGCTCATCGGCAGAATTATGGAGATAAAAATTCTTGACCATCTGATTATCGGGGATAACCAATATTTCAGTTTTGCCGATGAAGGATTGATTCGCGGTTATAATGAAGACTGGGATCGAAAGTTGGATCAGCATTGAAAAATATGATAATTCGAGCAAAAAAATCTTAACAAAAAATTAACATTTTCTTAACATAAACTTAACATCAGGTTGTTATACTTAAAGTGTAGATAATTTAACTTGAAAAGAACATTTGAAAGTATTAGAATAATCATGGGAAATCGGGAAACAAGGGAGAGTTAAATGAAATTCTCTGACCGCCGGCTGAAACCACGGATCGCTGTAGATTTTCCAGTGGCCTTAGAACATATAAATGAGCAGGCAGTCAGCGCAAATAAGGTTGTTGCTTATACCGTAGATCTATCCGAAAACGGTTGTTCACTTTTCCTGGATCATCCTTATAACAAGGAAGATATGGTTAATTTATATTTGTATCTTCCTTCTCCTTATTCGATGGTGAAGGTGGAGGGGAAGGTGGTTTGGGAATATAACTTAGACGGAGAATTTCCCAGCCCTTTCAAGTATCGATGCGGATTACAGTTTTTTCCTGATTGTCCTGATGCGGCAAAAACATTGAATGATTATATCCAGGAGATGTCTAAGGTCAGAAGCTATATTGACCGCCGGGAGGCGGAAAGACGCCGGCAAATGGCCAATACCCGGCGGCATTTTGATCGAAGAACTAAAGAATTCTATTTTGAAAAAATAGTTTATTTAGCTGAAACCAATAATTTTGGCAATGTTTATTTTACGCGATACCTGGATTGGTGCGGGATGGCCTTGGAATCATTTTTTTATGAGATTGTTCCTTCAGTGCAGGAGATGAAAGAGAAAGGAATGAGTTTGGTAACGGTGAAAGCTGCGATGAGTTACAAGAGAGAAGCCAAGCTGTTTGACGAACTTTTAGTTGTCGTACAAACAAAACGTGTCCGAGAAAAATTTTTGGAATTTTTTTTTAAGGTTGTCGATCAAAAAACAAATAAACTGATTGCTTCCTCCAAGCAAATCTTAGCCTTTACCGATGAGAACAGAAAGCTCATCCCCTTACCTGAGCAAATAAAAAACAATCTGTTGTCGTTAATCGCCTAAATTTTCATTTATAATTACGAACACAGTGATGATGTAGGGCAGGGCTTTAGCCCTGCGGTTTTAAAAACGCAAGCCTAAAGGCTTGCCCTACAATTACTCCTTTACGGTCTTGTTTATGGTCTTGTAGCTTTTTAAAAGTTTAATGTATTCTTCTCCGATGTATTTGACCTGTCCTACTCGCGGAGCATACCAGCCGTATTGGTCGGAAGTTTTCTTGTCTTTGAATATTTTAAAATAAATTTTTACGCACTTAAAACTTCCCGCGGGAACGGTTATTTCTTCTTCGCCTAAAATTTCACCGTCCATCACGATAGCTTTGTTGATCCAGGCAACCTTTAGTTTTCCCTCCCAATGAAATTTTTCCCCTTTCTCCAGAGGAAAAATAATTACCGGAATCGCCGGCAGATGCACCGCCGATACTTCCGGTGTAAATTTTTTCGACAGAAGGGTTTGTTTCAAATAAACCCCTTTTTCGTCGGAACAGATAAACGAACGCATCTTCCCCCGTTTATCCTGCTGAGTAAGCACCGCATACATCTTGCCTTCATAAACCTGCGAAGGTTCCACCATTACCTTCATGACAAAATTTTCCTTTTTATTGACCGAGGTGACCTGATATTCCCACTGGTCACCCAGGTTTAAAGGATAATAATCGAGCGGGGCAAGATTCCCGCCGGCCAGCAACAAAGAAATAATAAAGAAGAACATTGTTTAATTTTAGAATAACCCCGTCTTTTTGTCAATTTCTATTTGATTTTTTGTGGGAAATGGGTTATACATTAGTTGATGAATAAGGAATTTCAAGAGCTCATTGGTTTCCTGCGCCGGATTTATCTGTTCTCCTGTTTGGAAACGGAAGAATTAGCGAAGATTATTCCTTATTTGAAGACCATTTCTTTTGCTAAAGGAAGTTTTATTTATAAAATCGGGGAACAGCCGGACGGTCTCTACCTGGTTAAGTCGGGGATTGTGGCGATGCATCCCCGGGTGGAAGAAGAATTTGATCTCCACTATCTGGGCCGGGGAAATTATTTTGGGGAAACCGCGCTGTTTGGGGAGAAAACAAGGGAAAACAATGTTCAGGCGGCAACATACATCGAGGTGTTTTTTTTTAAAAAGGAGGATTTTCAGCGGCTTTTGGACAGTGATGCCCGGCTAACCACAAATTCTTTTTTGTCGTTGGGACGCCGGGTTTTGCAAACTGCTCCCAAATATCCGCAGAAACCGCCTGCCGAGATGATTGTCGTTTATCCGCATTTAGAAAAAGAAGCCCAGCATTTTTTTGCTCTCCATCTGGGTCCGAGTCTGGTTGAACAAACCCGTCAAAAAACTCTTCTCGTCGATTGCGATTGTACGGCAAAGAAGTATGCTCAGTATCTGAACCTCTCACCGATCCTTTCCACTGAACAGATGTTCCATGTCGAGGATCTCTATAATCCGGTTATTTTAGGGAGAATAACTAATCGCCATTCCTCAGGTCTGGAAGTAATTTCTTTGCCGCCAAACTTCTTTCAGGGAAAACTTTTAGCCGGGCTTTCTCCCTTCCTCAGTATGTTGAGGGATTATTACTATCGAACCATTTTTTGTCTCTCATCCCGTTTCGATCCGACGACAAAACTGATTTTGGAATCGGCCGATAAGGTATTGTTCCTTTTTGCCCCTTCGTTTTTGATCGAGGGAAATACCCCTCAGCAAAGATATCAACGTCTAATTCAATCGGTGCCTGTTTCCAAAGTCAAATCTGTCCTCTGGGCTGAGGATACGGCTAAACTTAATTTATTATCGGAAGATCGGGAGTTTCTCGGAAAGATCGATTTCGTTTTTAACGAGCGGAAAAAATTGCTGGAAACATTTCCCCAAAAAGGGCTTTTTGAGAAAAATATTTTAAGCGCTGCGTTTCAAAAAAATATCGGACGCTTAAGCCGTCAGCTGGCCAAACTGCAGATCGGCTTGGCCCTGGGTTCGGGGATGGCCTATGGGTATACGGCGATCGGACTTTTGAAAGTTTTGGAAAAAGAAAATATTCCGATCGATTTAATTGGCGGGACAAGTATCGGCGCCTTGATCGGTTCATTTTATGCGGCGGGCAAATCAATCGACGAGTTGGAAGAAATCGCCAAAAGTATCACTAAACAATGGCTAATTAGAAATTTTTTGACCGACTTAAGTATTTCCCGCTCCGGATTGTTTGGCGGCCAAAAGATCTTAAAATTCCTTTATTCGATTCTGGGCGATAGGGAGTTTAGTCAGCTTTCTTTGCCTTTTTTCTGCATCGCCACCGATATCCTCACCGGTGAAGCAGTGGTCTTAGATAAAGGGAAAGTTTATCAAGCGGTGCGGGCGTCAATCAGTCTGCCCGGAATTTTTAAGCCTTATTATCATCAGGATAAATATTTCGTTGACGGCGGTCTAATCGAACCGGTGCCCGCCCAGAAGTTGAAGGAGGCCGGAGCCGATATTGTGCTGTCGCTAAACCTGATTTCCCGTTCGCTGGCTCATAAGAAATTTTTACTGAGCCTGGTACCCAATAAAAGCAAACTGTCTAATGGCATGCCCAATATCTTAGAGGTGATTATGAAATCAATTTATATTATGGAATACGAAATTTCCACCGCCAAAGCCGAACAGGGGGAAGTGGTTTTTTCTCCCGATGTCAGCAATTTTAATTCCCTGGAGCTGCACCGCGCTCCCGAACTGATCAAAATCGGCGAGGAAACCGCCGCCGGACAAATCGACCAAATCAAAAAACTCCTGCCTTTTTTCAACCCGCCGAAATAAGCGCTGCTAATTTTCCCTCTCCCTTCAGACTGGGTCACAATAGCCATTTTGTGTGGTAGCCGCAACCTTTAGGTTGCGTTTATCGTCGAGCGGGATACGCAGGCTAAAGCCTGCGGCTACCAAAACAAGGATTGTGACCCAGTCTGCTTGTGGGAGAGGGCAGGGTGAGGGGCGCTTTATAAAGAATAAAGAAACGCCGGTTTTTTGAAACTTTTTATTTTTTCAATTAATCTCAAACGCTTGCTGGTTGATTCTTGCTTCTTCTGACCAATTACATAATAATTTATTTCCCCTCGTTCATCAATGTATTCTTTAATATCTCCTATCAATTGGAAATCATGTCGCTCCAGCAAAGATTGTAAGGCTTCCTTCGAATAAAGTTGATAAAAACGTTGATCTAGGCCTTCTTTTGTGTCCATTTTAAAAATCAACGTAACTACTCAGGTTGTTAAGTGATCACGGTTAGATAATTAACTGCGCATAAAAAAAGGACTATGAATTCCGTTCTGTGATGTTTTTTCCCTCTTTTAAAAAGAGGGGTAGGGGAGATTTAGACAATATTTCTAATTTTC
>JBDRON010000092.1:0-3524 GCA_043810025.1 Elusimicrobiota bacterium
AAAGGATTGATTTATTTATCCATTGACAAGATGAGACATGAAGAAACGGTATTTGCAGAAGTGGCGGTCCTTCAGCAACTGGCAATCGGTAGATCGTATATTGACAGTTGTTTTGTTAAAAAAAGTAAAAAAGAATAAATATAGCAAAAAAACTAATAACTTTTTATGATTTTTTATATAATACAGTATAAATGCAGTTTACATTAATCAAACAAAAAAAGGAGAAACAAAATGACACCAGAAGAAATCACAATGGAAATGGTAATTGCGGCAGGCGACGACTTGAACAAAATCTTAGCCCTTGAACCGCTCATTATTACGGTTTTTGAATCCAAAGCAAAAGGAGCGGCCAAAATCGCCAGCCAAAAGAAATTTACGGAAGCTTTGAAATTGGAAATTGCCCAGATTGCTGAAGGACAAGATCCGGAAAGTAAGGTTTATGATCTTCAGGTTGCGGATATTCCTCTGTTGCAACCGGAGACGATGGAAATTATAAAAGTCCTGTCCCCGCCTGCCGCCGAGAGGTTGTCATCTGTGCCTGAAGAGTCGGTAATAAGAAAAGACAAATCGGATAAAAAGAAAGGTGAAGGAAAGGGGGAATACATTAAGGCCCTTATCGCGGAAGCCAAGTGGACAAAAAAGGAAATTGTGGATATGGGGGTTCAGAAGTTTTCCGAAAAATCGCGAAAATCGTTTAGCAGTTCCATTTCACATGCCAAAAATCCGAAATACGTCAAGCTTTTCGGCATAACGGCCGAAGAAGTGGACGTTGACGGAAAGAGGGTCGTAAGGTTTAAACCCTAATGGCCGACAGGTTTTCCAAACAGGTCAGAAGCCGGATAATGTCAAAAATAAGATCGTCGGGAACCGGTCCGGAAAGGAAGGCGGAAAAGATCTTTGTCGAAGCCGGACTTTCCAGCCTTTTTATACGTAACGATCCGGCCTTGCCAGGGAAACCGGATTTCAGTTTTTCGAATATCAGGCGCATAGTTTTCATAGACGGGGCTTTTTGGCATGGGCATCCCGACCACTTCAGGTTTGGAAAATCCGGTAAATTTTGGGACGAAAAAATAAGAAAAAACATGGAAAGGTTGACGGGAAACTTGTCAAGATGGGATATGAAATCTTAAGGGTTTGGGACTTTGAAATTGACCTGACGGCAGAGAGGATGATCAATTTTGCAAAAGAAAAATAGGTTTACGTTTATCGACCTGTTCGCTGGAATCGGAGGGTTCAGGATCGCAGCTGAAGAGATAGGGGGAAAATGCGTCTTTTCTTCGGAAATTAACGGGTTTTCCTGCGATACGTATGAAACGAATTTCGGAGAACGTCCCTTTGGTGACATTAAAAAAATTTTGTCGTCGGAAATACCGGAACACGATATCCTGTTCGGAGGATTTCCGTGCCAGTCGTTTAGCAAGGTTGGAAAAAGAAAGGGTTTTGACGATGCCCGGGGAACCCTGATATGGGAAATTTGGCGTATCGTACGGGATAAGCGCCCGAAGTTTTTTCTTCTGGAAAACGTCGAAGGATTGCTTTCCATTGACGGCGGAAAATCCTTTCGGACAATACTGGAAGCGTTCGGAAACAGGATAAACGGAAAAAGTTATTTTTTTGTGTCTAACGACTGTCTTGGATATCGTGTCTTTTGGAAAGTGATGAATTCGGGCGATTTTGGCCTCGCGCAAAATAGGCGAAGGGTCTTTATTGTTGGCGTCCGAAATAACGTTGGCGAGAAAATATCCTTTCGGTTTCCGAAAACTATTGACAATTCCAAGAGGATTTATGACATTTTAGAGGACGAAAATCGTATAGGTAAGAAATACTACCTTACGGAAGATGAAATCATCAAGCTTAAGAAAAAGAAAAATCGCACAAACCTGGAAACTACAGAGTTAAATGTTCAAGGTAAGGCGAGAACGATAATCGGGGACTACGGAAGAGTAGGCGCTTTTAGTACCCTGTACCTGAAAGGAAAGTCAAAAACAATCATTTTGGAATCTATGTCGGAATTCAAGAAAAAAGCAAAATTGGTCTATGGCCAGATGCCGTATTATGTTGAAAGGAATTTCAAGGGAATAAGAATGTTCACCCCAAGGGAATGCGCAAGGCTTCAGGGTTTTCCTGAAACGTTCAAGCTGCATAAGAATGACGCAAGAGCATACAAGCAATTGGGAAATGCGGTTCCCCCTCCGGTCGTATTAGAAATTATAAAAATTTTAATGTCACAGGAAAGGAGAAAGGACACATGCAAGCAAAACGAAAAGAATTATTAGACGCAATCGGCAAAGTAAAACCGGCCTTGGCAGATGGAAAATTAATCGAATTTAAGGGATTACTTCTATTCGACGGAAAAAAGATAGTCAGTTATGGCGATGAGATATCTGTTAGCGTGCCCCTCGAAACGGATTTTGTTGCAGCAATTTCAGCGGATGAGTTCTCAAAACTTATCCAGAAGACCAACGAAACGGAACTTGACATAAGCCTGGACAACGGGCAACTTCTGATTAAATCCGGCAAGATGAAGGCAGGGTTTACCCTGGTTGAATACAACCCGGAAGCGGTGCCGGACTTGGGACTATCCCAAGTAAACCGCTGGTTCACTTTCCCAGAAGGCTTTTCAGACGCACTCAAATTCTGCATATTCAGCGCCAGCAATGATGCCGCATACGGGGTTTTGTGCAACCTGAAAATTGAAGAGGAACGGATCATAAGCAGCGATAATTACCGGATTACGGAACGAATCCTGGCAAAGAAAATGTTCGGAACGAAAACTCCTTTACTTATCCCCCGTAAAATCGCAACTTTCCTTTCATCCTTCAAACTGACCAAATATGCCATAACCGACGCCTGTGCTCATTACATGGACGATACGGAAGTGGTTTTTACCCACCGGCTAATATCAGAAGAATATCCTCAGGTGGAAGAGCATTTGAAGATTGAAGGCAATGAACTTGAACTACCCAAAAATCTTGCAGGAGCATTAGGCCGGGCACAAGCCATTTCTTCCAGTGAAGGCGAAAGCAAGGTAACTGTTTCGGTTGGCAAAAAGGTTATCAAGATTCGGGGCGAAGCCGCCGGGGCATGGGTCGAGGAGCCCGTCAATTCATCTTACAAGGGCGAAGATTTGCAGTTTGAATGTTCCCCTGAACACCTGATTCAGATCCTTGACTATTCAACGATGGCAATAGTTGGCGAAAATGCCCTATTATTTGCCGGTTCTGATTTTAGGCATTCTGTTTGTTTGATTAACAAGGAATAGTTTGCTTCCTGAAACTAAAAACAAGGCATTCATTTCCGCTTATTGTAAGGGAAGCATAGCCGCCAATTGCGGTATTCCAAAATTGAATTGCCCCTATCTCGATAAAAGAAATTCCCATGGTGGGCCAACCTGGTCAAGAGTATTTCGGCGATATTGGGCAGAGGGGCATGATGCTGCTGAACCAAAAGGGTTTTGCTTGTTGAGGAAAACAAAGGAGCTTTAATGCAAATAAAAATAAACAGAAAAGATTTTGTAAATTCTT
>JBDRON010000093.1:0-3263 GCA_043810025.1 Elusimicrobiota bacterium
CCGGCGATCAGGCCGACAAAAATAATTTCATCGGGGATGATCTCTTCGTTGTAGTCGGTAAAAAAACCGATGATAAAAAGGGACAAGAAAAGCGCCCAGAAATAAAAAACGGGTGCGAGGCCGTTTACATAATAAGCCGCAAAAAAAGCAATCCCGGTAATAAATTCTACCAGCGGGTACTGTAGCGCTATGTTTTCGCGGCAGCCGCGGCAGCGGCCTTTGAGCAGGAGAAAACTGATTATCGGGACATTGTCGGTCGGCCTGATCGGAGCCATGCATTTAGGACAGTGCGACGCCGGGAAGACGATCGATTCTTCTTTTGGGAGGCGGCGGATGCACACATTTAAAAAACTGCCGAAAACTGTGCCGATAAAGAAGATAAAGATATTGACAAGCATTAGATAAAAATTATATAGTAGCAGAAAGGAAGTGTCAAACTATGAAAATAAATGATTTATTGAGAGACATGGATAAGAAGGAGGCTTCTGACTTACATTTAGTGGTCGGAACCCCTCCGGTCTACCGGGTATCGCAGGATTTAAAGCCGTCGTCGAACGAGTCGCTTAACCCGGAAGACGTTAAGGCGTTGTCGTATGAAATGCTTAGGGACGACCAGAAAGAAACGTTTGAAAATACTAAAGAACTCGACTTTGCCTATGAGATCGAAAATTCCCGCTTCAGGGTCAACCTGCATTATGAAAGAGGGAACGTCGGCTGTTCGGTCAGGCGGATCCCCAAACTGATCCCCAGCCGCGACCAGCTGCATTTGCCGGCAACGGTTGAAAAGTTTTGCACGGAAAGAAAAGGATTGATTTTAGTTACCGGACCAACCGGATCGGGCAAATCTACCACCCAGGCCTATATGATCGATAAGATCAACCGCGATCGGGCCTGCCATATAATAACAATTGAAGATCCGATCGAGTACCTGCACTTGCACAAAAAATCGTTGGTAGAACAGCGGGAAGTCGGAATTGATACCGACTCTTTTACCATGGCTTTAAAAAGGGTTTTACGGCAAGATCCGGACGTTATCCTGGTTGGTGAAATGCGTGATTTAGAAACGATCCAGATTGCCCTGACCGCGGCTGAAACCGGGCACTTAGTAATATCTACTTTACATACAGTTGATGCACCGCAATCAATTGATCGTATTATCGACGTTTTTCCTCCCCATCAGCAGAACCAGGTCAGGATGCAGCTCTCGCTGGTATTAAGGGGGATTGTCGCCCAGCAGCTGGTCCCGCAGAGGAGCGGGCGGGGAGTGGCTCCGGCGATCGAGATAATGGTGGCGACCCACGCGGTCAAAAATATTATCAGAAAATCGAGTACGCAGGAACTTTATTCAATGATGGAAATCGGAAAAGAGTACGGGATGCAGAGCCTTGATTCTTCTCTGCTCGAAATGTTTAAGTCCGGGATTATTTCAAAAGAAGAAGCGCTGGTTCGCGCGGCTAACGTGAGTCAGATGGAAAAAAGAATGTGACCTGATTTGTGAGAAATCTTCCCGACTATTTGATAAAACCGGTCCCGAAGCAGAAAAACATCAACCTCATCCGTTTGCTTTTAGCCGACGATTCGGTTCATTCTGTCTGTGAATCCGCTAAATGCCCCAATATCGGCGAATGTTTTAATCAAAAAACTTTAACTTTTATGATCCTTGGAAATAACTGTACGCGATCCTGCGCTTTTTGCGGCGTGGACAAAAATAAGCCTGTGGAGGTTGATCCGGATGAGCCGGAAAAAGTATTTAGAGCGGTTCTGGCTTTAGGTTTATCGTATGTTGTTATAACATCGGTCACCCGCGACGATTTGCCTGACGGAGGAGCGGAGCAATTTGTGAAAGTAATTAAAAATGTCAAATTAAAAATTAAAAACATTGAGGTTCTGATTCCGGATTTTAATGGGAATGAACAGGCTATAAATATGGTGATTGAAGCTCAACCAGATGTTATTAATCACAACGTTGAAACAGTCAAGCGCTTGTATAATGTAATACGGCCGCAGGCCGATTATTTTCGTTCGCTCAGGCTTTTGGCAGAGGTCAAAAGAAAAAATGAAATGATCCTGACTAAGTCCGGCTTTATGCTCGGTTTAGGAGAAACTGATGAAGAGGTGTATGAACTGCTTTATGATTTTAAAGTCAGCGATTGCGATATCGTAACTATTGGTCAATATCTCCCACCCTCAAAAACCCATCCCCAAGTTGAAAAATATTATCCACCGGAAGAATTTTCTAAATTTAAAGAGTTTGGAGAACTAATTGGAATTAGGCATGTGGAAGCCGGACCGTTTGTGAGGTCTAGTTACCGGGCGGAGGAGATTTATTTCAGATTGAAAACGGAGCATTAACCGCTAGTTTCTTTTTTTGCTTTTCATAATTCTTGCGGTTAAAAGTGTATTTAAGATTCATAATTACAAATTGCAGAAATTGGTCCATCGAGAGATGCTTTTTTGGGGGGAGTTTTCCTTTTATGACCGGGAATTTTAGTTTTTTCATTTACTATTCCTCCCGATTTTTTCCCTGATTATATTGCACAACTTTTTATTGCCATATTTGAGGCATAATTCCTCAAATTCATTGCCTTGAAATTTGATGTTGTTGGACTTGATCAAATCAATAATATCGGGAATATCTTTGTTTTCTCTGAAATTAAAATTATTTTTAAGCGAATGCAGCTTTAAGGCAAGCAGGTGTTTTATTGACGGGACCAAAAAATCCAACCCCGCGATTTTTATTTTTTTGCTGTCCTTTACAATCCCGGACAAGGTCTCGTTATTTACAAACATAAAATCAATATCGGTCAAAAAATTACCGGAAGCGCTTTCCAGCTGCGTGAAAAATTCCTGCCGGTACTTTGTTGAGTAACCTGCCTTTTTTAATAATTGGGATATTTTTTTGAAATCGTTTTCTGTTGTTAAAAAATCAATGTCGGCAGTTAAGCGGGTAACATTGTAATGATTTACTGCGAATCCGCCTATTAAAACACAGGTGATTCCTTCTTTTTTAGATATTTCTGAAATTAAGTGAAAAACAGTCGGGAAATTGCTGGCCCCCATGATAAATTCATTTTACCACAAAAAATCGAATTACTAATAACTTTTGCCCTAAGCCAGCTTTCATGCTAAAATCAAGGGTAATATGATGGAAGAAGCAGAGCGGCTCCAAAAATTACCCCTCTATGTTTTTGCGGAATTAGACCGTCTCAAGGCGGTTGAATACAAAAAAGGGGCGGACCTGATCGACCTGGGCATGGGCAACC
>JBDRON010000094.1:0-16492 GCA_043810025.1 Elusimicrobiota bacterium
CGGCCGGCCTTCTCTAATTTATTACTGATCAAACAAATCACCGGTTTTTTTAATCAGCAAAACAATATTGCTGACGAAAATTACAGTGTTTTAATTAAGGATTTTTTTCAGGGAATAGCTGAAGAGAAACACCTGGGAAAACTGAAGCAGATGGTCCCCTATGTCATAAAAAACAACCCTGGCTCTAAAGAATTAAGAATAAAACTTTTCTTAGCTAAAACGATCGAAGAGTTCTTGGGAATATTGGATGCTGCTAATACGGCAAGTTAGTCCTGCAACCAAAAGCGGTTGCACGCTGTATTAGGGGACGGAGTTAGGTAATTAGGTTAAGAGATACTTATTTCCCTTGGCCATTGTTGACCCATTACAACATCTAACTCACCCCGGTACTTATTTTCTTTTCCTTAAACCAAAATAAAAATGGACTACAGATAAACTATCCCATAGTCCGTTTTTTCAGTTGCAGTTAAGGGGGTAAAACTCGCTGAACATCACTGTTCTCCTTACTAAACTATGCCACCAACAGCTAATCAATCTAGCCGTTTCCCCCCGTTTATGACGGTTAACGCTCTCAGCGCTAGCCTGCTGATAAAGCGACACTATATTAACAAGTTTTCTGCCCTCAGTCAATCATGAATGAATTTATTGTTAAATCTTCGTCAAAACGCGATAAGTTAATTCGTTGGAAACTAAGAAAGATCCTTTAATACGAAAGTCAGGGGATTTACCTCCACACCTTCAACGAGCAATTATTAATTCCCTGCAACTCTTTTATCCCGTTCATTGCCTGCTCACTATTTTCTTTCCGCTAAACTGACAAACTGACTCCGTCCCCTAAGTAGTGCAATACCAAGCCGGTTCCTAATTTGGGGTAGAAGTAGGTGGATTTTTGGGGCATGGTTTGGCCGGTTAAGGCCACTTTTTTTATTGCTTCGATTGGCGTGGGTGGAAGGAAAAAGGCGAGATGTCTGCTGGATTGACGGGCAAAAGTTATTGCTTCAGAAGCATTTTTTGTATAGATTATTTTTTGGGCAACCGGATTGATTAGTAATTGATGAACCAATTTCACCGCTAACCGGGAGGTTCTTTTTTTGTAACTGAGCAGATAATAGTCCTCTCCCCCCGCATATATTCCATAACAATAAACTCCTTTACCTACTTGTTTTAACATTTCCGAGGAACCGGCAAATTGTTTAACGGTGAAATTTTTTTTTGCTTCCTGTAAGAATTGGTCCAAAACAAAATCTTTGGAAACACTTACCTGACGGTGCGTAGGAAGTATAATTAACCCTTTATCTTCGAAAGGGCAAAGATACATCAAATTGCGATAATAGTTTTCTCTCTGTTGTTCTTGCGCATACTCCAGAGACACCTCGTAACGGTGATGTCCGTCAGCGATGAAAACCGATTTTGGCTTTAATAATTTCTGGATTTTTCTTTGCAAAGTAATATCCTTAATCAGCCACAATTGATGCTCCACATTTTGTAAATCCTTAACTTTCATTTCCGGTTCTTGTTTTGTGATGTTGAGTAATATTTTCTGCACAGCGCGGTTGGTATCGGAAAAAAGCCCAAAAATCGGGCTGATGTTGGTCCGGCAGGCCCGTAACAAACTGAGCCGGTCTTCTTTGGGCTTAGAGAGAGTTTTCTCGTGCGGTTTAACGGTTTTTCCCCACGATTCAATCTGCAAAGAAACAAAAAAACCGCATCTGCTGTATTTTTTTCCTTCCACACTGAAAATCTGTTTATAAACATAAAATAACGGCTGGTCGTCTCGAACCAGTATCTTCTTTTTTTGCCAAAAATTAAGTTTTTGGGCCGCTTTCCAATAGCGGTTTGCTCCTTGAGGCAATTCCAGATGAATAATATTATAAGGGTTGCCGCGAAGTTGTTTTTCTTCTTTTTCGGAAATTACATCGTACGGCGGAGAAATTGCCGCCCCCAGATCTTTTATTTTTTGCCCATTGTAACGAATACCGCGAAACGGAAAAATTGTTGCCATTTGTTTTTACCGCCCTTTTTTAAAAATTAGCCCTGCAACAAAAAAGCGCATGCACGAACTTTATTAACAACGATACTGTTTCCTCTCCCTTGATGGGAGAGATTAAGGTGAGGGTGTATCCTTTAATTAAATGTACCCCTCACCCTGCCCTCTCCCACAAGGGGAGAGGGAACTAAGATTAATAAATTAAATTAATTTCGCCGGAGATTATTTTTTCTTCTCCTTTTGCGGTGGAAAGCACGAGCGCTCCATCGGCAGCTAAATCAATCGCCTTGCCCCGAATAAAACGATGGCTGTTCTCGATTAGAACCTCTTTACCGATAACCAGGGAATATTTTTTTACTTCAGCAAGAACACTTTTTTCTTTTCCGGCTTTCAACCGGGCATAATAAGCATCCAGCTGGTTAAGTATTTCGATAAACAATTCGGAGATCGGTATTTTTTCACCGGATAACTCCGACAGGGAACCAGCTTTCTGCAGCAGCCCAGGCGATATGGGATTATTGACATCCACTCCAATCCCGACAACAACCCAGGCCAAATTCTCTGCCTTCCAACCGGCTTCCGTCAGTATGCCGCAAACTTTTTTTCCCTCAATCCAAAGGTCATTGGGCCATTTAATCATCGGCTCCAGTTTGACAATTTTCCGGATTGCCTGCAGAACACTAAGGGCAGAAATCAAGGTGATCAGGGACAATTTCGCCGATAAGTTTTTTGGATAAAGCAGAAAAGAAAACCACAACCCGCCCAACGGGGAGTCCCAAGGCCGTCGAAATCTTCCTCTCCCTGCTGTTTGCTGTTCGGCAATAACTAATGTCCCTTCCGGTTTGCCTTGCTTGGCTAACTGCTTGGCATAATTCTGCGTTGAATCAAGGGAAGCAAACTTAATTATTTTATTGGAAAATAGTTTATTTTTTGTTTTCATTTTTGCAAGTTCTTACATACCAGAGCATTTTTTCTCCCTCTTTAAAAAGAGGGGTAGGGGAGATTTAGACATTATTTTTAATTTTAAAATCTCCCTTAATCCCCCTTTCAAAAGGGGGAACACGCTGTTGTATTTCCAAACTAATGTCCAGAGCCGGGGCGGAATGGGTTAGCACGCCTATGGAAATTCGATCCGGCTGGAGACGGGCGACGGAAGGAATATTTTCTAAATTGAGGCCGCCGGAAACCTCGATTTGGGGATACTCGTTATCCCCGCGCTGTTTTTTAATTAATCTTATGGCTTTATCCATAACGGATAAAGGAAAATTATCCAGCATAATTATGTCCACACCCAAAGTTAAGGCCTGTTTTACCTGAGGGAAAGATTCCGTTTCCAATTCGACCCTGATTTTTTTGGGAAACTTATTGATAGTTTGTTTGTCGATGTTTTTTAGCAAGGCCAAATGATTATCCTTAATCAAGACCATGTCGCTTAAATTCAGCCGATGGTTATACCCCCCGCCGCATCGCACCGCATATTTCTCCATATTTCTTAACCCCGGGGTGGTTTTACGGGTATCATAAATTTTTACCGGATAAGGGCGGACGGCGCGAACAAATTTTGCCGTTAAAGAAGAAATCCCGGATAAGCGCTGAATTAAATTCAGCAGTGTTCTTTCCCGGGATAAAATTTCCCGCGCAGGGCCGTAAATTTGAGCAATCAGTTGATTTTTTTTAACCGAGCTCCCGTCACTTAATATTTCCTTGATCTTAAATTGATGGCCGCTAAAAACTATCCGAACTATTTCAGCGCCGCAAAAAACGCCGTTTTGCATCGCAATAATCTCTGCCCAAACTTTCAGAGAAGCGGGAATCAGGAATTTAGAAGTGATATCCTGATCAGCTTTGTCCTCTTTTAAAGCCATCGTAACAATTTTTTTCCAGTTTTCCATTCGTTTTTTTCCTACTTAACCCGAAAGTCTTTTCCCTCTCCCCTTGAGGGAGAGGGAATCACTTATTTACCCATGTTTCTTTCTCTCCTACTTAACCCGGCCGAAGCGGCTTTGATGCTCTAAAAATATTGAGCGATTTTGCTCCCTTCCCGGCAAATTATTTGAAGGGAGCTCGTCGGTCCCGTGCAAATAAATATTATTTATCAAACGATAAACAAGTTCGGCTTCATGACGCAAATCAAGTTTGTTTTGTTGATTATCCAACCGCAAGCTATACTCCAACAACAGTTTACTGGAAAAATATTTTCCTAAAGTATATTTTGTTCCCTTCAATACTTCGGGTAAAGTGGCCGGCGTGTAAGTCCCCGGCAACTCCCTAACCGGTTCTGCTACGCGGCTTACCCTAATGATGTCCACCAACCCAGTCCGGCGCAAAATATTTTTTATTATCGGGGTAGCCAAACTGGCGTCCAAAAGCTTAACAATTTCCCGGCGCAATATTATTTCTTTATCCGGCGAAGAAGTTATCCCTTCCAGTCCGGTAACCGAAGCCAAAATTTTTTCTTCGCTTAAAGAAGGATAATTCTTAGAATAGAACCTCGGCGTTTTTTCTCCTAATTTGCCTTTTTCGATCACCATCGTCACGGTATCCGTAGTCTGAATAGCCGAACCTCGCGTCTCCGGTATTGTAATCTCCGTTTCTGCCGACCCGGCTAAATAGGGTATATTATCCACAACATCGAAAATGACATTTTTGATAGTAAAATTATTTCCTAAATAATTAAGGTCGCCTTTCTCCGATTCAAAATGAGCATTGACAGTGAAACTTTCACCTTGTCCCTGGAGCTGCAAATCACCCTTAATCAGAATCGAAACATACTCATTTTCATACCAGACATTCTTCCCCGCTTTTAAATTTACATCCCAAAACAACTGCTGAATGAAATATTTCAACCAAGCATTAGTCCCGCCATTTGCTTTCGCCGCCATCGCCGGATAAGTAAAATGAGTATTAACTAATTCCAAATTTCCCTTTAGCTTAGGGTTTTCCGCTTCACCGGTAAGCTCCAAATCAATTTTACAATCCCCGGTCGAAGGTACGGCAAATTTGTTCAATCTTTTGAACAACCCGGTTTGCGGGATAGTGAGATATTGGACGAGCAGAGCGATTTCCCGTCCCGGCGTAAACAAATGCAAGTTATATTTTTCCGGATATAATCCTTTAAAAACAACATCGCCATTGAGAATTAATTCCCCCAGACCTATTTTTGCCCAGGATTTATTAATCCGCAAATGATTTTTCTTAATCACCAATTCCAAATCCAGGTCGGTAACTTTTTTGAATATATCTCCGGCATAAATTTCACCGTCGCCGATGGCCAAATATCCGTCCAGGGAAGGCTCATCTTTACTCCCGGAGATATTTATCCAGCCTTTCGCCGATCCGCGGCCTTTCTTAATGTCTTCAGCTAACTTGGAAAGAATATCTAAATTGGCTTCCTTTAAAACAAAATATAAAGAAAAAGGATCCTTGCGGGAACCTAGCGGGATGTTCCCGCGACCCGAGAGAGAATATTTTTTTTTCTGAAATATTTCCAGGTTATTAAATGAAACTAGAGATTGAAAATAATCAAAATTCAGATTAAAAAAATCGTAAGGCAAATCGGCGATCTCTCCCTTAGCCATATTCAAGTTTCCATAAATGTAAGGATTTTCAATCGCGCCCTTGAGCTGTAGATAAAAAGATGTTTTTCCCATAGAGGAAATTTTTGTATCGGCTAGTTCGAGCAAGATGGAGTTATCGATATCATTACCTTCGACTACAACCTCCTGGGCAATTTCTTTACCCAATAGACCTCTAATCCTTAACAAAACATTTTTATTCTCCGCCAAAGCGATATCGGAAAAATTAATAATTGCCGGTGATGCCGACCAATCAATTCTTCCGGACCATTGATAGGTCTCGCCAGGAACAGGCAAAAATCTTAACTGGTTGCGCCGCAGTTCGACTTTAATTTTATTCTTTTCAAAATCATGCTGGTTAACCCATAAATCACGGCAATTAAGTGTTACCTCGGCCACACTGTTTTCCTGGGAATAATCCCAGCTTCCGTCCAAATCCACCCCGCCAAAAAACACAAAACCAAAGATGTCGATATTTCGCATCTCGGTCGGGAGGTGAAACAATATTTTATTATTCCGGCCAAATTCTATTTTACTTTCTTCATTTAACGACCATTCCTTCCCGCTGGAAGCAGCTTTTAAATATTTAAATACTAAGGATTTACTTGTGCCGCTAAAATCGGCGTTTAACTTATCCCAATGCTCATCCTTCCAATACGCCTCGCCTTCTTGGATTTTTCCCTGATAGGAAAAATTTGCCGGATCATTGATAAAAAAGCTCCCGGCCGCGCTGAGACTGAAGTTTTTTCCTTTGATTTTTATCGAACCCTCAAGTTTCGGTTCGGAGATTGTTCCGGTCAAAAACCAATTACCCAGAATATTACCATCCGTTTCGGGAAGGATATCTTTCAATAGCAGGAAATAACCGCCTTCACCAGTGAGAGAAGGCGATGTTGTTTTATCGACAAAAGAGATCGTTGTTTTTCCGAAGAAAAATTCCCCTAATTTTAACTGAGAAAAAGACAAAACATTTTCGAAGTAATCAAATTTACTGAAAAATTCTCCATATTTTTTTTGTCTAAACAAGAGTCCAGCGGTCTGCAGATTTCCCCGCCAATAACCATTGTGGGGATTTTTTTCTACTGTTCCCAACAACCTGCCCGACAGTAACGGTTTGTCTCCCTGGTTAAAATTAAAATTACCTTTTAATTTTAACTGAGGAGACTCTCCGGTAAAACTGATGATTAAATTTCCTCTATAGGAATTTGAAGAAAATTCTGTAATTTTCAATGTCCGCTCCTGATAGGAAAACAAAAGGGAGGCGCTGTTAATTTTCACTTCCCCTTTGAGCAATGGATTTTTCAATTTACCCTGACAAAAAACCGTGAAAGTGGAATTCCCGCTTAAGCCGGAATAATATTTATTAGAAGAGACTGTTCTCCCAAATTTAATATTATTTCCAAAAATTTTTAAATCGAGTATTTCATTCTGCCAATCGACTTTCCCTGAAAACTCCACCTTTTCTTCCGGGTTAAGCAATAGTTTACCGTCTTTTATTACCAGAAGTTTATCCTTAATATTCCCATTCAATCCAAATTCATAGTCCTGAACGGAATCCTTTCCCCTTAGCAAAAATTCCCCGTTTTTATCAAACCATGATTTAAAATCCAGTTTGATTTCCGGCACAGAATAGTTAAATATTTTCATCACCCGGACTGCCGCCTCGCCTCGACAAATCAGTTTCTCCCGGTTTTTCTCCAGATTAATTTTGAAATCGGCGGTGTTGGGAAATAGCTTTTCTAAATCCGGAAAAAATTTGGCCAACTCCGTTCCGGAAATATGGCTGCCCGCAATCTCGGCGAAATAATTATCTTTCTCCCCTTCACCGTTTACGGAAATAAAACCTTTCCCGATCGCCACACTCATTTCTTTCAAAATAAATTTGTCCAACTGATACATCCCTTTTAGCTGAAGATTATTTAATTTCCCTTTCTTCGAAGAAAAATCACCCTTGCTTAGCTGAAATTCCAACTGCAAATCCTTTCTCCAACCCGATGAAAGCAGTGAATCAATACTTTGATTTTTTATTTTAACTTCGGCCTGAGTGTTAAAACTATTTTCTCCCCAGTCTAGCCGGCAAGAGGAAAATTTTATCTTGGAAGGAGTAAAATCAAGTTCACAATCCAGGTTAAGGGGCGGCGAATAATCAACAAGACGCAAATTAATTCCGGAAATTTGCAGATGTCCTGCATAATTTGTCCAGCGCTGATCGTTTTTGCTGCCGGGTAAATTTCCCTGTAAACGCAGGTTTAACTTGGTTAAACCGCTTAGATTTTTTAAAACGCTATTATCGGTAAAATTATAAATTTCCCCTAAATTAAAGCCGGACAACCCCAACTTCAAATTATATTTATACAACGCCGGATAAACAACGCCTTCCAGAGAAAAATCCGTATCCTTTTCCAGTTTGGTTTTTCCTTCAACCGAAAAAGAAAAAAACCAGCTTTTCTTCCTAATTTGAGGGATAATTTGACCAGTAATTTTTTTCATCACTATTTCTTTAGTTCCATTTTTCGGTGTTGGAACCGAAAAACAAATTTCCCCTTCCGAAAGATATAATTTTAATCTCCTCAAAACCCTCTCATTTTCCAAAAAAGAGAAACTCGATTCTATCTTCGTGGTTTTACCGGACAAATCAAGACGAGGATGAACAAAATAGATACTCAGCTCAGTGGAATTAAAATCCCGTCCAGGAATAAAATAATTCCAAAGATAATTATGCAGTATGATTTTTTCCGATTGGAAGGCGATGCCGGAGGAAAAATTGCCTGTTTTGGCTACGCTTACCCGATGCAAGGTAATTTGGCTAAAAAAATTGGTGGAAACATCCTCGATCGTCACCGCGCGTTGTAATTTTTTTTTCCAACATCCCGGTGACCAATTCGCGAAAATTACCTTTAAATTCCTGTGTTCTTTTATACAAATAAAAAAAAGAACCGATGATCAATAATGAAGATAAGATAAATATAGTTTTTTTTATCATAATGCTTTATTCGGCACAAAAGTTAGTCCGAACTTCGCTCGGAATTTTGCCTTTATGTGATGTTTTTCCTCTCCCTTGAGGGGAGAGGATTAAGGTGAGGGTGTTAAAGATTCGATTCCTTTATTACCCCTCACCGTTCCCTACAACATATCAAATCTCTCTTTAGCCGCCGCCCATAAACTGAATTATTTCCAAGTTATCGCCTTCCTTGAGCATCGTTACGGAATAACCTGCTTTTTTAACCACTTGTTGATTCAACTCGCAGGCTATTCTCGGAGAGTCAATCTTGAGGATTTCTAATAGTTGGGATAAACTTGATTTTTCCGGAAAAATCAACTCTTTGCCATTGACTAAAATCTTCATCTGGTTATTATACTAATAGATTTTACTGGGGTCAAACGATAAGAAAGCAAGGGAAATTAGGTAGGGAGCGCATCTATGCACTCCCTACAACCGGGTCAAAAAAATGAAGGCGTTTTTTGTCGAATTCTGCAATCAATCGTGGCTCTAGGGTTAAGCCAACAGGTCATATAAGGCTTTTTCGTTCTCTTTTTTGACCAGGCTGATAATCACATCGTTGGCTTTGAGCAGGGTGTCGCCGCGAGGGATAATTATTTCATTAGCGCGCAAAACAGCGATCAGTATACAATCCGGAGGAAGTTTTATTTGCGAGACTAGTTTATTGGCTAAAGCGGAACTGCCGGACATCTCGGCCTGCACTACTTCGATATTCCCGCCATTCAGAGTTAAGAGAGGCATAATCAACGTAGCATCAACCTTCTGTTCGATCAGAGAATTAATAATCATTGTAGAACTGACCGTGGCATCAATTCCCAATCCGGTAAAAATATCTTCGTTTTCCGGATCGTTGATCCGGGCAATCGTCCGGGGAACCAAAAACATTACCTTCGCCATTTGGCAAATAACCAAATTGTCCTCATCATCACCCGTCACAGCCACCAAAACATCAGCCCGATTAGCGCCGGCTTCTTTTAACACCGTGCTTTCTACGCCATCGCCATAAATAACCGCTTCCCCTAAATCATCGACCACGGTCGAATAGCGTTCTTTGCTTTTTTCGATTACCGAAACCTCATGCTCGCCTTTCAATAACAACTTAGCTAAATTATATCCTACTTTACCCGCTCCCACAATGACAATATACATTTTAATCTCCTAACCCGCCCTTCTTTTTCTCAGTTATCGAAGCAGCGATCATTTTCACAATAATTTCTGTCGGACAAAGGGTGTTTAAATCCAGTTCCTGATAAGCGCCTGCGCGTACCGGATCTTTAACCAGCGCCAGAATATTGGCTACTTTAAAGACATCTTTGGCTATTTCAGCGGTCATAATATTTGTATTATCTTTTTCCGTTACCGCAATAAAATAATCCGCCCGATTAATACCGGCCCTTTTTAACACTTCCCGGTTTACCCCCGACCCCAACACCGTTGTTCCCTTGAAACTCTTCGCTAACTTCCTAAAGGAATCGCTGTTCCGGTCGATAATCGTTATTTCGTTCTCTTCCTGAGATAAAATTAAAGCTAACTTTCGGCCAATTTTTCCGCATCCTAAAATAATAATTTTCATTTAATAACCGCCTCCTGACTATTCTTCTGCCATTCGATCGATAATAACCTCGCAGGGACCACGCCGCAAAATCAGTTCGGTCGTGCTTCCTAACACCCCATGGGTAAACTGTAAAGCTGATTTTATCCCCATAACAATCAAATCCACATCCAATTCTTTGGCCAGATTAACAATTTGTTCACCAGCTACCCGGGACCGTTCAATCCTGATGGTCGGTTCCAACCCGCGCAAGGTGACAATCGATTGCGCCCGATCCAGAGCTTCGCGGGCTTTGATTTCGACTAAAGGCAAGGGAGCATCTAAGGGTAAAGTACGCGGAACCTCGATGACATAGGTAAGAACAATTTCTGCTTTCTGTTCCGATCCTAACCGGCAAGCCAGCTCCACCCCCCGCTCCGAATAGGGGATACCGATAGTCGGCACCAATATTCTTTTTATTGCTCCTACAGCGCGCCGGGCTTTTGCCGCCGCCGCCGGAATGTAAGGCGGCAGATGCATCATCCACCAGAGCAGACTGCTCATGGAAAGAGCAAAGACAAAGGCGAATAAAGCCCCTAAAGGCGTAAAATTAATTTCATGCATAAGATAACCATCCCAAAAGAGCACAGGTCATGAGTATTGAGTCTTGGGTCTTGGGTTTAAAAGAATCGATTCCTTTAAACTCACAACTCATGACTACTTTCCCCTATCCAGTTTTCGCTCCTGAAAATAATGCACGATTAAAGCTAGGCGATAGAGACCAAAACCAATCAGGGAAATACCCAGGATTAAAATCATGATCGAATACCAATGAATGATCGAACGATAAACAATCACGACACCCAGCCCGAACATCAATACTGTGGTAATAATTTTATAAAATTCAATAAATTTTAACATTTTTTTCTTTCCTTTTATCCTCATCCCTCTCCGCCAAAGCAATTTTGTATTGTTCCAACAAATCGAATTCTTCGGCTGAGGTCAAAACTTTTATTTGATCCTCTTCCCAATTCCGTTGGACACTGCCAAACACCGGCAGACCGTTTGTGCGTCGATAAACCGCATAATAGATGAAACATAAAATTATCCAAACCGGACCGGCAACCCGGCCAATGGGATGAGTTAAAATTACCTCAAATAAGATTGTGCTCACCCCTAAGATCCCCAAAAATCCCAACAAGGGCAGCTCGACTTTTTTACCCTTAATCTTAACCTTAATATTAAACGGCACTTTGTAGGGACGCGGCGCATAAGGATCTTTTCTGCGCAGTTTAAAAAAAGCGATAAACACCAAAATATATCCGGTTGTTGCCCCAAAAGCATACATATTCGCTAACGTATCCATCGCCCGCGGCGTTAAAAAAGACAAAACTGTTTCTAAGGCGGCAATCGCCGAAAAAACTATAATTGTTCTGGCCGGTGTCCGATATTTAGCCGAAACTTTATTAAACCATTTACCAATCAAATTGAACTGGCTCATCGAAAAAGTCAACCGCGAAGCGCTCATTATCCCGGAATTAGCCGAAATAGTCAAAATAGTCGCTCCCAATAAGGCCGCAAACGGTCCGGCGATTAAACCGATATAAGGGATGACACTGGCCAGTTTCGCCACCGGGTCACCCTCACGAGCGGCAAAATCCTGCCAGGGAAGCAGCCCTAAACCTAAAGTGGAGAAGGCCTGCGCAAAAATAAAGACGGTAAAAATTAAGGTTAAGGAAGTGCGGGGAATAATGGTCGCCGGCCGTTTAGTCTCCTGGGCGGCCTGGGAGATTGATTCCAAGCCGACAAAAGAAATAATGGCCAGCGACGAACCATACATGAAATTATCCAAGGTCGGAAATTCAGTTTTCCACTGATGAACAAAAAGTTCCGGTTTCCAGGCAAAGAGAAAACCTAAAATAATTAATCCGGATTCAGTAACAATATCCACTATCCCGATTATCTCGTTAAACAGCGATGATTCCCGGATACCCCGAATATTCAGCCAAACCAGTAAACCAATAATTGCTAACGATTCAGCGCACCAAAACAGATTAACCTGCTTAAAAATACCAAAATTTACGATAAATTGTTCGACAAATGTCTGCGGTAAGAAAAAGTTAATGTATCCAGCCGAGGCCACAGCAAAAAGAGCTATACAAATAGTATAATCCAACAACAAAGCCGCACCGGTAATAAAACCCCAGAAATCTCCCAAACCTCTTAAAGTGAAATATTGTCCGCCTCCCGCTACCGGATAAGCCGAAGCCAGTTCCGTATAAACCAGCCCAATCAAGATGTAAACTATCCCGGCCAGAGCAAAAGCCAGGCTGGTCCCCCCCTGGGCTGCCGCCATCACCAACCCCAGAGCCGCATAAATATCGGCTCCAACATCGGCATACCCCCACATAAAGGAACCCCAAACCGTCACATCCCGGCGCAGTTCCAAATTTTTAACTTTCCCAGAAGACAATAACTCTTTTTTAGCCATTTTTATATCCGCAGATTATACTACTTTATTTTCCCAGAGGTCAATACAATTGTGACCCTCAATTTTGACTGCTGCTCTCTTCTCCCTCTCCCCTTGCGGGAGAGGGTTGGGGTGAGGGGTTAAGAGTATAATTCTTCCTGCACCCCCACCCTAACCCTCCCCCCTCAAGGGGGAGGAACCACACTAAAGTATAATTTTTCATTACCTAACAATCAATTAACTCTTAAATTTTCCTCAAGTTAGCGTATTTGACCAATAATTTTTTCCATTGTCCGTTACTGAACATTACCACCACTTTTAAATCGTCGCCGCAGCCGGAAGAGTCAATAATTTTGCCTTGACCAAATTTTTCATGTTCTACCCGCTGGCCGATTTTAAAAGAATCTTCCGCATTTTGTTCAACAGATTCTTTTCTTGCCGGATCAAAGCGCAAACCCTCCCCGGAATTTTCTCCCCGGCTTTCTTCCGTCGAGATACCGGCTTCGGCGATAAAACGGGAAGGCAGATTCCAGCGGATCTGACCGTAAAGCCGGCGGGAGGCAGTAGAGGTTAAATACAGTTTTTCCTTCGCCCGGGTCATCCCCACATAGCAGAGGCGGCGTTCTTCTTCCAAATCGGCGGGAGAATAATTGCTTTCACCGTGGGGGAAAAGCCCTTCTTCCAAGCCGGTAATAAAAACCACCGGAAACTCTAACCCTTTGGCCAAATGCAGAGTCATCAGGGTGACATAATCCTTGGATTCTTCCCAGGTATCGATGCTGGAAACTAAAGCGATTTGTTCTAAAAAAGCCAAGAGAGATTTATCTTCCGATCTTTCCTCAAACTCCGTCATCGCTGAAATTAACTCATCAATATTTTGCAGCCGGTCCTGGGAGTCGGCCGATTTTTCTTCCTCGAGCCTTCGTTTATAACCGGTGGTTTCTAAAATAAGTTTGGTCACCTCTTTTACGGTCAACTCCGTTTTGGCGCTGCCAAAACTGTTGATCATCTGCCGGAAATTTATTAAAGCTTTGACCGCCTTCGGGGTTAAAAATTTTATTTTTTCCCAAGAAGGCAATTCCTCTTCCCCCTTTAGTAAAGGGGGATTAAGGGGGATTTGGCTGATTACTTGAAAAAGACTAATATTTTCTGCTAGGGATATTTTTTCCAGAAATTCTACCGTGATTTTGCTGATTCCCCGAGCCGGTAAATTAATAATCCGTTTTAAACTTAGGGAATCGTCCGGGTTAACCAGAACCCGCAAATAGCAGAGGATATCTTTGATTTCTGCCCGGTCGTAGAAGCGGACATTACCGACAATTTGATAAGGGATCCGGCAGCGGCGCAAGGATTCTTCCAGAAAACGGGATTGAGCGTTGGTCCGGTAAAAAATGGCAAAAGAGGAATAACTCTTCGTTGCCAAGGAAAGCCGTTCAATTTCACCGGCGATATAATTAGCTTCATCCTCGCCGGAAGGAAGTTCCAGCCAGTCTATTTTTTCACCAGGGGGATTCTCCGTCCAAAGTTTTTTTTCTTTCCGATAACGGTTATTGGCGATCACCTTCCAGGCCGTCTCTAAAATCGTCGCTGTGGAACGATAGTTTTGTTCCAGTTTAACCACTTTTACGTGATGATAATCTTTCTCAAACTCCAGAATATTACGGATGTTTGCTCCCCGCCAGCTATAGATGGATTGATCGTCGTCACCAACCACGCAGATGTTTTTGTGGCTGGCGGCTAAATACTTGGTCAGGATGTATTGGGCCTGATTGGTATCCTGATATTCATCGATTAAAAGGTATTGAAATCTCTGCTGATACATCTCCAGCACCTCTTTTTTCTCCTTTAAAATTTGCACCGTCTTCATCAGCAGATCGCCAAAATCCAAAGCGTTGGACTGGCGAAGTTTTTTTTCATAGCCCAGATAAAGTTCGGCTACCAGCTGGCGGAAAGGATCATTATTGGCTAAAGCGTAGATCCGGTAAGAAGCGGCATCCAGAAGATCATCCTTAGCCCGACTGATCGCTTCCAAAATTACCGCCGGCTTAAACTTGTTATCATCCACACCCTGCTGTTCCAAACCCTGTTTAATCAGGTTTTTCTGATCGTGATCGTCATAGATGACAAAATTTTTATTTCCGCCGATTTTTTCTATTTCGTTGCGCAGGAAACGCGCGCAAAACGAATGGAAAGTGGAGACCCAAACCATCTGTCCCCGGCGGCCGGCCAAAGCCCCAATCCTCTTGGCCATCTCCCCCGCCGCCTTGTTGGTAAAAGTAACCGCCAGAATATTCTGCGGCTGCACCCCTAAACTAAGCAGATGGGCAATCCGATAAGTAATCACCCGGGTTTTCCCGCTACCGGCTCCCGCCAGCACCAGTAACGGACCCTCGGTCTGTTCCACCGCTTCCCTCTGCGGTGGATTAAGTTTGGACAACAAATTATCGGTTGTAATCATAAAGGCTAGATTTTATAAAATTATTTCGTATTTAGCAAATAATATAAAACCCAATAATATAAAACCCATAAAACCCATAAATGGGGGGAGTAACAATTGACAAATATTTTTATATTTTGTATATTACTATTGACGATGAAATTTAATCGACAACAAAAAGATGGGTTGGCAGGTGAATAATCATGGATAAGCTTCTTTTTATTTTAATATCCTTATCTATTGTCGCTATAATTTTTGCGGCAATCGTTTTTTACTCCGATTGGAAACAAAAACACCACCCGAAAAAACTCTAACAGAATTACCGCCTTTTTCCAAACTGACATTTCTTCAAAGGCTCTTCCGACTTTTTTGTGGGTAAAAAACAGCAATTACTCGATGTAAAAAGCTCTTTGAAAACTTGACACGTTTGTCAGAATAAAGTAAGTTTGGGCCTTTTAGATTTTTTTCGGATTCCCCTCTTTAAAAAAGAGGGGTTAGGGGAGATTTTGTAAATCATAAATGGTTCTATATCTTTTCCAGAACTCCCCTTATATTCTCAAAAATTTCTCTATCAGAAAATCTTAGAACACGCAACCCTGCGCCTTCTAAATACTTATCTCGGTCGTTGTCTTTGGCCTTTCCCTCTTCAGTATAGTGCTGTCCACCGTCAAGCTCGATAATTAGATTCCTTTTCGGACAGTAAAAATCAACTATGAAATTACCTATAGGTTTCTGCCTATAGAATTGATAACTTTTTAGTTGCTTGCCTCGTATTTTTGACCACAGCAATGCTTCGGCATCAGTCATATTCTTCCTGAGTTGCCTAGAATGCTTCTTTAACCGGTTATCATAACTTAGCACACTCTTAAAATCCCCCTTAATCCCCCTTTTTCAAAGGGGGAAACCTTCCCATACTATCCACATTTACCCACAAAAAAGTCGGAAGACCCAAATGAATTATATTTCAATTTTTAGGCTTGTTTGACTTGATTTTTTCCTTAACCTCAGCCTCAACCCTGTTTTGCTTTTCTCAAACGGTTCATCCCCACGTGTGTGGGGAACAGATGGGCGAGTGCGATGGAAAAAGTTATCAGGACGGTTCATCCCCACGTGTGTGGGGAACAGTTAACAGACGACAAACCGGCCGTGGGAATGAGCGGTTCATCCCCACGTGTGTGGGGAACAGTTGCACGGAAGAATTAAAAACCGCTTTAGAAACGGTTCATCCCCACGTGTGTGGGGAACAGAAATTTTCCATCCGCCACCGGACATCTCTGAGCGGTTCATCCCCACGTGTGTGGGGAACAGGTAATCAATATAATTTTCTTTCCGTCGGGTATCGGTTCATCCCCACGTGTGTGGGGAACAGGCCGTCCACGTGCTTTCACTATTTCAGGCTATCGGTTCATCCCCACGTGTGTGGGGAACAGAACCTACTACGTCTGTTCTTTAGGGGGGGTTCCGGTTCATCCCCACGTGTGTGGGGAACAG
>JBDRON010000095.1:0-15472 GCA_043810025.1 Elusimicrobiota bacterium
ATTGTATTTATGTCTGAGACAATGTATAATAATAATGGTCGGCAAACACGCTAAGAATTAAATTCACAAAATCACATCCCATCTTAAATCAAAACCCTATCCACATTTTAAAAGATGTGGGTAAGGTTAAGCTTTTTAAAGGGGGAAAACAAATTAACTATTACTTTGATATTTTAAAAGGAAATTCCTATTCCACCTCGGAGGTGGAAATGTGGGATGGAAGGTGAGAGATGAAAAATAATAAACCTAAAGCTGTCGTTTTGCGGACTGCGGGCACGAATTGCGATGCGGAGACTGTGTATGCTTTGCAGTTAGTGGGAGCGGATGTGGATTTGGTGCATATCAATCAGTTGTTTCACCAGGAAGTAAAACTGGATGACTATAAGATTCTGGTGATTCCGGGCGGGTTTTCCTACGGTGACGATGTGGCCAGCGGAAAAATTTTGGCTAATGAATTGCGCTATAAACTTTATCAACCGCTAAAGAAGTTTGTTAAGGCAGGAAAACTGGCGCTGGGGATTTGTAACGGGTTTCAAGTATTGGTTAAATGTGGTCTTCTGCCGGGATATGAAATTTTTGATCAGGAACAGTTGACGACCCTGACTTTTAACGATTCCGGGAAATTTGAGGATCGCTGGGTTTATTTAAAGAAAATGCCCTCGAATTGTGTTTTTACCAAAGACCTGCCGGAGACGATTTATTTGCCGGTCGCTCATGGAGAAGGAAAATTTATTAGCAAAAACGAGCAAATATTTGCTAGAATAGTCCAAGAAGAACAGGTGGTTTTTCAATATGTGGATGAAAATGGTAAAGAGGTCGGATATCCAGGCAACCCGAACGGTTCACAGAACGGAATCGCGGCGATCAGTAACCCGGCCGGGAATGTGATGGGGATGATGCCTCACCCGGAACGCTATGTCAGTCGTCTGCAACATCCGCGCTGGACCAGAGAAGATTTACCGGAAGAAGGCGTTGGATTAACTATTTTTCGGAGTGCGGTGAAATATGCTAAAGAAAAATTATAAAATACTTCAGGGATTAGGTGAATATACCCCTCACCCCAACCCTCTCCCGCAAGGGGAGAGGGAGGATTTAAGGGGGGAGTTAAGAGAATATTGTGGGTTGTTTGGGATTTATGGGCATCGGGAGGCTTCCCGGTTGACTTATCTGGGGTTGTATTCTTTGCAGCACCGCGGGCAGGAGTCGGCTGGGATTGTCAGTTCTGAAGACCAGAAGATGTATCATCATTTAGGGATGGGGTTGGTGGCCGATGTTTTCAATGTGGAAATTCTTAATCGGCTGAAGGGCAGCCGGGCGATTGGACATGTGCGGTATTCCACCGCCGGGACCAGCGAACTGCGCAACGCTCAGCCGATAGTTGTTGATTACACGTATGGTTCGTTAGCGATTGCTCATAACGGGAATTTGACTAATGCTTTACAACTACGGGAGAAACTGGAGAAACAGGGATCGATTTTTCAAACCGGTTCGGACAGTGAGGTGGTTTTACATCTTTTAGCCCGCCAGAACGGCCGGCCCTTGGCGGAAGCTTTAAAAATTTGTTTGAAGCAGGTGGAGGGAGCCTATTCCCTGGTTTTGCTGAATAATAAAGAAATGGTGGCCGTGCGTGATCCGATGGGGGTGCGGCCGTTATGTATTGGCAAGTTGGGTAAAGGTTATGTGGTTGCCTCGGAAACCTGCGCTTTTGATTTGATTGGCGCCAAATATCTGCGCGATGTTCAACCTGGGGAAATAGTTGTTTGCAACGAGAAGGGCTTAAGATCTCTCCGGATGGATTTTACTCCAAAATGTGCCGGCAAAAATTGTCCGGCCAGCGCTTTTTGTATTTTTGAATATATTTATTTTTCCCGGCCGGATTCCCATGTTTTTGGCAAGAGCGTCTATTTAGTCCGCAAGGAATTAGGCCGGCAGTTAGCCCGGGAATGTCATCGGGATGCCGACCTGGTTTTTCCGGTGCCGGATTCCGCCGGTGTCGCCGCGGTAGGTTATGCGGAAGCTTCGGGGATACCTTATGGGATTGGGCTGGTTCGTAATCATTATATCGGCCGGACTTTTATCGAGCCGGAACAATCTATTCGTGACTTTGGGGCAAAAATAAAGTATAATGCAGTCAGAGAAGCGATCCGGGGCAAAAGGCTGATCGTCGTAGACGATTCAATTGTCCGCGGGACCACCAGCAGAAAACTGGTAAGGATGATGAAACAGGCCGGGGCAAAGGAAGTTCATCTCAGGATTAGTTCGCCGCCGATCACTCATCCCTGTTTTTACGGCATTGATACGCCGACCAGACAGGAGTTGATCGGGGCGCAAAAAAGTTTGAAACAAATCGAAAAATATTTGGATGTCGATAGTCTGCATTATCTTAGTTTAGCAGGTTTGTTGCAGGCAGCCGGGCGAGACAGCAAAGATTTCTGCTCCGCCTGCTTTACAGGAAAATATCCGATATAAAAATAAAAAGCAGGTAAAGGTATACCTCTACCTTTGTCTCTACCTGTTCTTATAGGGGGGAGTAAAAAAATGAAGGTATTGGTGCTTGGGGGCGGGGGTCGGGAAAATGCTTTGGTCTGGAAACTTAATCAAAGTAAGCGAATAAAAGAGGTTTTTTGTATACCGGGTAACGGTGGAATTAATCAGGTTGCCAAGACCGATTCGATAGCTGTCTCGGATTTTGGCCGGCTTTCTTCCTGGTGTAAGAAAAAAAAAGTAGATTTAATTGTGGTTGGTCCGGAAGCGCCGCTGGTGGAGGGAATAAGCGATTATTTTCAACTGGAAAATATGGCCGTTATTGGTCCGGGGAAAAATGCCGCTCAGCTGGAAGGCAGTAAGATATTTTCTAAAAATTTTATGAAGAAGTATGCGATACCGACGGCGCCGTTCAATGTTTTCGCGGATCTTTCTACGGCCGAAAATTATCTTCGCTCTCTGGAAATCTCCGATAAAAAACCAATAGTGATTAAAGCCGATGGCCTGGCCCAGGGTAAAGGTGTGGCGGTCTGCGCAGCTCTGGATCAGTCTTTAGAATTTATCCGGCTTTTAATGAAGGAAAAAAAGTTTGGCTTGGCCGGCGAGCGAATTATCATTGAAGAAGCGCTCAACGGCGAAGAGATAACCCTGATGGCTTTTTGTGACGGGGAGACTTTACTGCCGATGCTGCCCAGCCAGGACCATAAACGGATTTTTGACGAGGATAAAGGTCCAAATACCGGCGGCAGGGGCGCTTACTGTCCGGCAACTTTGCTGACTAATCACGAAAAAATACTCATCGAAGAGGTGATTTTTAAAAACTTTCTCCGGGGTTTAAAAGAGGAAAAATTAGAATATCAGGGAATAATTTATTTCGGGTTGATTCTAACGGCCGGCGGACCCTGTGTTTTAGAGTTTAATGTGCGTTTTGGCGATCCGGAGGCTCAAGTAGTCCTGCCGCTTCTACAAAACGATCTTTGTGAGGTATTTTTGGCCTTAAAAGAAAAACGGTTAAGAGAAATAGAGTTGAAATGGAGTAAAAAGAGCACCGTCTGTGTAATTTTAACTTCAGACGGTTATCCCGGCGATTATCCAAAGGGTAAGTTGATTAAGGGGTTGGATAAAGTTGCGGAGCAAAGAGATGTTGCTGTTTTTCATTCTGGAACGACTTTCGAGGAAGGTAATTTCTATACCAATGGCGGCCGGGTGTTGGGGATTACGGCTTGGGATGAGGATTTAAAAGAAGCCCATACTAAAGTTTATAAAGCGGTGAGGAATATTGAGTTTGAAGGAATGCATTATCGTAAAGACATCGGTTCTAAAGGCTTGCAGAATAAAGAAGAAGTATCGGTGAAACAGTAGTGTAAAGTATAGTAAATTAAAAGAGGGAAAAAAATGTCACAGTGAGGCATGTTTTATGACTAAAAAACTGGTAGCAATATTGTTGGGCAGTGATAGCGATTTGCCGGTGGTGAAGTTGGCTGCAGCTATTTTGGATGAGTTGGCGGCGCCTTATGATCTTACCATCGCTTCCGCCCATCGCAGTCCTCAGCGGGTGAGGGATTTTGTTCATCTGTCGGTCGAGAAAGGCATCGAAGTTTTTATTGTGGCGGCCGGCGGGGCGGCGCATCTGCCCGGGGTAGTGGCGGCGGAAACAATTTTACCGGTGATTGGCGTGCCAATAGAAACCCCGTCGTTGAAAGGGGTTGATTCTCTTTATTCAATCGTGCAGATGCCGGCCGGTGTTCCGGTGGCGACGATGGCGATTGGCTCGGCCGGAGCTAAAAACTCGGCTTTGTTTGCTGTCCAAATTCTGGCTTTAAAATATCCAAAATATAAACTGGCGCTGGAGCGCTATCGTTTAGCGATGGTCAAAGGTATTGAGGAAAAAGCTGAACAATTGCGGAAATTAGGTGTGGAAAGATATTTAGAAAAATCAAATATCAAAAATCAAATATCAAAATTACAAATCAAACAATCATGACTAAAACAATTATACTGAATGCTGCTCAAGTGACGAAAATTGTGGAAGAAATGGCCCACCAGATTATTAAACAGGCGAATTCTTTGTCCGATCTGGTTTTAGTCGGTATTCAAACCCGGGGGGTAAGCCTGACCAACCGGCTGGTTAAAATAATTCAAGCGAAAACTAAGCTTCTTCTTCCTCAGGGCAGTTTGGACATTACCCTTTATCGGGACGATATCGCCGGCGGCCACTGGTTAGCGGATAATCTGGTTAGCCCCCTGGTGCGCGAAACCAATTTACCCCAGGAAATTAACAATAAAGAAATAATTCTGGTGGATGATGTTTTATTTACGGGACGAACGGTACGGGCGGCGCTGGATGAATTGGTGGATTTTGGCCGGCCCAAATTTATCCGGTTGGCGGTATTGATTGACCGCGGTAACCGGGAATTTCCAATTCAAGCCGATTTCGTTGGAAAAAAAGTTGCCACAACTTATCGGCAGGTGGTTAAAGTTAATTTGAAAGAAATAGACGGTAAAGATAGTGTGGTGTTGATGACAAAGGAAAAAAATAGCCGCGGTCTTGGGTCTTGAGTCATGAGTCTTGGGTTTAAAAACAAGCATCTATTAGGTTTAGAGTATTTAACCTCGGAAGAGATTGGGCTGATTCTGGAGACAGCCCGGCCTTTTAAGGATTTGTTTACCCGTTCGATTAAAAAAGTTCCTACCTTACGAGGGAAAACGGTGGTTTTATTATTCTACGAACCATCTACCCGAACCCGCATTTCTTTTGAGTTGGCCGCAAAACGGCTTTCTGCCGATATGGTAAATGTCTCTACTTCCAACAGCAGTGTTTTGAAGGGTGAAAGCTTAATTGACACAGTTAAAAATCTGGAAGCGATGAAAATCGATTATATTGTCCTTCGTCATCCGATGGCTGGAGCGGCAGAATTGGCGGCCAGAAATGTCAAAGCGGCGGTAATCAATGCCGGTGACGGCTGTCACGAACATCCTACACAAGGTTTATTGGATTTATACACGATCAAACAAAAAAAAGGAAAAATTGCCGGTTTGAAGGTGGTGATTATCGGTGATATTTTGCACAGCCGGGTGGCCCGTTCCAATATTTGGGGGTTGGTAAAGTTAGGGGCAAAGGTGACGGTTTGCGGGCCGGCAACGCTTATTCCCAAGGAAATCGAACGGTTAGGGGTGAAAGTTACTTATAATATGCGCGAAGCTTTATATGGGGCGGAGGTGGTGAATGTCCTCCGCTTACAGTTGGAACGACAAAAGGAACATCTTTTTCCTTCACTGGAAGAGTATACGGAATTTTATGGGCTGGATGCGGAAAAATTATCCTGGGCTAACCGGGATTGTCTGGTCTTGCACCCCGGGCCGATGAACCGGGGAATCGAGATTTCTTCGGAAGTGGCCGACGGCAATCAGTCGGTAATTTTAGAACAGGTAACGAACGGCATCGCCATCCGCATGGCCTCGTTGTATTTGCTGGCGGGAAAATGAGAATGGTGTGTTCCCCCTTTAAAAAGGGGGATGAAGGGGGATTTTGAAAATAAGAAATATTGACTAAATCTCCCCTACCCCTCTTTTTAAAAGAGGGAAAAAAGAAATAATTTTACTCGATGCACAGGTCATAAATTGTGACTGATTCAATAGTTAAAACATTATGAAACGGAAACTTTTAATTAAAAATGGGCGAGTGATTGATGCGAAGAATAATCTTGATCAGGTTGCCGATGTTCTGATTGAAGGGGAAATGATTGCCCGGGTCGGCAAGATTAGGCTGTCCGCTAAACAAGGGTATCGGATCTATGATGCTTCCGGTAAAGTTGTCGTTCCCGGGTTAATGGATATGCATGTCCATTTGCGTGAGCCAGGGCGCGAAGACGAAGAGACGATTGCCAGTGGAACAGCCAGCGCTGCTATCGGCGGAATGACGGCGGTTTGCTGTATGCCGAACACCAACCCGGTGATCGACAGTGTTTCCGGGGTGCGATTTGTTCATCTGCAGGCTAGCCGGGAGGGTTTGGTGCATGTTTTCCCAATCGGCAGTATTACGAAGGACTTAAAAGGACAGGAGCTTTCTGAAATTGGAGAGATGGTAACGGCTGGAATAGTGGCGATTTCCGATGATGGCCAAACCGTAATGGATGCCCGGGTGATGCGCCGGGCGATGGAGTATGCCCGAACTTTTAATCTGCTGGTGATTAGTCACTGTGAAGAGGTGAATCTTTCCGAGGAAGGGGTGATGAACGAAGGTTACACCTCGACCAATCTGGGTTTAAAAGGAATCCCTCACCAGTCGGAAGAAATAATTATTGCCCGGGATATCGCTTTGGCCGAGTTGACTGGCGTGCGGCTGCATATCGCTCATTTAAGCACAAGGGAAGGTGTGGAATTGGTCCGGAGAGCCAAGAGTCGGAAATTGCCGGTGACAGCCGAAACCTGTCCGCATTATTTTTGTCTTACCGAGGAAGCGGTGGTTGGCTATAATACTCTGGCTAAGGTCAAACCGCCTTTAAGAACGAAAGACGATTTAGAGGCGATCCATGAAGGGCTGGCTGATGGAACGATCGATTGTATCGCTTCCGATCATGCCCCGCATTTAGCGGAAGAAAAAGCGCAAGAGTTCAGTCTGGCTCCTTTCGGGATGATCGGCCTGGAAACAATGGTTTCTTTGTCTTTAACAAAACTGGTGCAGAAAAAAATATTGACTTTGCCACAGATGATTGCCAAGTTTACCGTGAACCCCTGTCGAATTGTAGGTCTGCCTGTTCCGGAGATAAAAAAACAGGCGCCGGCCAACCTGACGATTATTGATTTAAATAAAGAAACAACTGTTTCGCAAAATTTTGTTTCCAAGTCTAAAAATTCTTCTTTTATCGGCTGGGCGCTAAAAGGGGCGCCGGTAATGACCATAGTCAATGGTAAAATAGTGATGGAAGACGGAAAACTGAGGTAGGAATAATTGAAACAGTTTCAGGTCGAGATCAAAGCTCAGAAAAAAATTAATCAGCAATATTATTTGCTGACTTTAACGACTCCTCAAATTGCCAAAGAGGCTCAGCCAGGGCAGTTTTTGCTTTTACTTTCGCCCTCAAAAGATGTGTTTTTGCGTCGTCCCTTCACCTTTCATAGCGTAAAAAAAGACCAGATCCAAATACTCTACAAAGTAGTCGGTCCGGCGACCAAAGCGATGGCCTTTTATCAGCCGGGTGACAAGGTTGATATTATTGCCCCGCTTGGTAAAGGGTTTGAATTTTTTGAGAAAAAAAAAGCGGCCATTCTGGTTGGCGGCGGTAGCGGTGTTGCCGGGTTGTTTTACCTGGCGGAACGGATAAAATTGTTTTTGCCGGAGTGCGCGATAAAAGTAATTCTGGGGGCAAAAAACAAGGATGAAATTATTCCTTATCAGGATTTTTTGCAATCCGGCATTCAAGTTGCTGTAGTTACCGAAGACGGTTCGCTGGGAAAACAAGGTCTGGTAACCGATTTCTTAGAACCGGAGTTGAGCGCCCATCCACCTAAGGATGTGGCGGTGTATGCTTGCGGCCCGCGTCCGATGCTAAAGAAAGTTGCCCAGTTATCTCAACGCTGTGACTGCCAGGTTTCCTGGGAAGAAATGATCGCCTGCGGCGTCGGTTGCTGCGGCGGCTGCGTGGTCAAATCCGCCGACAAACAATATCCGCGGGTATGTGTTGATGGCCCGGTGTTCGATGCGCGGGAAATTGGGTGGGAATAGTAACAAATGCGGATAGCGGATTTCGGAATGCGGATGAATTACGGGAGGTTAGCGGATGAATAATCTAAATAAGGGAAAAAGTCCGTTTTATCCTGGACAACCTGTGCCGGTTGAATTTTTTACCGGTCGACGGGATGAAATTCAACTAATTACCCGGGCGATAAGAGAAGTTGAGTTGGGTAAACCGCGGGCAGTTTTTCTTACCGGCGAATATGGTATTGGCAAAAGTTCTTTAGCTAGTTATACAAAAGGTTATGCTGAGGAAAACAATCACCTGCTGGCGATTCATGTTTTTCTGGGCGGCGCCCAAACCTTGGAAGATTTGGCGACTAAAACAATCGAGGCGGCGCTGAAAACTTCTATTTATGAACCGAGCATTACAGAAAAGTTGAGGAACTTTCTGGCTAAATATATTAATAAACAGGAACTTTTTGGTTTTAGTATTAATTTCCAAGTTCTGCAATCCGATGCGCCAAATATTTCTCATGGTTATCTACCTTTTCTTACAAATATATTCGATCGCCTTAGAGAAAATGGGATTAAAGGAATAATGTTAATTTTAGATGAGATTAATGGAATTACCAAAAATCCTAAATTTTCGCATTTTATAAAAGGATTGGTTGATGAAAATGCGACAAGCAGGAATCCTCTGCCTTTAATGTTAATGCTTTGCGGTGTCGAGGAACGGCGGATGGAAATGATTAATCATCATCAACCGGTGGAAAGGATTTTTGAGATTGTCAAAATTAAATCCATGGATGAAACAGAGATGAAAGCCTTTTTTAATAAATCCTTTGGCTCAGCAGGAATAAAGGTTAAAGACGAAGCGATGGCTCTTTTATGCTATTACTCTGCTGGTTTTCCGAAAATGATGCATATTATCGGAGATACTATTTTTTGGATTAACCAAGACGACGTTGTTGATAAAGATGATGTAACCAGAGGAATATTGATTGCTGCCAAAGATATTGGAGAAAAATTTGTTGACCAGCAAGTTTACAAAGCTTTACGAAGTAAAGATTATCATTCGATTTTAACTAAACTGGGCAAAGAAAGTTTTGATTTGTCATTTCATAAAAGTTTGATGGAGAAAGGCCTAGCTGAAATTGAGAAAAAAAAATTTGCTAATTTTCTTCAGCGGATGAAGAAACTTAAAGTTCTCAGTTCTGGCGATGAAAGAGGCGAATATATATTTAATAGCCGCTTAGTCCGACTTTACATCATGCTTAATTCTTTGGGGGAAAGAAGATGAAAAGAAATCTCAACCTTGTTTTCATAATTATATCTGTTGGGTTTTCTATATTTTCTTAAGAGTAGATTTGATTCCCAAATAATACTATGTTCAATAAAATGAACGTATGTTCTTTTTATTAAACATTGAGAAAATATATGAAAATAATTGGTGTCATACCGGCGCGCTGGGGTTCGACGCGGTTTCCGGGTAAACCTTTAGCTGATCTGTTGGGTAAACCGTTGGTGGTCCGGGTTTATGAGCAGGCTAAAAAATGCCGGCTGTTGGCTGAAGTAATCATTGCCACTGATGACCGGAGAATTTTGGCGGCGGCTAAATCTTTTTCTGCTCTGGCGGTGTTAACCGGCAAGGATTGCCTTTCCGGAACAGATCGCATCGCTGAAGTGGTCAGAAATATTCCTGCGGATATCGTGGTGAATATTCAAGGTGATGAACCGTTAATCAACCCGCGGGCAATTACTGCGGCGATTAAACCGTTATTGGCCGATGAACAGGTTCTTGTTTCCACTTTAGCTTGTCCGCTCAACAACAAAGAGGATTTGGATAATCCGAATGTAGTTAAGGTGGTCCTTGATAAAAAGGGGTATGCTCTTTATTTTTCCCGTTCGGTAATTCCATACTCCCGGGACACCCTTGACCCCTTGCGTTACAAAAAACATTTGGGATTGTATGTTTATCGAAAGGATTTTTTAAAAGTAATTACCCGGCTGCCGATGAGTCCTTTAGAAAAAATAGAAAAATTAGAACAATTAAGAATATTAGAAAATGGCTATAAAATTAAGGTAGTATTTACTAAATATGATACCATCGGAGTGGATACACCGGAAGATTTAATAAAAATAACAGGGGGTAAAAAAAGTGACTAAATATATATTTGTTACCGGAGGGGTAGTTTCCTCTTTAGGTAAAGGAATTGCGGCAGCTTCTTTAGGCAATCTGTTGAAAGCCCGCGGTCTAAAAGTAACCATGCTCAAATTTGATCCTTATTTGAACATCGATCCGGGAACAATGAATCCTTACCAGCACGGAGAAGTGTTCGTTACGGCTGATGGGGCGGAAACCGATCTGGATTTGGGCCATTATGAGCGGTTTCTTGATCAGGAAATGAATCAGAGCAACAATGTAACCACAGGTCAAATTTACGATACGGTCTTAAGTAAAGAACGGCGAGGCGAATTTCTCGGTAAAACGGTCCAGGTGATTCCGCATATCACCGATGAAATAAAATCGCGGATCAAAAAACTTGCTCCCGGAAACGATATAGTTATAATCGAGATCGGCGGTACAGTCGGTGATATTGAATCTCAGCCGTTTCTGGAAGCGATTCGCCAGTTCCGAATTGATGTGGGCCGGGATAATACTCTTTATATTCATTTGACTCTGGTGCCCTACATTCGGGCTTCGGAAGAATTAAAAACCAAACCGACCCAGCACAGCGTTGCTTCTTTGCGTCAGATCGGGATTGATCCGGATATTATTATTTGTCGTACGGAATTTCCGCTTTCTGAAGAAATAAAAGATAAAATTGCCCTTTTCTGTTCGGTTTCGGTGGATGCGGTAATCCAGTCGCCGGATGTAGCCAATATTTATTCAGTTCCGCTGGTTTTCGCCGGCGAAGGACTGGATGAGTTGGTGCTGTTTCTCCTGCGTTTTAAACCCCGAAAAAGGTCGCTGGATAATTGGGAAAAAATGATTCAACGGGCGGAAAAGCCGGCGCACAAAGTCACCATCGCTTTAGCCGGCAAATATACCGAGTTAAAAGACGCTTACAAGTCGATTCGCGAGGCGCTGGTGCATGGCGGGATAGCCCACCAGACGAGCGTGGAAATAAAATATGCGGATGTGGAAAACGAAAATTTAGAAACGGTTTTAAAAGATGTTGATGGTATCCTGGTCCCCGGCGGGTTCGGAGACCGCGGCGTGGAAGGAAAGATTAAAGCTGTCCGGCTGGCCCGAGAGAAAAAAATACCTTTTTTCGGAATTTGTCTGGGGATGCAATGCGCGGTGATCGAGTTCGCCCGCGATGTGCTCCATCTGGCCAAAGCCAACTCTACGGAGTTCGATCCAAAAACTCCTTACCCGGTGATTGATTTCATTCCGGAGCAAAAAAAGATTGTGAACAAAGGCGGAACGATGAGGTTGGGCGCCTACCCCTGTAAACTTAAAAAAAACAGTTTATCCTGCCGCGCTTACGCTCAAGAGCAGATAGAGGAGCGGCATCGACATCGTTATGAATTAAATAATTCTTTCCGGAAGAAGCTGGAAAATGCCGGGATGAAAATCGCCGGTGAATATGTAAACAAACATCTGGCAGAAATTGTGGAAATACCTGAACACCCCTGGTTTGTGGCCGTGCAATTTCATCCGGAATTTCAGTCTCGTCCGGTAAAACCGCATCCATTATTCAAGGATTTTATCGGAGCCTCATTAAAAAACCGCGAAAAACGAACCAAAAGCAAAAAGATTGCCGAGGGGAAAGAATCGTAGGGAGGGATTATGCGCAAACTAAAATTATACTTGGATACTTCGGTCTGGAATTTCTTTTATGCAGACGATGCGCCAGAGAAGAGAGATATAACTAAAACATTTTTTGATTCTATTGAGGAAAAAATCTATGAGATATTTATTTCTGAAGTAGTGATTAGAGAAATAAATGATGCTCCTGAGCTTAAGAGAAAAGCCTTGTTTGATTTAGTCAATAAATATGCGCCTGTGGAATTAGAGACCACAAAGGAAGCAGATGAGTTGACCGAGTTTTATATGGAGCGCGGCATTATCCCGAAAAATAAAAAAGATGATGCTTTTCACGTTGCGATTGCTACAGCCCACGAGATGGATGCAATTATTACTTGGAATTTCCAACATTTAGCTAACTTACGAAAATCTGAGTTATTCAATGGGGTTAATTTAGAGAGAGGTTATACTAAAAGATTAGAGATGGTTACTCCTATGGAGGTGAGTAGAGATGAAAGTTGATAAATCATTACAGGAAGTCTGGGACTGGAAGGATAAGGTTTATGAGGAGACGAAGCATCTTTCCGTAAGGGAAACTGCCAGAAAGATCCACGAAGATGTGCAGCAGATTAAAAAAAAATACGGCTTGAAACTTAAGACGCTACCTCTGTCAAAGAAATAGGATTAGGATTAAGGATGCGGCAACTGCGAAGATTGGGAATCCCTCCGGAAATTCCTTGACAAGTGTAAATTTGTGTATGCTTATGTGGCGACGACGATGAGGTGTTAGGTGGATGTATTTACGGAAGATTTAGAAGAAACGGCAGAGATGTTGGCAGAAAAGTAAAAAAGGAGGAAAAGAGATGATTAAGACATTTAGCATAAAGAATTTTAAATGTTTTGAGGAAATAAATGTTAAGCCGTTGGAGAGAATAAATTTAATTACTGGCAAGAATAATATGGGGAAAACCACCTTATTAGAAGCCATATGGTTACATGAGGGAGCTCATAACGCATCCTTTGCTTTTAGAATAGAACAGTTCCGAGGAATTACTAGGTTTGACCATAAAGATTTCCTTAGCGACTTGTTTATAAAATTCAAAAGCGATAAAGAGATATTATTAGAAGCTGAATATCAAGATGGCAAAACCCTGTCCCTCAAAGTTACTCAACAAGAAAGTAAACAACCGAGGCCTATAATAGAAGGTCCGGAAATTCAAGGAACCACAAATATTGTCTCTCCGAAAATATTATTTGAGGGAATTGAAAATGGGGTTACGGTATGTAATTCCGAAATATATATAGCGCTTGATCAAGGCAATCTCAAACCTTTCTCATCAGCCAACAATCAGTTAATCAGGCCTACGGCAATATTTGTTTCCACAGGAGTTAGTAAAGAAATAAAGAACAAAACGGATGCTGTTAGATTTGCTGCGCAAGTAAGGATGAAGAGGAAAAATGAGATTGTTGAAGCGCTAAAAGCAATTGATGATAGATTACAAGGTTTAGATCTAGACAAGAGAGGAGATGAAAATTTTGTATGTGGCGATATTGGTTATGACAGGATGTTGCCTTTGTCCCTGATGGGGGAAGGAATGGAACGATATCTTTCTCTTGTTCTTTCCGTTTTAACTGCTGAAAATGGCACTGTGTTAATTGATGAAATAGAAAATGGTTTTCACTATTCTGTTTGTGGCAAAGTTTGGAGTAATTTAGCTAATTTGGCGAGAAAGTACAATGTTCAAATTATTGCTACTACTCATAGCCACGAATGTATAGCGGCGGCCCACGAGAGTTTTAAACAAGAAAGAGAATACGATTTTATCCTACATCGATTGGATAGAGTGGGAGAAAAAATAGAAGATATAACTTATGATAAGGACACCTTGGAAGCATCGCTAAAATCAGATATGGAGATACGATAGTGAATAAAAAAATAGAAATTGAGAAAGACAATCTTCTCTTGGTTGAAGGAAATGATGACCAAAATTTCTTTCAAAAACTTATAGAAGAAATTGAGCTTGATGATATACAAACTATTCCCATGGGTGGAAAAGATAATTTTAAAACACCAAATCTTAAAACTGTCAAAAATATCTCAGGGTTTAACAGAGTAAAGGCTCTAGGAATTGTGCGAGATGCTGACGATAATGCAGATAATGTATTTAAAAGTATTTGTACAATATTAAAGGAATGTGGATTGCCGGAGCCGGCACGACCAATGGAAATAACCAATACCCCTTTAAGAGTAGGAATTTTAATTATTCCACCAAGCGCTACAAAAGGAGAAATTGAAGATATTTGTTTGGCTTCACTTAAAGGATATAGTGAAATGGAATGTATTGACGCTTATTTCCGATGTCTTAAGAGTAGCCTTTCCACAGAAAAATTTCCAAAAAAACTATCAAAGGCAAAGATTCAAGCATTTTTAGCTTCTCGCGAAAATTCGGTCCCTAATTTAGGTCTCGCAGCCCAAAGGAATTACTTTCCTTTAGACCATGATGTTTTTAAGGAAATTAAAAAATTTCTTAGATTGTTATTTAAAGATGGAAGTAAAATAATAACGTCTGAAAAAAAAGACTAACATGCAGCATTTAATCAAGATTTTAAAAATAAAAATCGGCAACGGCTGTCCTTTAGCGCTAATCGCCGGGCTCTGTATTATGGAAACGGAAAAAGAAACATTCGAAATTGCCGAGAAAATTATAACGATAACCACCAAGCTAAAAATACCGTTTATTTTCAAAGCATCTTACGATAAAGCTAACCGGAGTTCGATTTCCGCTTATCGGGGACCGGGGTTAACCAGGGGTTTAGCTATCCTGGCTGGAATCAAGAAGGAATTGAATGTTCCAATTCTTACCGATGTGCATTCAGCAGATGAGGTTGAGCGGGCGGCGGAGGTGGCGGATATTTTACAGATTCCGGCTTTTCTTTGCCGGCAAACTGATTTAATTTTAGCCTGCGCGCGGACCGGAAAACCGATAAATATTAAAAAAGGACAGTTCCTGTCGCCGCCGGAGATGAAAAATATCGTGGGGAAAATTGTCTCTACGGGAAACAGGAAAATTCTTTTAACGGAGCGGGGCAGTAGTTTTGGCTATAATAATTTAGTTGTGGATATGCGTGCTTTGGCCATAATGAAAAAAACGGGTTATCCGGTAATTTTTGATGCCACGCACAGTGTGCAGCTGCCGGGCGGTTTAGGGACAAGCAGTGGGGGAGAAACAGAGTTCGTTCCGATCTTAGCCCGGGCGGCTGCGGCGGTGGGTATCGCCGGCGTTTTTTTAGAGGTGCATCCTGACCCGAAGAGGGCGCTATCCGATTCCACAACTCAATTAAATTTAAAGGAGTTGCCGCTGCTTTTAACCCGGTTAAAAGCTATTGATTGTTTAGTAAAGAAATTTGTACATTAGATCACTACTGTCCCACAGAATATTGTTGAAAAAACAATTCGTTTTGGATATACGGAGATTCCGTAATATCATCGTTCTTTGAAAATGCTTGATAAATAAGGGTTTTCTCGAATAAGTTCACACTCAAAAACTGTAGAAAAG
>JBDRON010000096.1:0-23051 GCA_043810025.1 Elusimicrobiota bacterium
AAATTTCCCCCCTTTGGAAAAGGGGGATCAAGGGGGATTTAAAAAACAGTATTTAAATCTCCCCTACCCCTCTTTATAAAAGAGGGAGAAAAAGTGCCAGCATTGCAAGTATGAACTGTTGTATACCTGAGTAGTTACAAAATAATTTTAAAAGATATTTCCCTAATACGGCCAATGCGTATTTTTTAGATAAGGTTTCTGTAAACATAGAATTTTCTTTTTATCGACACCAAAGATCAGGGACCAAAAATTGGCGCTTTTTGGCGAGACAATCCGGAGACGAAGCAAAACCTCGACAATCTCCTTCCTGCTAAAATTCTTTGTCAGCCAATTAATCCCTTTTAAATCACCATTTTCTAATATTCTTCCAATAGTATCCAAAGGATAAGCCTTTACATCTAACTTTCCAAAATCCACATCCCAAAAATACTTTTTTAAAAAACCCGGCGCTTTTTTCATTTTTATTCATTTAAATATATATCTGCTTCGATATTCTTCATAATCATTTTCAGAAATTGCTTCAGAATAATTGTACCTCGTAACCGTATTTTTCTTTAAATCATAAAATTCCATTACTGCACTAACATGATCATCACTAGGATCAGGATTGTTAACTGAATTTATAATTAATACAAATCTATTGTTATCTACCCAGATAGCATTATAGCAATGCGTCCCACTACCACTATTGAGTATTTCTTGACATGTCCTGCTGGAAAGATTAACAATGAACACTGAAATATCAGGATCACCGCCGGAACAAATAAAAACAAATTTACTTTTATCTGGAGATTCGATTTTTGGCGAATCTAACAATCCATTAGACTTATTAAACTCAATTTCATCTTTTACTCTTTTGAAAATGTCCCACCCGTAGCGAGCATTGGACTCATCAATTGTTTTTAAATCCTCACTATTTAAAACTTTGGAGTCACTGAATTTAAATTTAGTATCTGCAAAATCTGGTTTTATTTTCCGCCATTTCTTCGCCCACTCGATAAAATCTTTATTAGTTCTTATCGCTTTGGGCAAACCTTCTTTGTTTGGATTAGTCTCCGCCAAGAGAAAATTCGCTAAACAATTGAGAAAAATAACAAAACAAAAACTTTTTTTTAGTAATTTAGACATATATTTAGCACAATATCAAACCCGGTTTATACCGCTTTTCTCAACGGTAGAATATCTACCGGAACGGAAATAGTTTTACTCCATTTCTCTTTTGTTTGAATTCGGTGTTCAATTTCTTTCGCTACCTTTGCCGTTAAGTATTTCTCTGCACATTGCTGACAAACCCCAGCCGACACATTTTGGAAAATAAACAATTTCCCTTTATACCGATAATCCAACTCGACCAGTCCTTCTTTAACCTCTCCGCCACAAAAAGAACAGTCTCCATATTTATGCATTCTTTTTCCCTCCTGTCGCTCTAGTCCTTTCATCAAGCCATTTTGGCAACTTAGGTATATATACTGTGATTATCCTAATCCATCCTTTGTCACTATAACCACAAACCAGGTGTATTGATCTATTTTCCAAATAAGCAAGGACTAAACAACTTGATCCCCTGGTGTCATTCGGATAATCTTCTAATATCTCGCCGTGAACAATAGCCTTTTCTATATCAGGAATTGATATGTCTTCCGCATATCTTTCTTTTTCGGCATGAAAACTAATTTCGTATTCTTCATTTCTTATCTTTATTTGAATTTCTTTAATTTCCATTTAATTTTCTTCGCACAAATAATCGCGGGCTAAAACCTGCGGCTACCGTTGTTTTCCTGAGCTTCAACCATGGCCTACACTTTGCTTTCCATACTATCCACTGTCCACTAACCACTAACCACTATCCACTCTTCTAAACTACCGCTCCCTCTAATATCGGCGGCATCTTTAATGCTGGGTGATCTACTTTCTGCAAAAATTCCAACAGCGCATCTGGTGTGGTGGCAATTGTTTCGTCGGCGACTTTATCCAGAAAATCGGGGGTGACCAATTCCTCAGCGCGTTTTTGCAGCCGTTCATGCAGTTCTTCTTTTAAGGCTTTGGGCATCCAAACCAAACGGTGGAATCCGCCTTCGGCAGAAATAAATTTTTTGGAACTTAAATACATCCGGCCGATACCGATAAACCCGGGATTCTGGTTTCCGCCGCCCACCGTACCGGCTAAAGTGGAGAAGCTCATCCCGATCGGCGTATCACCGGTATAGCCTCTCTGCACCACCATTACTCCGTTGCATTCCGGGATTATCGCCACGATCGCTTCGAAACAACCGCAGCTGGTCATCGGCGCTTCCAGGAGGGAATAAGCGCAGAACCGTTCCAACCGCTGTTGAGACTTGCTGTAAAGATACTGGTTTACCCCTTCCCATTCGCCCCGCACGGCATCCTTAACCCGTCCTTTGGTGACCGGCTGGTTGCCTCCGGTCGGGTTAATCGAAGAAGCCGCTTTACCGTCCAGCCAGGTATAAGCCCCGCATAAACCCAGCCGTTCCGGCGTAATGATACAAACATGGGTCGGCGCGTAACTTTGACAGAGTATGCAGGAGTAAAAGGTATCCACATCCTCGTCTTTCATCCCGGCCATCCGTTCATCGCGTTCGTTATAAACAACCTTGGCCAGCGCCAAATTTTTTTCCACATCTTCCAACTTAGTATAAATTTTTACCGATACTTTATCGACAATACTGGGAAATTCGCGATGCAGTAAAGCATGCAGAATCACCCCAAAATGTTTTAATTTCAACCCGGCGTTGCGCGCTTCCTTGCTGACCCGGATCCAGATCTGGTCGCGTTGCGAAACATGCATTACCCCGGAAGCCTCCGACAAGAAACTATGGAACCGTCGTTCTAAAATTGTCTCGAACTCTTTCTGCATTTTTCGGCCGGCCACTTCCACCCAGATACCCAAAGGGGCGGCGCTGCCCTCAGGAATTTCGTCTAAATCCGGCCCGATCACCTCGATTTTCCCATCCTCCAGTTCGGTCATTTCCTTCATCGTCAAATATTCAAAAGCTTTGGAATACTTACTGCCAAACTCCACCCCCACCTGTTCCCGACGCACCCGTTCCCCTTCGAAAGCCGGACCGAAAGGCACCGGAATCGGCAGTTTTTCGATATTGATCTTTAAACCCCGGACTTCGATGGCCTTAGTGACGATTAATTCCCGCGGCACCGGGGAAACGACATGCTCATACTTGCAGACCCCGGTCGGTAAAATCTGCCCGATATCAGTATCGGCAATCGCCGGAAACCCAAAATTGATCGCCCCGGCAGCGTTGGCATGTTTTTCATCGTCCACCTCGCCTAAAGCGATGACAAAAGCGTTTACCCGTTCTTTATTGTAAAGAAGAATCTCTTTAGCTTTTTTCAGATTGCCCGGCGTCAGTCCGCCAAAAGTGATCGCCGCCCGGGCAGCAAAATTTAAAGCGTAAATCGCTGTCGTAATCTCCTTGCCGAAAGGAACAAGGAAAACATCCCAGCCCATCTGCACCCCTTCCTCATGCAGCTGTTCGGCAATCGTCATTACTTTGCCGTCGCTTCTCGTCCCCGTCCCGGCCATAAACACCAGGATGCTTCTTTCTTTCAGCTCCATAATAATTTTTTTCGCTTCGGCGTTGGTGGGCGCGCAGCCGACGATTGCCGCAAATCCGGGCATCCGGCCATCCACCAGCTTAATTCCCTGTTCGCGCAAAATAGTATCGCCGGTAAACCCGATCCAGAGATCGTTGGTCGGCGCCGGCTTTTCCAAAGCATATTTTAAAACCTCGATAATTTCCTCAGCAAAAAGGGTAGCCATCCCGGCATCCAGAACCGGCCCTAAATAAGGCAGCCAAAGATTTTCCGACGGAATCTCCGGCAGAAGTTTCCGGGCATGTTCCATGATCGGCAAAGCATCACCCAACGTTTTCACCCTTTCCCCAGTCATCGCATAAATAAACGGCAAATAATAAGCCGTATCCGGAAAAACCAACGGCAACTCTTTCCCTTTCTCCTTCAACGCTTTCTCCACCGCCGCTTCCGCCCTCTGCACAATCTTCTGCGCCCCGCGTATCGCCCGTGTCGCAATCAATTTAGACATTTTTGATTTCTCCTTCGTTGGATTTAGTTTTTATCACTCACTTCTCTTTTGATGAGTGATTCTATCTCCATCATGCGGCTATTCCTTCTTTTCGTACATTTAACAGCAACGGACTATTTTCGGTAATAATGTTAATCATCCGGTCAATTTCCTGCCCGGGGATAATTTTATCCTTAAAAATAACAACTAAATCAATATCGGATTCTTTTGTCGCCTCCCCCCTGGCCCAAGAGCCGTAAAGAACAACTTTCTTTAACTTTCTGCCGTAAATACTTTTAATTTCGGCCTTGAATTCATCAAGAATATTTTTTATCCCCATAATTTTATTTTATTGTCCTCCATGTAAAACCTTTCCCTTTTATTTGCATCTTTTCTGCACAGAAAACATTTTAATAATATTTTCAAATTCTACTCTTAACGATTTATAAAATGTTGTCCCTCCTAAATCCAAATCTCCATCCTTATCATAATCTACCCAACTTAAATAATTAATTCTTTTGTTTCATTCTAATTCTTTCTTTGTCTTTGCGTTGCAGAATTCCCGATGGTTTAGCCTCTTTCAAAATCCTTTTCGATCAGATCAATCAAATCTTTTATAACTTTAAGATTTTCCTTTATTTCTTCTAAAGTTACTTCTGTCTCTCCAAAAGGATATTTTTCTTCAAAATAATACCCAGTGATCATATCCAGTAAGTCATAATAAGCGTTAAATTTAGGATTGTGTTTTACTGCCTCATCTAACAGTTGTTTCAGATCATGTGTTTTGACCAGTTTCCAACCCTTATCTATCAAATATCCTTTCAGATATTTTTCCGTCCCTTGCTGTAATAGAACTCCGGCGACATCAGGATGTCGGGAGCCTTTCAGAATATCATTAATCACATCAAAATCATGCTCGGCCTTTTTAAACCATTCCTTTGCTTTGATTCTATTGTGATCCATATAGAACCTTTCCTTTTTCGAATATCTCTTTCATAAAATCATCACCGATTTTTAACCGCTTTTTTATTTCTGCCCTGGTAAAAATCACGGGCTGAATAGATATGCCTTTTATCTCCCTGATTATTTTTCTCACCTCGCAAAACCGATCGATTCTTCTTTTCCTCGACTCTTTTATAATCAGCAAATCCACATCGCTTTCGGAAGTAGGCTTTCCATAAGCATAGGAACCAAAAAGAATAATTTTCTCCGGCTTATATTCCTCTTGTATTTTTTTTACTATATTATCGATTACTTTTTTGTTTTTTATCTCCATATTTAATTCTGGATTCCCGATTAAAACATTCAGGAATGACACACCGGCCTCATTTTCGCTTTACATCCACACCGCAGAATTCCTGATACTCGGGTTTGTTAAAAACAGTTGGGTTTTCTTTAATTAAGGGTAGAATTTTGGCAAAATTAAAAATGTCGGCCAATAGTTTTTCTTCCCAACCGGAAAGATCAAGCTTGGAACGGATCAGCGAACCGTAAACGCCGGCCTTCTCTACTTTGCCGACTAAAGTTGCCCCGACCAGACGGCCGCCTTGGAAAATTAGCCGTCTATAATTTTTGGGGGCCTTGCGGACCAGCTCTTTACAGTTTTCCGTTAAATTGGTTTGACCGACGGAAATTGCCGGTAAACCGAAAAATTCTACCGAGTTCATCCCCAAAGCGCCGGCATATTTTGTTTTCTGGCCAGCCATATTTAAACCGGCAATCCGTCCCTGTTCCACAGCGCAAGGCCAAATAGCCTTGATTACCCGCTGACCGGTAATTAAATCCTTCGTTTCGCAAACATCGCCGGCCGCATAAACACCTTGAACACCGGTGGCCAAATAATCGTCGACAATCACACCGTCGTTAAATTTCAGCCCGGTATCGGCTAAAAATTCCTTGTTGGGGGATACACCTTTACCGATGATCAATATCTGGCAGCTTAACTTGCTTTTGTCATCCAAGACTACGCCTTCCACACGGTTCTTACCCAAAATTTCAGCAACATCGCGGCCGGTAATCACCTCGATTCCTTCCTTTTCGATATGCTGACGGATAATTTGTGCCGGTTCTTCTCCCAACACGCGGGAAAGTATTTCCTGCGATTTAACTACAATTTTAACTTCTTTGCCTTGTTGTTTTAAAGCATAAGCCGCCCGCAAACCAATTAAGCCGCCGCCCAATACCACTGCATTTTTCGTTGTATCCAAAAGCGAAAAAATTTTCCGGGCATCGGCAATATTTCTTAACTTGTAGATGCCGTCTAAATTTTCTTTCGCCATCCCCAATTTTTTCGGACGTCCACCTGTGGCAATAAGCAAAGCGTCGTAATCTATTTCATTCCCTAAATTTAAAATAACCTTCTTTTGGCCGGGTAATATTTTCCGCGCTTTGTTGCCCGGAAAAACATCCACCTTGTTTTTAGCAAAAAAATCCGCCGGCCGGAATTTTAATTTTTCTTCCGGAATCGCCCCGGCCAGATAATAACTCAGCAAACAACGCGAATACAAAGCTTCCATTTCATCGCTGATTAAAAAAATTTTACCGGTTTTGTCCTGAGAACGAATCGCCTCGATTGCCGCTACACCCGCCGCGCTGCCGCCAATAATCGCGTATTTCATAATTGCTCCCTTAGGTAAATAATCTTAAATAATCTTTTTGTGTTTCTTTAACTGTCCGGGCAATAAAATTAATAAAATCACCGCTATCTTGATGAGCTTTCTCTAGTGTTCTGATATACTCCGGCCTGTTTACCGGAAAAATAACGGCTGGGGTGTAGCCCTCTTGCAATAAGATTAAATTCATTAAAAGCCGGCAGATCCTCCCATTTCCGTCGATAAAAGGATGGACAAATACCAACTCTTGGTGAGCAAGCGCTGAAAATTCTACCGGATGCCGCTTTTTCCTGATTTTCTCCAGTTTGGCCAGCAAATCTTTCATCAGCTTAGGCACCGCTTCCGGTAAAGGCAAAGGATATTTGGAACCGGTGATATAAACTCGCACTTCCCGATAGTTGCCGGCGTTTTCTGAATCTATCCGATAATAAAAAAACTGATGTAATTTTTTTATATCCTGTTCCTCGAATGTTTTTTTGCTGGCCAAATCACAAAGATAATCATAAGCCTGGCTATGGCCGATCGCCTCCAGATGATCTTTGAGGGGCTTGCCTCCGATAGTGATTCCTTCTTCCAGAACAATCTTCGTTTCGGTTTCGGTTAAAGAATTTCCTTCAAGCGCATTACTGCTATAGGTTAACCCAATCCGGTAATACTCTTTGACTTGTTTAAGCAACCCCTTGTCTAACGGACGATGTTTATTGATTTCTTCTTGCAAGCGATCGATTTCATCAAAGATATTAGGCATATTCGTGTTTTTCCTCTACCTTTACCTATTTATTTTGCCGACAATGCTTTTGACGGACAATGCGCCACGCAGGCATACTCTATACTGTCCGGGCAGAGATCGCATTTGACGGCTTGCTTTTTCGAGCGTTTAATCGCCCCAAACGGACAAACCATGATACACATCCAGCAGCCGACGCATTTTTCCGGATCATGCCCGGTTTTACCTTCTACATCTTTAGCCATCGCCGAGGACATGCAAGCGTCGACGCAGGGCGCCGGACTGCAATGCTGACAGCGCCAGGAAAGGCTGACACTTTCCGCAACACCCGACACCTGACAGCGCGGCAAAGACAAACTGTCATCCATCACCGCTTTAAATAAATCCTTCCCCGGTGAATGCTCCACGGCGCAAGACAACTCGCAGGTATGGCAGCTGACACACTTGTTTAGATCACAGGTAATTTTTTTGAACATATGGGTTTACTCCTTAACTTCAACCTGCCTTTCTTTACCTCTACCTATACCTTTACCTGTTGTTTTTCCGAAAGCATCGGCTGTAGTTTTAAGGCTTCGCGTTTCTTGTTGATGTGGTCGATCATGATCCCGGCGGCTTTGATGGGATCGGACTCAAAAGCCCATTTCCCGCCGGTGATGTTTTCCAGATCCTCAGTCAGGAATTTAGTGACATTTTTACTGCCGGTTAAAGGCAGGGGTGAACCGATTACCACCAAGGCCCCGCTGGCGACCGCATACATCCCGATGGCGATCGCTTTCTCCGACATCCATTCCGGAGCGGCCGCAGCGATCGGCAGTTCATCCAAACCGTTACCGATTCCCCCTTCTTTGACCATCTCGCAGCAGGCGATCAATACCCGGCTGTTATCCACGCAGGAGCCCATATGCAAAACCGGCGGGATACCGACAGCGGCGCAAACTTCCTGCAGTCCCGGGCCGGCAAATTTAAAAGCCGCCTCCGGCTGTAATAAACCTTCCTTGCCGCAGTCAATAGCCGAACAACCGGTCTGGACGACCAGCACATCGTTTTTGATCAACTCCTTAACCATTAAGCTATGCGAGGCGCCGCTCAAATTTTTGGGGTTATCGCAGCCGACTACCGCCGCCACACCCCGAATCCGTCCATTAATGATATTATCGTTTAACGGACGATAACTCGCCCGGTATTTTCCGCCCAGATGATAAAAAATGTTTTCGGCGCTAGTCCCAGCCACCACCGACATCTTTTCCTTGGGAATGTTTACGTTGCCGTTTTTCCGATTGGGAAAATTATCGATCGCCAGTTTAACAATCTGCTTGGCAATATTTTCCGCATCTTCTTCCTTGAACTCAATATGCTCCATCCCCGGAAATTTGGCCTTGGACTGGGTAGAAACCAGTTTGGTATGGAAACAACCGGCCACCCGGTTCAGCGCCGGGAACACACACTGGAGATCAACCACCATCAGTTCTACCGCACCGGTAGCGATGGCCAATTCCTGCTGAAGCAAACTACCGGCAATCGGGATTCCCCGACGCACCAAAATCTCATTAGCCGTGCAGCAGATACCGGCAATATTTACCCGTTTTGCCCCCTTCGTCTTAGCATATTTGATCAGCTCCGGATCTTGCGCTATCGTCGCGATAACATCGGATAACAAAGGCACATGCCCGTGCACTAAAATATTTACTTCGTCTTCTTTGAGGACCCCCAAATTAACTTCACTGCGCAGCATCCGCGGCTGGCCAAAAAAGATGTCGGAAAGTTCGGTAGCAATCATTGAACCGCCCCAACCGTCGCTTAAAGAACAGCGGAGACCGCTGTAAATTAAATTTTTGTAATCATTGTCTACACCGATATTGGTTCGGGACAAACTTTCTACCACCTCGCGGTCTTCACCCCGCGGTGTTACACCGAGATCCTTCCAGATTTTTTGTTGTTTTAAAGGTACCCGTTTGACAAAATTAAGTTCCCCGTTCTGCTGGCCAAACTCTTCCAGCATTTTCCTGCCCAGTTCCCGGGCCAACTGTTTTTCCGATTTATCTTCCAGACTGATTCCCCATTCCTCAGCGATAATCTTCAGTTTTTCCGGACCACGAATACTGTATCCTGTGGTTTGATCGTCGCCAAAACGGTAGAGGGTATAAGCCATTTCCCGGCCATGATCATTATGGCAGGCCGTCCCGCCGGCAATATGGCGCAACAGATTACGGCTGGCGATAATATCCCGATCCGCCCCGCAAACCCCGCATTCCGCCCCATTCTCAAAAGGATCCACCCGGCAAGGACCGAGGTTGCAATTTTTACAGCATAGTCCCAGCGAACCATACCCGCAATGCGGCTCCTGTTTAGCCGCCCGTTCCCAAACAGATTCAATCCCCTTTTCCTGCATTAAATCATGCATCTTCTGCGACGCTGCATCTTTATTTTTAGTGTCTGCCATTGATTTCCTCCCTATTGACTGTTAATTTAGGATGATTATACTTAAATTTTTATTTAATAGCAAATTTTTCATGCATAAAAAGCATATGTCATGAGCCATGGGTTGTGAGTTATGAGCTTAAAGGAATCGAATTTGTCAAGCTCAAGACTCAAGACTCATAACCCATGACTTTTTTGTCTCACCCACACTATTTTCCCAACGTTTTCATCGTTTTTAAAAAATCTTTCGGCAAAGGGGCGGTAAATTTCATCGTTTGCGCCTGCTCGGGGTGGAAGAATTTTATTGAATAGGCATGCAGCATCGGGCGTGAAACATCTAAAGTTTTTTCCCCATAATCTTTATCGCCCAGGATCGGATGCCCGATATAGATGCAGTGAACCCGCAGCTGATGGGTCCGGCCGGTTTTGGGATAAAGTTCTAAATAAGTTGAGTGAGGAAACCTTTTCTTCACTTTAAATCTGGTTTGCGCCGACCGCCCGGCTCCTTCCACAACTGTCATCCTTCGACGATCAATTGTCGAGCGGCCCAAAGCTGCGTCAATCAAACCCTCTTCTTCCTGAATTACTCCTTTAACCAGAGCCAAATAAACTTTTTCCACTTGCCGTTTTTCAAACTGCAGAGAGATCTTTTGTTTGCACAGATCGTTTTTAGCAACGACCAACACCCCGGAAGTATCTTTATCCAACCGGTGAACCAGATAGGGACGAACATCTTTTTCCGGATATTTTTTCTGGAAATAGCCCAACAAAGCGTTAACCAAAGTACCCGAACGATGCCCGCAAGCCGGATGAATCACCATCCCAGGTTGTTTGTTAAGCACAATTAACTGTTCGTCTTCATAGATTACGGACAATGGAAGATCTTCAGGAAGCAGCTCTAAAGCCGGTTGATCGGGAAAAGTAAGAGCAATAGTTTCACCTTTTTTTACCCGCAGACTGGATTTAGCCGGTTTATCTTCCACGGTAACATAACCATCTCTAATCAATCGGCGGAAAAATTCCCGGGAATACTGCGGATAACGCCGGCGAAGAAATACATCTAAGCGGGGATAATCATTGTCAACGGTGCAGCTTTCAGTTTTAATTTCAGTCATTTTTTAGTTTGCAAGTAATTAATCGCCTAATTCCCCAGTCGCCTAAAATCACTAACCGTTTTCTTCCGTGACAGATAAAAACCCGTAAGCAGCGCGGCCAAAAAGAAACCGGCCGCCATCCACTGGGTCGCCGGCAGATGCAAAAATTCCGGGCCGCGGGCATCGCCGCGGAAAAACTCGACGATAAAACGGACAAGGGCGTAACCTAAAACATAATTTACAAAAACCTGGCCATCGTATTTTTTCTTTCTCCGGTTAAGATAGATCCAGAAAAAAACGACCAAATCGGCTATTGATTCATAAATTTGAGTAGGATGCAGTCGGATTCCGGAAGGAGCCAAGGTTGTTTCTAAATTAGGAAAAACCACCCCCCAGGGCAGAGTGGTCGGTTTGCCATAACAGCACCCGGCAAAAAAACAGCCCAGGCGACCAATCGCCTGGCCAAGAATAAGCATCGGAGAAAAAATATCCATAAGCAGTAGGAATTTAATTTTATGCTTGCAGGCAAAGATAAGGGAGGCAATTAAAGCAAACAAAAAACCGCCGTAAAAAACCAGTCCGCCTTCCCAAATTTTAAATATTTTCAACGGCTCCTGCAGATATTCTGACCAGTTAAAAAACACATAAAACAACCTCGCCCCAATCAGGGAAGAAAATAAAACAACAAAAAAGAAATTTTCACCTATTTTAGCGTCAAAAGTATCGCGTTTTAAATCTTTACGGACCAGCTCCAACCCCAGAAAAAACGCCGCCGCCAAAAAGACGCCGTAAGTAAAAATTTTTATCGAACCAAAAGAAAAAAGTATTGGATGCATAGTTTTAAAATCAAAATTAAAAAATCAAAAATCAAATTTTTTTGACGTTAAACTTAAAAATAAGAAAAAATATTCCGATGGAGATGGCCGAATCGGCCAGATTGAATACCGGCCAGACGCGAAAATCCAGAAAATCAATCACACTGCCATAAATCAGGCGGTCAAAAAAATTACCGGCCGCGCCGCCTAAAATCAACCCTAAAGCAATTCTTCGCCAACAATCCCCGCCAACCAGCTGCTTTTGAAAAAAAATAATCGTCACAATCAGGATTAAAGAAACACCGGTTAACACCTTGCTGTAGGACGAAAGCATCCCAAAAGCTACACCCTGGTTATGGATATAGGTTAAATGAAATATTTTGGGAAACAAAGGAATGGATTCCCCCAAAAGCATATATTTCATCACTGCAATTTTAGTCAGGCGGTCGAGAAGAAAAATAACGATAGCAGCAAGATAGATAGGCATTTTTTTAGATAAGCAGTCGATTATTTGATTGCTTTGGCGCATCTTTCACAAATTAGCGGGTGTTCGGCAATTGTTCCCACAGTGACATCCCAACGCCAGCAACGTTTACATTTTGTTCCTTCGGCATGTTCGATATTAATCATTACCTCTTGACCCGGACCGGAGACTAAAGCGCCAGGCAGGATTTCCACTTGTGAAACGATTAAAATCGCCGCCCAGTTGTTTAGTGAATACTTGCGCAAAAACTTCTCCATCTTCTTAGTTAAAGGGGTTAGTTTGATTTTTGCTTCCAAAGAACCGCCCAATACATTTTGCTGCCGCTGGGCTTCGATAACCGGATTGACCAAAGAGCGGACACTCAAAATTTTCTGCCAATCATGGTCAAGCGCTTCTGACTGATATTTTTCTTCCACTACCGGGAAATCGGCCAGGAAAACACTCTCGGCCAGTTTCGGCTCAATTTTCCTCAGGAAACACCAGGTTTCTTCCGCCGTCGCGGAAAGCATCGGAGCAATTAACCTTAATAAGGTATGCAGAATTTGATAAAAAGCCGTCTGGGTGGAACGCCGTTCCCGGGAATCAGCCCGGTAAGTATACAAACGATCTTTTAAAACATCTAAATAAAACGAACTCAGCTCAACGATACAAAACTCGTTTATGGAACGCATTACTTTATAGAACTCAAATTTTTTATAAGCCTCGGTGACCGTTTCCGTCAACTTTTGCAGACGGTGCAGGATCCAGCGGTCAATCTCGTCCATCTGCCCGTATTCCAGACTATTTTTCTCGACGGAAAAATCATAAAGATTGCCTAAAATAAACCGCAGGGTGTTGCGAATTTTGCGATAGTTATCCACTAACCCTTTAACAATTTCATCGGAAAGCCGGACATCCTCCTGATAATCGCTGGAGGCCGCCCACAACCGAAGAATTTCCGCGCCATATTTTTCGATAATCTTTTGAGGAGCAATCACATTCCCCGTCGATTTGGACATTTTCCGGCCGGCGCCGTCAACGGTAAAACCGTGAGTCAGCACGGTCCGGTAAGGAGGTTTTTTAGCCAGAGCCACCGCCGGGATTAAAGAGGTTTGAAACCACCCCCGGTGCTGATCCGAACCTTCCAGATAAAGATCTGCCGGCCAGCTTAACTCGCTGTTGTTTTTCAGCACCGCCTGATGGGAGACACCGGAATCAAACCAGACATCAAGAATATCTTCTTCTTTATAGAATTTTTCGCCGCCGCAGGATTTACACTTCATCCCAACCGGCAGTATCTCCTCCGGAGTTTTCACAAACCAGGCATCGGAACCTTCCGCTCCGATGATCTTCTCCACCGCTTCCATCGCCGAAATATCTTCCAGCGGTTTTTTACAGCCTGCACAATAAAATATCGGTACCGGCGTCCCCCAGGATCGCTGACGGGAAAGACACCAGTCCGGCCGAACGGAAAGCATCCCGCCGATCCGTTCAATCCCGAAAGCCGGCACCCAGCTTACTTCTTTGATCGCCGCCAGCAGTCGTTGGCGCAAATTCTGGTGCTCGACATTTAAAAACCATTGTTCAGTCGCCCGGAAAATCACCGGCTTTTTACAACGCCAGCAATGCGGATAACTGTGGGCGATTTTTTGTTCTTTAAACAATTTGTTTTCCGAACTCAACAATTTAATTATTTCCTCATTAGCGGAAAATACTTTCTGTCCGGCAAACTGCGTGACATCCGCGGTGAACCTGCCCTGGGCATCCACGGGGGAATAAACATCGAGTTTATGTTTTAGTCCTACCTGATAATCATCCTGCCCATGGCCGGGGGCGATGTGCACTATCCCCGTCCCTTCCTCCAAAGTAACAAAGTCAGCTAGGACCACCGGTGATTTTCGGGCCAGGAAAGGGTGCTGGAATTCCAACCCGGCAAAGTTTTTGCCTTTTAGTTCGAAAACCGTCTCATAATTTTCGCAGCCAACCAACTGCATCGTCCGAGCCGCCAATTCTTTAACCATAATCAGGATTTTATCGTGATATTTTACTCCCACATAATCATATTTTGGATGAAAAGCCAAAGCTAAATTGGCTGGTAAAGTCCAGGGCGTGGTCGTCCAAATTAAGGCAACCAGAGGAATATCCAGCATCCCCGGATATTTATTTGTGAATTGCAGATATTCAAAGTTGTTTGTTAGGTCTTCAAGTTTTTTAGCAACAACCGGAAATTCAACATAAACGGAGGGCGAGCTGTGATCATTGTATTCCACTTCCGCTTCAGCCAAAGCCGTTTCGCAATGGGTGCACCAGAGCACCGGTTTGTGGCCGCGGTAAATAAACCCCGCGGCAAACAGCTCCTTAAAAGCGCGAATAATCTCCCCTTCGTAGGCCGGATTCATCGTCAGATAAGGGTGATCCCAATCAGCGAAAATTCCTAAGCGTTTGAATTCTTCCCGCTGGATATCGATAAACCTTTGAGCGTAAGCGGCGGCCTGTTGGCGAAACTCCACTTTATTGATCTGGTGTTTAGCAATTTTCAGTTCCTTCATCAACTGATGTTCAATCGGCAATCCGTGACAATCCCACCCGGGGATATACGGACTGTAATACCCCTGCATCGCTTTCACTTTGACAATAATATCTTTCAAAATTTTATTCAGCGCATGCCCGATATGAATATTCCCGTTGGCGTAAGGAGGCCCGTCATGCAGAATAAATTTTTCCTTCCCTTTATTTTTTGACAACAACCGGTGATAAATATCCAGTTTTTCCCAGAGAGCCAAAATTTCCTTCTCCCTCTGGGGCAGGTTGGCCTTCATCGGAAACTCGGTAACCGGCAGGTTGACAGTTTTATTATATTCAATTAACTTATCCATTTTTATCTCCCGACTGGCTGCAAATTAAATATAAAAGCATATTTGGAAATGCTATCATATTTTGAAGGCAAAGTCAATTTTTAGGGGAGATTAGAGACTTGTAGAAACTTCTTTAAAACTTTGCGGGTTAATTGATAGGCTGCTCATTTTCTGTAAACCAGCGCTATTGGTATTGGCAAGAATAAATTGCGACAGGAAAAAGGACACTATTAACTTGAAGAGGCTCGTACTTCTTTTTGTAACTTCCGCAACTGAAGCCGGTAATTCAGCAAACATTTCAGTTCCAATGTCTTTTGTTGCCGGAGGTTCCGGCGTTGTTTGGGCAACTTTTTCCTTTAAAACATATCCCGTATAAGCGCTGACAATGAACCGGGTTAATTTCAGCAACTCTGGATTTTGACCAATTGTTAATTCTTCAACAATTTCTTCCAGCAATTGCCATATTATCTCCGGAGAATGAACTTGACCATATCTCATTTTTTTTGCTTTCATCTTCGCTTCGACGGCATCGCTGATTATCTGCACATTATCGTCCGCGATAAATTTAATCCCCATTTTTTTAAAAACCTCAACCAAAGCCGGGGAAAGATTAAAATGTTTATTATCTTTAACAGCTATTCCCATCTCAATTAGAGGTTTTTGACCCTTGATAATAAGCTCGTTAAACATTGTTTGATTAAACGATTGTATCTCCAAATCAACCATTTTTGCTAAAATAACAAAATTAATTGCAGTTGATTTCGATCTTAACAGCACAGCCATTAAGGATTTAGCATCTTCGTTTTCGTCTAAACATGTAAGAAATTTTGGCGTCAAAGTATATGAATAATTAGGATATCCTGATTTTTTTATTAAAATTCCTAAGCTGACCAATTTATCCAAATGTTTAATTTCTGTTGTTCGAGACTTTCCTATCTCAAAACTAATATTTCTTAGAACACCCGGTGATTTCCCCGCTTCTTCAGGCAAAATGCTCGTTGATTTTTGTTTGTCTTTTTTAATCAACTTCTCACTGGGAGGTTGTACCGAGACAGTTACAGAATTAAGTCCCTGCGGCTTCTTTAACCTTGCAAGAAAATCTCCGTCTAAAGCAGCCAAGAAATCCGGATCCCAATGATGATTGTTTGGATATTTATCTGCGCGTAAAATTCCCATTTCTATCAGTCTGTCTGATTTCTTATTAATAGCAATCTGTTCTTCTCCCTTGGCCAACAAATCCAACAAAATGTCCACCGTTTCCTTTTGCATTTTGTCTTCTTCCAATAAAGCGCATACAATCTCCAATTTGCGGGAAGAGGTTTCTTTCTTCCTCCCCGCCCATAGCTCTTTGACTTTGTCTTTTTTAGCCAGCTCGGGATTAAAATAAATCCGCTCCAACTCCGTGAAAACATTTAATTTTATTAATTTCCTTTCCAGTTCCTCATTCAATACTAATTTTTCTAACTGACCCAAATTAGAACTACCCTGCCCAACTCTCTGCAATATTCCGGCGTTCAGCATTTTCCTGATAAACATTTGATCCGAAATGACACCACTAAAAGCGGCTTTGGTAATATATAATATCTTTTCATCCTTTACCTTTTTTAAAAAAATAAGCAGATTTTTCCTACCAACATTTTTTACTTTTTTGTGATCACTTCTCAATTTTTCATATGCAGTCATCCAAAACTTGTCTTCAATTAGATCAAGTGAACCGTCCAGCTGCGTTTCACCCGGTGGACGCAAATAAGCATTCCTCTTCTCCCGGGCAAAAAGATAATCCGGCGACAAATTAGCAAAAGTAAAATTAAACAAAAGAAAAAGACAGATAATTTTATTCATACCTCATACTTAATTAAATTGTACCACGAATTTTCAGTATGTAAATAAGCCTTTCGGGTAAATCTGCTATTTTAAAAAAAAGCAGAAAACACATCATGCGTGTCCAATTTGGACAACATACTCCGACGAAGAGTTTGTTTTGAGATTTGAATTTCATGAACTTGATATTTTATGAAAAACTAATTAATTCCGTCATCCCGGCATGCTTTAAGCCGGGATCCAGGAGATGTTTTTCATGTGGTACGATACTTTTCTGGATACCGGCTTTCGCCGGTATGACGGCACAAAGCTAATTTGGACAGCAATGAAAACACATATAGTGTCCTCCCCAAATGACAGGTATTTTTTTATGTTGACTGTAAAATTGACTTATAATCCGCCAAGTTTTTTGCAGTTTTTTGGACCATACCATGAAGTTTTTGAATATCACTCCCGAATTGATCTTTGATGAAGGAAAATAATTTATTATCGAACAAACCTCTAGCCATTAAACTGAAAGTGCGGGAAACCGGTGATAGGGTAACCAATATGTTCGATCGGGTAATTCTGGATTTTATTTGTTCATACTCTTTCAACTCTTCCTGTAAAGTAGATACGGAATCTGTTTGTCCAGTTTTTTTCGCCAATTTTAATTCTTTTCTAACATTCCAAATGACCTCTCCTATCTTCCCATAAACTAATTTTGACCATTGCCGATTGTAGGTTTCGACATCTTTAGGATAGACTTTTTTAAGAAGATATTCACCGGAATATAAACCATGGTCATCAGTACTGCACAATTCTAAAAGCCATGGCCATTTTTTCTTCAATTCGTTAAGAGTATTTTCAAAAAAATCCTTTTGTTCATCGGTACAACCTTTCACTTTTGGGCAGTCTATTTCTACACCTACAAAACTCTTTTTGTCCAGTTCCCCTCTTTCACCATCTTGTTCTATTTTTTTCATTAACTTTATATATGTCTCTTCGTCCATTTCGTTAGGATGAGGTATCCCAAACACCGCGTTGGTAAGATTAACAAAATCTCTAAAATCTTTCCAGGTAAAATATTGTTCTTTAAGTGAATCGTTATAAGTCTTCGCCAAACCTGATGGTCTCATCAAATCATACCAAACTTTTTTAAAAGAATTTATCCCCTTTGCTTTAAGTTCTTCCGTATATTTATACCACAGTACATCGCTGACCGCGGCTACATATTTACTTGTTGCTCTGCTGATTCTATTTATATCTTCTTCTGTTAGATTGTATTCGTTCTTAAATTTTTCGTTAAACGTTTTTAGTAAATCCAGTATTTTATTTTCATCTAACTTATGAATTTCATCCTGTTTTTCCACTAATGCTTTTAACCTGTCATTCGTTTTAATTTTTCGAAGGAAATGTTTATAAAAGGGCGTGTAAACCAATAAATGGATGCTTTGATTATTAAAAACGACATTGAACTCTACACCGGGCACCAGCTCTAAAGTTGGTATGTGGACATTTTTATCTTTATTGTATTTCTCAATAGCTTGATTGATCATCTTTACGGCTTTTATTGCTTCTTCAGCGATAAAAAAATTATGATCACTGATCACTTTCTTTGATAGCCCTCGCATCAAGGCAATATACAAAGCGGCGGTATAAGTATCGTAACCATCAAACCGGTTGGTATGCGCATGCCCTTCAATCAAACCTTCAAACTCCCGGCCGCCGGCTTTGATATTGGCTTCGATCTCCGGCAAGACCAGCGGCAAAATTGTCTTCAACGTTTTTAAACGCAGTTTTACTTCATACTCGCTGTTCCCGACCACATACTCCATAATTCGTTCGGCAGCGGCTCTTTTGGTTTTGATACCTTTCGAATCATCTAAAACTTTCTCTAAACTTCTCATTCTATCCACATTGCGCAGGATATGCGGTATTTCGGGAAATTTTACAACTAATTTTTCACCTTGCCGGTAGATTTCCGGAGAAAAAAGTATTTTATCGCCTTCTGTGTCGCGAAAATAACACTTGTCGTTTTCCCATTTTGGTTCCGCTTTTCCGTCCAATTTATTTAACACCTCAAAAAAAATGACCATCTGATCGTTAAAGTTATCCTCGCCGATTTTTATTAACGGACGGTCCAACGCATCGACAAATTGAATTTTTTTAGAGGCGGGCAACTTTGTAAAAAAGATTATCAATTTAATAAAATTTCCATTGATCTCATAATCTTCTTGAATGTCATTTTTTCGATTTAAATCCGCATCATTAATATTTTCTGCCTTTCCTTCAGGCATCCATGCTTGGCTGCCAAAAACTCTGATGGAATGATACAATTGACCAAGTTGATAAAAATTCTTTAAGGCCAAGTCCCAATCTTCAGGATTTATTTCTTTTTGATTTATTAATTTTTTAGCCGCTTCTTGAATTTTATTCAAATAAAAGTCATTGCTTCTTCCTCGTATATCGCGTTGTCCAGCTAAACAGCCAACTCTTTGTTGAGAAAATTTTTGCGCTAATTTATCTATTTTCTCCTGATCCTGTGTTCCTTCCATGGATTTTAGATCTTGTGAAACTTCAAAAACATACGTGACCTCGTTATCAGTTAAAAAGCCTTCCTTATTATAGCTGGCAACATCCGTAACAGTAAACAAATCCACAACCTGCCAAAAAATATTTATGTTTTCTTCAGTAAAAGCTTCTTGTTGAAAATCTGTCAGAATCTCAGCCACTTCCAACAACGAACCTTCCCCAGTAAAAGCTTTTCCCAAAAAAAGATGATGTTTTATTGACAATAAAATAATTTTTTTCTCATCGGGACTTAACTCCAAGTCATTTAAAAGCCCGTTATCCCTTACAAACAAATAACTTAACAGTTCATGATTACCTAACCCTAAATATTCCCCAAATTTAGCCATATCGTGAGCAAGCGCCAGCGCCTTAAAAAAATTAGGAGTAAAATTTTCAAACCCTTCAAAACACTTTTTTATTTTCTTTAAATTATTCTTGACGGATTTTTTATCTTCGCCATAACAAATTCTTAAAATTCCATGTCGTTCTTTTTCAACTTCTGTATATTTTAAATTGGGAATCTCTGACAGAGAATTCATTATTCTATCTACATGGACAACTAAATCATCGATTATAATCTGTTCATCTACGCTCAGTTCTTTTACAGGACGGCCTTCTTTTTTAGATTTAGCTTCTTGGGCTATAGAGACAAGAAATTCGGTAAAATCTGTATTAATTTGGGTAGGATCGTATTTTTCTGAAGTTAAATCGGGACATTTATTAACAAGTTGCAAAAACAACTTTTTAATCCCGGCAGAGTTCTCTCTCGTCCCGCTCGGCGCGCGGAGTGTCGGTGTCTGACCCGATCTTTGTCGGGCGTAAAGATGACCGAGATCGGTAAACACAAAAGCCGGCAGAACAATAAAAGAAATTAGTTTTCTGAATTGCATAGACTTACTAAAATCGTACAAAACGCATGTTAAGTTTATGTTAAGATCGTGTTAATTTTTTGTTAAGATTTTTTGGCCGGTTTTTGAGGAAAATTCTAATTGGAGAGTTTCATCTGGGGCGATTTGCAAAATCCGGTCAACCCGGAAGGTGCGCTCTTCTTTTCTTGCAAAACAATAAGCGCTGATACCGAGAAACGGTTTATCTAAATAGGTCATCTTGCCGAGCCGTAAAGGTTTAATCGTTCTTTGGGATTTCTCGTCGCTGGCTTTCAGGTAAGTGATCTTCAATAATTTTCCTTCTTCGATGGCCTCTTGGATAATTTTTAGTTTTTTTTCCAAGGGCAGCGCTGCTTCGGAAATCTTGTATTGGTATTTGGTGAGAAAATTTACGATCCTCCAGTCCATCAGGATATGTTTTTTTTCAATCGGTTTAATCAGAACTATTCCTTCCAAACTCCGGCAGCGGCTCAAAGCCACATAAACCTGGCCGCAGGCAAAAATTCCGCCGCTAACATCGACGACCACTTTATCGAAGGTTTTTCCCTGACTTTTATGCATCGTAATCGCCCAGGCTAATTTTATTGGGTACTGAATAAAGTAGCCGACCACTTCCGTCTCCAGCCGTTGAGAATGGGCGTTAAATTGGAAATGGAACATCTCCCACTTATTCGGCCGCACATCTTCCAGCCGGCCTTCCGACAGTTCTACCGTAATCACCTCATCGCCAATCTCCGTCACCCGGCCAACTGTTCCGTTGACCCAGCGGCCCAGTTCATCGTTGTTCAACAGCATTACCTGGGCGCCGACTTTGATTTTTAACTCGTACTCAGTCGGCAAATACTTTTGATCAAAATCACCTTCGATCTGTCCTTGAAATATCCTTAATTCAGTTTTCAATTTATCCAGCTGTTGATTGTTTATTTCCGCGGCTAAGCGGTTCGTCGGCGTAAGATAAACATAATAGTCCAGCTGATCAATTTTAAAATCGGGCGCTAAGCGCTGATTCAGCGCCTGCAAACTTTTCGCATCAACGGTGTTATTGCGAATGGCATTTAAAATACTGATAAATTTCTCATCCTTTTGCCGGTAGATTTTTTGTAATTCAATAAATTCCAGCTGTAAACCGTCAAACGCCTTGGCATCGAAAAAATAACAACTTTTATAGTAGGAGTTAAAAATCTCCTTTTCTTTACTTTGAATGACCGGCGGCAGTTGATACAAATCGCCGATTAAAACCATCTGCGCCCCGCCGAAAGGAAGTTTGCGTTTTTTTCCGTTCAAACGTAAAAAAGCATCAACGCAATCAAGCAAATCAGCCCGGACCATCGAAATTTCGTCAATAATTATAGTTTCGATTTCCCGATAAAGAGCGGAGGTTTTACTCGATTTTATTTTTTTAATTTTTTCTACGGTAATATTCGGCTTGAAACGAAAGAAGGAATGGATTGTTTCACCCTTGACATTGACAGCGGCCACCCCAGTCGGGGCGAGCACCACCGCTTTTTTCTTGGTATTATTCCGAAAATAATCGAGAAGGGTAGATTTTCCGGTACCAGCTTTACCGGTAATAAAAATATTCCGGGTCGTATTCTCGAGTATGTTTAAAGCCTGTTTAAATTCTTCGTTTAATTCGATGTTGCTCATGAGCCTGCGCAGGAAACATAATAGTAAGGGGCGTTTTGGAACCGCCCCCTACCTAAAACTGCAATTACCATTTATTCCCGCCGCGATCGCCGCCTCGTCCGCCGCCCCGGTCACCGCCGCGCCCGCCGCCACCGCCGTAACCACCGCGTTTATTGCCACCAGAAGAACGTCCACCGCCAAAACCGCCGCGTCCACCGCCGCCGCCGTAACCGCCGCCAGCGCCGCCACCGCCAAAACCGCCGCGTCCACCAGACGGCTTGGGTTTAGCTTCATTAACGGTAAGCGGTCTTTCTTTTAATTCCTTACCATTGAGACCGGCAATCGCCGCCAAAGCCTCAGTTTTATCATTCATTTCCACAAACCCAAAACCTCTTGGGTCACCGGTAAACTTATCCTTAATAATTGCCGCTGTGGCAACCGTGCCAAAAGCGGCAAAAGCTGTGCGTAAATCTTCTTCGTTCACATCGCGCGCCAAATTACCTACATAAATATTCATCGTTACTCCTCCATGATTGAGCCCTTAGGCTCTATTAAACTACAAACTATCCCTTGAACTTGTACCGCACACCTCCTGAGCATTAAATTCTCCAAACAAGGCAACTATCAGCAAAACCATTTTGCCCAAATGGTCGGGGCGCTCGGATTTGAACCGAGGGCCTCCTGCTCCCAAAGCAGGCGCGCTAGCCAAGCTGCGCCACGCCCCGAATGTGATTATTATAGGATACTAAATCAAGACTGTCAAATGAAGAGTAACCGATTAAGCCATTTATCGACAACAAATTAGTCCTAACTTATCTCGGAACCTTACCCGCTGCGGCGCATCTTTTTTCCCTCTTTTATAAAGAGGGGTAGGGGAGATTTTAACAACATTTGCTAAATCCCCCTTAATCCCCCTTTCTAAAAGGGGGAACACTTCAACAACACTGAATTTCCTATACAATTGTTGCGATAGTTATTTTTTGTAACAGGTTAGTTTCCAGTGGTGCAGCAACTCCCACCCCCTCGATGGGGGAGGGTTGGGGTGGGGGTGATTGTGTTTTAATTGCCCCTCACCCTACCCTCTCCCACGAGGGGAGAGGAGAAAATATTTTAAATTACTTCT
>JBDRON010000097.1:0-15130 GCA_043810025.1 Elusimicrobiota bacterium
GGGCTTTAGCCCTGCGGTTTTAAAGACGCAAGCCTAAAGGCTTGCCCTACGTTGAAATCACTCAATTGGTTTGAATTAACATTCTTATGCTAACAATAAAAGAAGAATTGGCCGGTAAAACGATCGCTGTTCTCTATGGAGGATGGTCGGCGGAACGGATGATCTCTTTACAAAGCGGCGAGGCGGTAATCGCCGCGCTTCGCGAAGAAGGTCTAAATGTCCGGCCCATCGATGTTCAATCGAACATCTTTGAATGTCTGCAAACAGCCAAACCTGACCTGGCCTATATTGCCTTACACGGGCCTTTCGGCGAAGATGGAAAAATTCAGGCCATCCTGGAACTGTTGAATATTCCTTACACCGGTTCAGACGTGCTGGCCAGCGCTTTGACGATGGATAAAATTTTCACTAAAAAAATTTTTGCGCAGGCTCAAATACCTACACCGGAATGGCTGGCCCTATCTAATTTACGGGAAATTAAAAATAAAAAAATTCCCGTGCCTTCTGTAGTTAAACCAGCCACCCAGGGATCAGCTTTAGGAATAAGTATCATTAATAAAGAAAAAGATTTATTGCCGGCTTTAAAAATCGCTTTTAAGCTGTCTGCGCAGGTATTAATCGAAAAATATATTTCCGGCCGCGAGTTTACTATCGGTATTTTAGGAGAAGAGGCTTTACCGATAGTTGAGATCATTTCTTCCAGCCAATTTTATGACTATAAGGCTAAATATCAAAAAGGTAAATCTACCCATTTGGTTCCGGCGAAACTGCCGGTAAAACTTTACCGGGAATTGCAACGGCTGGGATTATTAGCGCACCGGGCCTTAGGCTGCAAAGCGGTCAATAGAATCGATTTGATTTTGGACAAGCGCAACAAGCCGTATTTTCTGGAAGCGAACACCGTTCCCGGGATGACTAAGACCAGTCTCCTGCCGGATGCGGCCAAATCGCTCGGAATCAGTTTTAATCAACTTGTCCTAAAAATAATTGAATATTCCATGTTTGCAGGGACAAGGCATGCCTTGTCCCTACATGAGCAAAAATGTTCCCGGTAAGCAACAAAAAAATAAAGAAGCGCCCGAAGCATCAGGCGTATAGACGGCAAAAACAGAAGCTTTGGGTCGTAAAATTTTTTTTAACCGTCTCTTTGGCCGCGGCCGGCTGGTGGGGAGTAAATAAAGTCTATAGTTTTTTAAATTTTTCCAGCTTCTTTAAGGTCAGTGATGTTTTATTAACCCCCACAGCCAACTGTGAGGAAATTGAGATCTTTAAAGTTGCCGATATTAAAATCGGTAATGGTATATTTGATTTTTCCCAAAAAAAAGTTGAAGAGAAATTAAAAAAAACTTTTCCGGCAATCGAAAGAATAAAGATAACCCGTTATCTTCCGAATAAGGTTAAACTGGAAATTGAGGAACGAAAAGCGCTGGCAAAGATAAAAGATGGAACAGCTTCACTGGGTGTGGATAAGGAAGGAAATATTTTTCCGTTGAAAACCGAAGGTAAAAACCTGCCGGAAATAGTTTTATCCAAAGATCCAAAGGCTCAGTTAAAACTTGTTGATTTCTTAAAAACAATACAAATAAAGGAAAATAAATGGTATAATGGGATAATTAAATTGTCTTGGGATGAAACTTACCAGGACCTGATTTTTTTTCTGGAAGACGGCACAAAAATAGCCTGGGGAAAAGTTGAAACAGATGAAAGTGTTACGGCAAAAAAATTTGTCTATTTAGAAACGACCTTGGCGGACCTTCGGCAAAAACAGGCCAAAGCCAAATATGTTAATTTGCGTTACTGGAACGATGGCGATGGACAGATAGTAGTCAGGCTGGAAAAGGAGAACAAATGCCTCGAACGGAAATAATTGCGGGATTAGATATCGGTTCATCGAAAGTTTGCGCTGTTGTCGCTAAAATACAAGCGGATGAAGAGGTGCAAATTATTGGCAGCAGTATTATTCCTTGCCGGGGATTAAAAAGCGGCACAATTGTCAATATCGAGAACACCGTAAAAGCCATTCAACAGGCGGTGGAACAAGCCGAGGAACAGGCCAAAATAAAATCTTTAACTTCTTTATTTGTCACGGTAAAAGGCGCCCAGATTGAAAGTTTCAATCATCGAGGGGCAATAAATATTTCTCGTACTGACAAAGAAATTACCCTCGATGATGTCAATACGGTTTTAGAGTCGGCGAAAGCCGTCCAAATATCCACGGATCGGGAAATACTTCATGTTATTCCGCAAGACTATGTTGTAGATAAACAAAGCGGTGTGCATACGCCGGTGGGGATGGAAGGCAGTCATCTGGAGGTTAATGTGCATATTGTCACCGGCTCGCGCAGCGCGGTGAGCAATTTGGTTAAATGCGTAAACCGGGCTGGTTTTAAAGTTGATGATATTTGTCTGGGAATACTGGCCGCAAATGAAGTGACGATTACCAGAGAGGAAAAAGATTTGGGTGTAATTCTGATTGACATCGGCGGACAAACGGTAGACATCGCTATTTTTTGCAACGGCAGTATCCATTATACGAAAGAACTGCCGGTAGGGGGGGATTTTATTAATAAAGACATCGCCTACGGATTGCGGACCAGCTTGAGCGCCGCCCAGGAATTAAAGGAGAAATACGGTCACGCCGTCGCCGGTTTAACCGATGAAAGCAAAGCTATTGATTATCTTAGCGTTGACGGGCGCACGATCAGACAGACTTCCCCGAAAAAACTTTCTGAAATAATTCAACCGCGGGTCGAAGAAATTTTAATGATGATCAGCGAAGAGATTGAACACAGCGGCTATAAAGAATTTACTCCGGCCGGGGCAATTATCACCGGCGGAACGGCTTTGCTTAGCGGAGCGCTTGGCGCCGCTGAACAGATTTTGAATATGCCGATCCGACTGGGTATCCCTCATCCCTTAGCCGGCTTAGAACAGGTAACGACAACCACTGTTTATGCTTCAGCCTTGGGCTTGCTTAAGCTGGCCCAAAAAGGAGATATTGGGCAAAGCCGGTATTCATCCAAAAAAGACGGGGTATTCAGCAAATTAAAAAATTGGTGGGAAGAAGCGTTTTGATGCGAATAAAAATAGCGGAAGATTTTAACGAACAGCCGGCGGTAATAAAAGTTATCGGAGTCGGGGGCGGCGGCGGAAACGCGGTTAACCGGATGGTCCGCTCAGAATTTAAGACAATAGAATTTATTACCGCCAACACCGATGCCCAGTCCTTGCGCCATTCTCTGGCCGGCGTAAAACTACAGATCGGGACAAAATTAACCAAAGGTTTAGGAGTCGGAGGGGACCCGGTCAAAGGCCGGCAGGCCGCCGAAGAAAGCCGGGAAGCCTTAACCGAAGCTTTGTCGGGAGCGGATATGATATTTGTTACCGCCGGAATGGGCGGCGGAACAGGCACGGGAGCCGCCCCGGTAATCGGTGAAATTGCCCGCTCTCAGGGAGCCTTGACCATCGCGGTGGTCACCAAGCCTTTTATGTTCGAAGGTAAACTCCGAAATAACCAGGCCGAAGAAGGAATAAAAGAACTCCGAAAATGTGTGGATACGTTGGTAATCATTCCTAATCAAAAACTATTTTCCATCATCGATGAAAAAACTCCGGCGATAAAGGCCTTTGAGGTTGTGGATGATGTATTGAGGCAGGCGGTCGGATCTATTTCCAATGTCATCACTTTACACGGGTTTATTAACCGGGATTTAGTCGATGTAAAAACAATTATGCAAAACGCCGGTGACGCCCTCATCGGAATGGGGGAAGGAAGAGGTCAGGATAGAGCGATGCAAGCGGTGCGAGCGGCGATCAGTTCGCCCCTGCTGGAAGATGTTACACTCGATGGAGCAAAAGGCGTACTGGTCAACATTATCGGGACTAAAGAGATCACGATGCATGAAATAAACCAAGCGATGTCTTTAATCCATCAAACCGTGGCCAGCGATGCCCGGGTATTTTTTGGCCAGGCCTTTGACGAAACTTTAGGCGATAAAATACAAATAACGGTTATCGCGACCGGTTTTCCCAGTGTCAAAAAAACTACCGCAAAAAATACGAATTCGCCGGACCGTTTTTTACAGGCAGAAATAGAAATAAGCGACCTGGATAAACCGGCCTACTTGCGAATAAAAACGAGGAAAATAAAATAGTTAGGGTAGGGAACGCATATATGCGTTCCCTACAACTTACACATCTGAGAAGTTTTTTTCCCTCTTTTATAAAGAGGGGTAGGGGAGATTTTAACAACATTTTCTAAATCCCCCTTACCCCATTTAAAAAAGGGGGAACGCACACACAAAATTGAATAATTCTTGAATCAGCTATAAGAGGAGACATTTTATGGATTTAAGAGAACTTTTGGAACTGATGATGAAGGCAAAAGCTTCCGATTTGCACTTAAAAGAAGACGGCCCGCCGATAGCGAGAATGGATGGCGAACTTATGGTATTAGACAGCGCGCCGCTATCCCCAAAATCTATTGAACTCATCTGTACCACTTTAATGAAACAAAAACACCAGTCCATGTTTGATCAAAAACACGAGTGTGACTTGGCTTATACCTTACCCAGCATCGGACGATTTCGGGTAAATATTTTTCATCAGCGCGGCCTAACCAATTTAGTTTTCCGGGCCATACCGGAGCATATTCCTAAATTTGAAGATATGCATTTGCCGCAATCGATAAAAAAATTAGCCGATAATGAACGAGGACTGGTCTTGGTTACCGGCACTACCGGCTGCGGCAAATCCACTACCCTGGCAACAATGATTGATTATATTAATGAAACGCGGTCTTGCCATATAGTGACTATTGAAGACCCAATTGAGTTTATCCATAAAGACAAAAAATCAATTATCAGCCAAAGAGAGATCGGCTTAGACACACTGTCTTATCTTGAGGCCTTAAAACATGTCGTGCGGCAAGATCCCGATGTTATTCTGATTGGAGAAATGCGTGATTTAGAAACAATGGCCGCCGCCCTTACCGCGGCTCAAACCGGACATCTGGTATTGGCTACAATTCATACTATTGATGCGATCCAAACTGTCACCAGAATCGTCGATTTGTTTCCGCCGCATCAACAAACACAAATCCGTTACCAGCTGGCCGATACCTTGAAGGGAGTAGTTTCTCAAAGACTGCTTCTTCATTCTTCGGGTAAAGGACGGGTGCCGGCGGTGGAAGTGTTAGTAGCCTCGCCCTTGGTAAGAAAACTGATCGAGGAAAACAGTTTAACGGAAATTTCCAATGTGATTAAACAAGGTTCTTATTACGGGATGCAAAACTTCAATCAGGCCTTGCTCAAATTGACTAATCAGAATCTGGTCACCTTGGAAGAAGCTCTCTCAGCCGCATCGAATCCGGAAGAACTAATGCTGGCAATCAGAGGGATAGAATCGAATTAGAGGTGTAGGAAATTCAATGTTTGTTTTGTGTGCGTTCCCCCTTTAAAAAGGGGGATTTTGAAAATTAGAAAATGTTGTCAAAATCTCCCCTACCCCTCTTTATAAAAGAGGGAAAAAAATACCCAGTAAGCACATAAAGTTACGAACAAAATGGGGCTTTTAAAATGACTAAAGAAATATCAAAAATAAGGAAAGAAATTGATTTTTTAGACGAGAAAATACTGAACATGCTCAACCAAAGGGCTAACCAGGTTCTGCGGATCGGCAAATTAAAGAAACAAACAAACGCCGATTTTTATGTGCCGGAACGGGAAAGAACTATTTTGCGTAAAATTATACAGATCAACAAGGGACCTCTGCCGCCGGAAGCAGTAAAAGAAATTTTCTTGGAAATTTTGAATATTTGCCGGTCGTTGCAAGCTCATCTCAAGATCGCCTACTTTGGCCCGGAGGCAACTTTTACCCATCTGGCCGCTATACGCAATTTTGGCCAAACAGCTCATTATCTGAGCGCTCAATCCATCTCCGATGTCTTCGACGAAGTGGAGAAGGGGAATGCCGATTACGGTGTAGTCCCGATAGAAAATTCCACCGAAGGGGTGGTCAATCATACCCTGGATATGTTCGTAGATTCGGATCTGAAAATCTGCGCTGAAATCCTTTTGGAAATTTCGCATTGTCTGCTTTCCAAGGAAAACAATTTAAAAAATATTAAAATTATTTATTCGCATTTCCAGCCTTTTGCTCAGTGCCGGCATTGGCTGGAAAACAATTTTTCGCAAGCTAAAAAAATCGAAGCGGCCTCAACTGCGGAAGCGGCAAAATTAGCGGCGACGACGACTAAAAGCGCGGCTATCGCTTCATCCCTCGCCGCCCAAATTTACGGGCTAAACATACTGGCAAGAAAACTGGAAGATAAAACTAACAATTATACCCGTTTTCTGGTAATCGGCAAAAAACAGCCCGGATACACCGGACAGGATAAAACCTCGATTTTATTCCTGGTTAAGGACCGGGTAGGAACCCTGCACGATATGCTTGTCCCTTTTCGCAAACATAAAATTAACTTAACCAAAATTGAGTCCAGACCAACTAAACAAAAAGCATGGGAATATCTTTTTTTCGTCGATTTTTTGGGTCATATATCGGAGAAGAAGGTAAAGCTGGCTTTAAATGAGTTAACTAAAAGTTGTTTATACACAAAAATATTAGGATCTTATCCGCGGAGTGAATAAAATGCAGGCAGAAAATTTAATCCGGCCGGAGGTGAAGAATTTCCAACCTTACCTGCCGGGAAAACCAATCAGCGAGGCGGCCAGGGAATTTGGCTTGAAAAAAATAATTAAACTGGCCTCGAACGAAAACCCGCTTGGGCCGTCTCCGTTAGCCGTCAAAAAAATTAAGCGGACAGCCGGCCAACTCTATTTTTACCCGGAAAGCTCCGGTGTCAAGTTAAGGGAAGCACTGGGTAAAAAATTAAATATTTCACCAAACCGGATTATTCTTGGCAACGGTTCCGACGAAATAATCGAACTTCTGGGAAAAACTTTTCTAAATAAAGAAGACGAGATAATTGTCTCTGAACATTCTTTCATTCGCTATGCGATGGCCGGCCGGCTAATGGGATGCGCTGTAAAAAGTATCCCGATGGAAAATTTTAATTATGATATCTCAGCTATCGACAGGGCAATTACTCCAAAAACAAAAATTATTTTTGTGGCCAACCCCAACAATCCAACCGGAACCTATATCCCAAAAGACGGGCTGATAAAACTTTTACGGATCACGCCAAAAAATGTTTTGTTTGTCTGTGACGAAGCTTACTATGAATATGCCAGTTTAGAAAAAAACTATCCGCAAACTCTTGAATACCTGAAAGACCATGAAAACTTAATCATTTTAAGAACCTTCTCGAAGATTTATGCTTTGGCCGGTTTGCGTATCGGTTACGGTATAGCTTCGGCGAAAATTATTGACTACCTTGATCGGATGCGCCCGCCGTTTAATGTAAATACTTTAGCCCAAGTAGCGGCGGAAGCCAGTTTAGGTGACCGGAAACAAATTATCCAGGCGCAGCGCTTAGTTAAAGAAGGCAAAGAATATCTTTATAATCAACTACTGAAAATGGAGATAGATTATATCCCCTCGGCAGCAAATTTTGTCTTGATTAATTTAGCTGCGCCGGGCAAGAAAATGTTCCAGGACTTATTAAAAGAAGGCGTGATTGTCCGGGCGATGGATGAATACAACCTTCCTTATTCAATCCGGGTAACCATTGGAAAAAAATCAGAGATGCTGCTTTTTATCAAAGCCTTAAAAAAGGTGCTGGGTAAGTAATAAATGGGGGATTTAACCAACAGTATCATTTTTTGACTTTGTAGGGAACGCATATATGCGTTCCCTACATTTAATGCAAAGGAGACTAAAAAATGATTTTGACCTTGAAAGCTTCAGCAACAAAAAAAGATGTGGCCGATGTAATGGCAAAAATCAAGAAATTGGGGTTTACTCCGCATGTTTCACACGGGGCAGAAAAAACAGTGATTGGTGTAATCGGTGAAAATGCCATTCTTAGCAGAGATCAGTTTGAAGCGATAGCGATTATCGAATCGGTGACACCGATTTCCAAACCGTACAAACTGGTCAGCCGGGATTTTCGCAAAGAAAACACAATAATTGAAGTCGGAGAAGGCAAAAATAAGCTTAAAATCGGAAACAATCAAATCGTCATAATGGCCGGTCCTTGCTCGGTGGAAACAAAAGAAGGAATAATTTCGGTCGCAAGGTCAGTTAAAGAGAGCGGAGCAAAGATACTGCGCGGCGGCGCTTTTAAACCGCGATCATCTCCTTACGCTTTCCAGGGACTAGGGGAAAAAGGACTGAAATATTTGGCCGAGGCCCAACGGATAACCGGATTGCCGGTAATTACCGAAGTGATGAATATTGGTCAAATAAAGATTGTGGAACGCTACGCCGACATCATTCAGATCGGCGCCCGCAATATACAAAACTTTGATCTTCTTAAGGAAGTGGGGAAATCACGGAAACCGGTATTACTTAAGCGAGGGATGTCAACCACGATCAACGAGTTTTTAATGTCGGCCGAATATATCATGTCGCGCGGCAATTATAATGTAATGCTTTGTGAGCGGGGAATTCGGACTTTTGAAGACTCCACCCGTTTTACTCTGGACATTAACGCTATACCGGTAATCAAACAGCGCAGTCATTTGCCGATTATCGTCGACCCCAGCCATGGCGTGGGGGTAAGAGAATACATCCCGGCTATCGCCAAAGCCGCCATCGCCGCCGGCGCTGATGGATTGATTATTGAAGTCCATCCCTGCCCGGAAAAAGCGCTTTCCGACGGAGCACAGTCTTTATTACCCGAAGGGTTTCATGAACTAATGGAACAATTAAAAATAATCGCCAGAGCAATAGGAAGGAGCATCTAAACGGCAGCCTATATACAGCAGACAGCAGCCTAAAAGCCTAAAAGCCTAAAAGGCTAAAAGCAGGGCAGGGCTTTAGCCCTGCAGTTTTAAAGACGCAAGCCTAAAGGCTTGCCCTACATAGAAGTCACTTAACAATTATCTTGACAGTTCACTCATGAATTGTCCGAGTTTCTGTCTCTTAGGCTCTTAGACTTTTAGGCTGCCTTTAAACTTATGACCATAAAAAACATCGCAATCTTTGGAGTAGGGTTAATCGGCGGTTCTTTTTCGCTCGGGTTAAAAGCAAAAGGATTTCCGGCAAAAATTACCGGTTTTGGACGCAACAGTAGAAAATTGACTCGCGCTGTCCGAAAAGGCATTATTGATGAATATTCTCTGGACTGGGAAAAAATAAAATCCGCAGATTTGGTAATGCTGGCTGTGCCGGTAGACCTTATTGCTCCAACATTAAAAAAAATAGCGCCTTATTTAAAAGAGAACGCTATTGTCACTGATGTGGGCAGCGTCAAAGGATTCGTTTTGTCCGAAGTGAAAAAAATACCGGGAAAATTTTTGTTTGTCGCCGGACACCCGATGGCCGGAGCGGAGAAAAGCGGCGCCGAATTTGCCAGTTCAGATCTTTTCCGTCAAGCTACCGTTGTACTCACTCCAGAAAGACAGACAAATCGTCAAGCCTTAGGAATAGTCAAAAAACTCTGGAAACTTCTTGAAGCAAGAGTAATAGAAATGCCTTCCCAACAACACGATGAAATAGTGGCTGTCACCAGTCATTTGCCGCACTTAATGGCCGCCTCGCTGGTCAGGTTAACTGCTCTTTGCCAGAAGAAAAATAAATTTACTGAAGAACTTATCGCTGGTAGTTTCAGGGATTTAACCCGGGTAGCTTCATCTTCTCCAGAAATCTGGACCGGTATCTGCGCTGCTAATCGTCAACAAATACTTTTAAATTTAAAATATTTTCAAAAAGAATTGGATTTATGGCGCAGGCTTTTAGAGAACAACAGCTTCAAAGAACTGAGACAAAAGTTTATGGCCGTCCAAAGATGGAGACAAACCTATGTCCAAAACAACGACAAAAAAAATAAAACCGCCTAACTCCTTACAGGGAAAAATAAAAATCTGTCCGGACAAATCAATCACCCACCGGGCAGTAATGCTTTCTTCCCTGGCTAAAGGGGAAACAACCATTTACAATCCTTTAGAAAGCGCTGATTGTTTGTGCACCGCTAAAGGTTTCCAGCAAATGGGGGTGGAAATTGAGTTTCATCCCGGTAAATGGATAATTAAGGGCGGCGGTCTCTACGGACTGCAAAAACCGAAAAAAATTATCGATGCCGGTAATTCCGGCACAACCATCCGCCTGCTATCCGGAATAATTGCCGGACAAAGTTTTTCCGCCCAAATTACCGGCGACGATTCTCTGCGCAAACGCCCGATGCGGCGAATTATGGAACCCCTGCGCTTAATGGGAGCGGAAATTTACGGAACAGATAATCAATATCCGCCGTTAACCATTATTGGTAAAAAACTAAAACCGCTAAATTATAATTTACCGGTGGCCAGCGCGCAGGTAAAATCCTGTATTCTGCTGGCCGGGTTGTATCCCCAGGGCAGCACGACGGTCACCGAACCTCTGCCCAGCCGGGATCACAGCGAACGAATGCTGGAGTATTTAGGAATCCCGCTGAGAAAAAATGGCAATTCAATAACCATCCGCGGGGGAGATGAGTTTTCCGCTAAAAACATGGAAATACCCGGCGATATCTCCGCAGCTGTTTTTTTTGCGGTCGCAGCAATTATTACCAAAAAATCTAAAATTATCATCGAAAAGGTCGGAATCAATCCAACTCGCACCGGAGCAATTGAAGCGCTCAGAAAAATGGGGGCAAAAATTGAAATAATTAACTGCGCAACAATCAACAATGAACCGCTAGGCGATATTGTTGTCGAATCCGGCCAACTTAAGGGCGTGACTATCGAAGCGGAGATGATTCCCGGTTTAATTGATGAAATTCCGATTTTGGCGGTAGCGGCTACTCAGGCCGTTGGGGTTACTTCCATCCGCGGAGCGCAGGAACTAAGGTTTAAGGAAAGCGATCGAATCAAGACCATGACTGCCGAGCTTAAAAAAATGGGAGCAAAAATTGAGTCCTTGCCTGATGGGATGATCATCACCGGATCAACTCCGCTCAAAGGATGCGCAACGGAAAGTTATTACGATCATCGGTTGGCGATGTCTTTAACCATCGCCGGCTTGATCGCTGAAGGAGAAACAGTAATTAACAACACAGAATGTATCAGCACCTCATTCCCGGATTTTTACGACTGTTTGGAAAAATTAAATTCCAAATTGTAGGGGCAGACCCCCGTGTCTGCCCTGATTTGTTGCATAGGAATTTGAATGTTGTTGAAGTTTTCTCCCTTTTTTAAAGGGGGACTGAGGGGGATTTAGAAAATAATTACTAAATCTCCCCTACCCCTCTTTATAAAAGAGGGAAAAAAACGTCGCCGATTTGATATTTTAACATGAAAGATACACGGCCCAATTACCTTTATCGTTTTGGTCGTTTTTTGTTTGCGGTTTTTTTCCGGCTTTTTTGGCGGACCCAGGTTGTTGGACATAAAAACATTCCCCCGGAAGGAGGGGTAATCATTGCCGCCAACCATATCAGCTTTTTAGATCCTCCGTTATTAGGAACAGCGATAAAAAGGGAAACAAATTTTTTAGCTAAAGAAGAATTATTTGACTTGCCTGTCTTGGGATTTTTAATGCGAAGAGTAAATGCCCATCCGCTGAAACGAGACAAGCAGGATGTTAGAGCGTTGAAGACCGCGATGCGAATTCTGGCAGCGGGAAAACTATTGGTTCTCTTTCCGGAAGGCACTCGCAGCAAGACTGGTGAATTACAACAAGCCAAATCCGGTATTGGGATGTTATCGGCTAAATTACAAGTCCCAATAATTCCCGCTTTTATCTGGAAAACCAGCAGATTTTGGCGGTTTCACCGGATGGCAGTAATTTTTGGACAGCCAATTTATCCCCCGGCTCAAATAAAAAGCAAAGAAGACTACAAAACAATTTCCGAAGAAGTAATGAAGCAAATAGCTCAACTAAAAATTGTTTTATCTAAGGCAGTTTGATATTTGATGTTTAACTTTAAATTTTGATTTTTGATATTTGATATTTGAATTTTAAAAGGAGTATTTAAATGGACGAAAAAATTAAAGCCAACCTGCGCTGGCTAAATTTAGCCTTAATTTTTTGTTTTATGTTTCTGTTTTTTTTGCCAATTCTAATGAAGTTTTTAGACAACTGGATCGGCCGATTGATTTACACCCTGCTGGTTTTGGCCGCCCTCGGTATTTCTGTCCGCCTAAGATTTTTTTTGAAAAGTCTGGACTGACCAGATTGGGAATTTAAATGTTTGTTTTGCGTGTTCCCCCTTTTAGAAAGGGGGATTTAGAAAATAATTACTAAATCTCCCCTAACCCCTCTTTATAAAAGAGGGGAATAAAAGAAAAGAATAAAACCGTATGGAAATAAAAATAGCTAAAAATGCCGGATTTTGTTTTGGGGTTAAGCGGGCTCTACAGTTGGTGGAAGAGGCCAGAAAAAATACCGCCGGCGAAATTTACACTTTGGGACCTTTGATCCATAATCCTCAGGTTATTCAAAAGTTAAAAGACAACGGGATACATCCGGTGGAAGACTGGGAAGCAATTAATCATGGCACAGTCGTGATCAGATCGCACGGGATACCGTTGTATAGGCGGGAAAAATTAGAAAAAAGAACGGAGTTAACAATTATCGATGCCACCTGCCCTTTTGTTAAACGGACGCAGGAACATGTCCGGGAATTGGCCAATGCGGGGTTACAGGTAATTGTGGTCGGAGAAGCCCGGCATCCGGAAGTTATTGGTTTGCTCAGTTATGCCTTTGACCGGGCGATTGTTATCGGCAGCAAGGATGATCTGAGTCTTGTTCCTAAAGGTAAAAAACTGGGAATCGTCAGCCAGACGACCCAGTCACAGGAAAGTTTTCAGGAAATTGTCTCTCTCCTCCGGCAAATCGGTGATGTAGTCGAGGTCAGGAACACGATTTGCGGGGCAACTACCAGCCGGCAAAAAGAGGCAGCCCAATTATCATTATCCAGCCAACTGATTTTAATTATTGGCGGGCGGAACAGCGCAAACACCCGCCATTTGGCCGAACTCTGTCAAAAAATTCAAACGAATACATTTTTAATCGAAACGGCCGCTGAGATCAAAGATGAATGGTTTAAAAATATAGAAAAAGCAGGCATCACCGCCGGAGCATCTACCCCCAACTGGTTAATCGAGGAGGCCCTAACCAAAATAAATTTAATCGCCGGAAAAAACCAAGTTTCCCCCTTTTGAAAGGGGGATTAAGGGGGATTTTGAAAATAAGAAATATTGTCTAAATCTCCCCTACCCCTCTTTATAAAAGAGGGAATAAAAAAGATCACACAGAATGTGCGCTAAGTTTAAACTAATTTTAAATATATTGGAGGATAAAATGGAAGAATTGGAGAAAGATTTAAACGATGAGCAGGTGGAAATGGGGGAATTACTCGATCAGGCTCCTACCATTGATGTGGGAGAAGTTATTTTGGCCAAGGTGGTAAATGTTTCGGATGAGTATGTGTTTGTTGATGTGGGCTTAAAATCGGAAGGACAGATTCCTCTCCAGGAATTTTCGCATCTGGCAAAAGATAAATATCCGCAAGCGGGAAACTCTATTCCGGTAATCGTCCGTTCGGCGGAAGGAAAAAATGGACAGCCAAATATCTCCTATCGGCAAGCTTATGTCAAATCAATGAGAGAAAAGATCAATCGAGCCTTTGCGGAAAACACGCCGATTGAAGGAACAATTACCAAAAAAATTAAAGGCGGCTGGGCAATGGATTTAGGCGAGGAGGCCTTTTTGCCTCAATCACAAACCGGTTTTAGCGGAAAAGGTTCAAACGAGAATTTAATCGGGAAGAAATTTGCCGTAAAAATTTTGGAATGGTCCAGCGAGAAAAACAACCTGGTTGTTTCCTGCCGAAAACTGCTTGAGGAAGAATCAGCGGTAGTAAGAGAACAAACCCTTAAGGAATTACAGGAAGGACAGATCCGAAAAGGGATAGTAAAAACTCTCACTGCTTTCGGGGCTTTTGTTAATCTGGGCGGTATTGACGGTTTAGTGCACATTAATGATCTTAGCTGGAAACATATTAAGCATCCCAAGGAAGCAGTGAATGTCGGACAGGAAATAGAAGTGAAAATTTTGAAACTTGATTTAACCGGAGAAAAAATTTCTTTGGGACTAAAACAATTAACAGAAAATCCCTGGGAAAATATTGCCGCCAAATATCTGCCGAACAATAAAGTAAAGGGAAAAGTAGTGTCTTTTACCGCTTTTGGGGCTTTTGTTGAAATCGAACCAGGTATCGAGGGGTTGGTTCATATATCCGAACTTTCCTGGAAGGAAAAAATCCAGCAACCGGAAAAAATTTTAAAAATTGGCCAGGAAACTGTTTTTGTGATCCTTTCCATCGATCGGGAAAAAGAAAAAATTTCTTTATCTTTAAAACGGGCGGAAGTCAACCCCTGGGAAGAAACAGCTAAGAATCACCCGGTGGGGTCAAAAATTAAAGGAAAAATTACACGGCTCGTGCCTTTTGGAGCATTTGTTGCTTTGAATGATTTAGAAATCGAAGGTCTAATCCATGTCTCAGATATTTCCTGGATGCGAAAAATTCAGCATCCCGGAAACGTCTTAAAAGAAGGCCAGGAAACAGAAGCGATGGTTTTGGAAATTTCTCCCAAAGAAGAAAAAATTCGTTTAGGAATAAAGCAGCTTTCTCCTAACCCTTTCCGCAAATACCGGGAAGGATCGATTGTCGAAGGTAAAGTTATCCGCCTCACCGATTTTGGCGCTTTTATCCAACTTGAAGAGGAAATCGAAGGGTTGGTCCATGTCTCGGAAATAGCCAAGGAACGGATTACCCATCCCAGCGAAGCTTTGAAAATAGACGAGGTGATCAAAGCTAAAATTATCAAAACCGATGAAACGACGCGAAAGATTGATTTATCCATTAAACGCTACGAAAAGGAGAAAGAACGGGAAGAAATAAGAAAATATACGAATGTCACGGAAAAAAAATTCACCCTCCGCGACATGCTCAACGATAAGCTGAATAACGATTAATGTTGTTCTCCTCTCCCGCAAGCAGACTGGGTCACAATCCCTGTTTGGG
>JBDRON010000098.1:0-4745 GCA_043810025.1 Elusimicrobiota bacterium
TTTCTACAGTTTTTGAGTGTGAACTTATTCGAGAAAACCCTTATTTATCAAGCATTTTCAAAGAACGATGATATTACGGAATCTCCGTATATCCAAAACGAATTGTTTTTTCAACAATATTCTGTGGGACAGTAGTGATATCAAATATCAAAATTTAGTGTACCTTCGGTGCAAGCTTTTTTATTCCCTCTTTTATAAAGAGGGGTAGGGGAGATTTGATCAATATTTTAAAATCCCCCCTTAATCCCCCTTTCAAAAGGGGGAACACGCATAACATCACTATCATTATGTATTAAATTTATAATTTCTCATTAGTTTTTCCACCGCTTGATAGACCTCTTCCGGGTCAATTAAGCGCAGGCACTGGAAATGGCCTTTCGGACATTGTTTGCCGCCATGCAGACTGCAGGGACGGCAGGGGAGATTTTTTTCTACCACGATGTTTTTTTCGCCGTAAGGGAAAAAACCCAGTTCTTTGGTGGTTGGACCGAAGATCGCCACGACCGGAATTTTCCTGGCTACGGCGATATGCATCGCTCCGGAATCGTTGGTGACAAACATTTTACAATAGCCGATGGCGACAGCTAACTGTTTTAAGCTGGTTTTGCCGCAAAGGTTTAGCGGGGTATGGCGCATTTTTTTGGCCGCCGTTTCGACAGCCGGTTCATCGGCCTTGCCGCCGAAGAGCACAATTTTGGCTTTTTTTCTTTCCACCAGCAAATCAGCCAATTGAGCATATTTTTCCGCCGGCCAACGTTTTGTCGGCCACACCGAACCGACGTTGAGGCCGACAATAAAATCAGCCCGCTTGATCCCGGCCTGATTAAATAAGTTTTCCACAACCCGCTCATCTGCGGCATCAAAAGCAATCTGGGCGGGCAGGTTGTTTTCTATCTCTCTATTTAAAGGATAACGGAGAAGATTAAGATTTCTTTCCAAATCGTGTTCACTCCAAATAAAAGGAACCCGCTGACTGAGAAAAAATTTCCCCTGACTGCGGTCAAAGCCGATTCTAACCGGTATCCGTGCTAAATAGGCCAATAAAGCGCTGGCCAGCGAGCGGTGCGGCAATAAGGCTAAATCAAATTTTTTCCGACCAAGTTCTCCCGCCTTGCGCCAAAAAGCCAGTAAACCCCGTTCTCTTCCTTTTTTGTCGTAGAGAATCAATTCTTTTATCGCCGGATTACCGGAAAATATTTCTTGGGTTTGCGGAATAGTTAATACGGAGATTTCCGCTTGCGGGAAATTTTTTTGCGCCGCGGAAACCAGCGGCAAGGTCAGCACCGCATCGCCGAGAAAAGCCGTTTGAATAATTAAAATTTTTTTAATCTCCTTGCCGGCCAGCGCCGGAGGCAAATCCTGTGAGGGAAAAATTTCCGGCTGTTTAAATATCGGCTCAATACCCAGACTGCGGCAGGTGTCGAGATAGCGTTCAATGGTATGGTATTGCAGGCGAGGCGAGCTTTTTTTCCAATGAACAAACAGCCAGCGCCAAAAAGCATCTTTTTGGTAAATAATTTTTTGGGAGGCGCCGGAAAAAAATCCAACTAATTGCGAGCGCAAATTATTATGCAGATCAATTAAAATATCGAACCTCATCCGCCGGATTTTACCGGCCAACCCCGGCAAACTATCACGGCGGCGAAAAACGATCAACTGATCAATATAGGGGTTACCGTTTAAGAGTGCGGCAAATTGTTCTTTAACCAGAACAGCTAAAAAACAATCCGGCCAGGCCGTTTTAATGTTCTTATAAACCGGTGTAGTTAAAACCACATCGCCTAAAGAACTAAACCGGATCACTAAAATTTTTTTGGTCATATAAAAATCCTTGATAGCAGTTTTTATTCCCTCTTTTATAAAGAGGGGTAGGGGAGATTTAGACAATATTTCTTATTTTCAAAATCCCCCTCAGTCCCCCTTTTTAAAGGGGGAACACACACAAATAAACATTAAAATCACTAAACTTTCACACCTTGCTCTGCCGGGAAATGTTAAGTAAAATTCCTACTGCGGCCAAAGTAAACAAAATAGACGATCCGCCAAAGGAAAGGAAGGGCAAAGGTATCCCTTTAGTCGGTAAAAGTCCGCAAGATACACTGATATTTAACAGGGCCTGGAAACTGATGTAAATTGTTATCCCCGTCGCTAATAAAGAGCCAAACAGGTTCGGAGCCTGAGCAGCGATTTTCAACCCCCGCCAAAATAACACTCCAAACAAAAACATGATGAGAAAGCTGCCCAGCAGCCCCCATTCTTCACCGAGAATCGGGAAAATAAAATCGGTATGCGGTTCGGGTAAATAAAGCAATTTGCTCCGGCTGCCCCCAAATCCCCGTCCAATCCAGCCGCCGTTGCCTAAAGCTAACAGGGATTGCACAATCTGATAACCTGTGCCTTGCGGATCAGCCCAGGGATCAAGAAAAGCGATCATTCTTTTCCAGCGATAACTAACGGTCAGCAAAGAAATAAAAACGGCCGCCACAAAAGGCATGGTGAGATAAAAAATATGTTTAACCCGAACCCCGCCGGCAAAAAACAAACCTAAAACAATCATCCCGATTAAAAACGGCGTCCCCAGATCCGGCTCGACTAAAATCAGCCCGCAGATTGTCCCGACAATCAAAAGCAAAGGGGTCAACCCTTTAAGTTTTTGGATCTTGCTTTGTTTCCGATCCAAAGCGCCGGCCACATAAATAATCAAGGCCAGTTTGGCCAGCTCCGACGGTTGAAGCCCGATCGGACCCCAACGCAGCCAGCGATGCACACCGGCCACCGGAGGAGCAAAAAGCACCAACACCAATAAAACAAAAACAATAAACAAAATCGGCCAAATTAATTTTTGCAGATAATTATAATCAAAATACTGCAAAATAAAGGCTGCGCTAGCGCCTAACAACACCCACAATAACTGTTTTTTTAAAAAAACGATTGTCGAACCATAGCGCTGTTCGGCAATAATCGCGCTCGCCGAATAAACCATCAGCAATCCGGCAATCACCAAAATAGCGACAACGATGATCACAACGATATCAGGAAAAGAAACCGGTTTTTTCATATAATAGTTGTAGGGGACGGAGTTAGGTAATTAGGTTAAGATAGGTAAATAGAACTTTATACAACCTTAACCTAATTACCTAACTCCGTCCCCTAAGTACCAACTCTTTAAAATGTCTGCCGCGATGCTCGAAATTTTCATATTGATCAAAGGAGGCGCAAGCCGGAGAAAATAAAACCGTGTCCCGAGGATTAGCTAAAGCAACGGCTTTCTTTAAAGCTTGATTTAAATTATCCAGCAAAAAAATCATGGTAATACCTTTCAATTCCCGGGCAATTTTTCCTCCCGCTTCTCCGATCAACAGCAAAGTTTTAACCTTTTTTTTAATTTGTGGAATCAACGGAGTATAGGGACTTCCTTTGTCCTGCCCGCCCATAATCAGAATTATCTTGCCGGGGAAACTTTTTAAAGCGCACAGCGTCGAATCGACATTTGTTCCTTTGGAATCATTAATATAATCCACACCGGCGATGGTGGCCACTTTTTCGATTCGATGTTCCACCCCTGAAAAAACCGGCAATGCTGCCCGGAGAGCTTTAAGAGAAATTTTTGCCGCCACACCTACTGCGCAGCTGGCTAAGACATTTTCCAAGTTGTGAGCGCCGGGGATTAATAATTTCTCATAAGGAAAAAGAACAACCTCTTTACCCCCGCTTCGAACGACAATATTTTTATCCCGGAGAAATACCCCTTCGGCAAGCAGCTCTCTCCGGCTAAAAAAGATTATTTTACTTTTGGTTTTGCCGGTTAATTGCCGGCAGCGCCGATCGTCATAATTAAGCACCAAAAAATCACTTTTAGTTTGATTGGCAAAAATTTTCTTCTTTGCCCGCCAATAATGGGCAAGCGTTTTGTGATGCTCCAAATGATCCGGGGTAAGATTTAAGATTACCGCAATCTGCGGAGAAAAAGAAACACAATTCTCCAGCTGATAACTGGAAACTTCCAAGACCAAAAAAGTTTTCCGCTTAATCCGATCGACACAATCGGAGAGAGCCAGGCCGATATTTCCGGCAACCACCGTATCTTTACCGGCCTGCCGGAAAATTTCTCCCAGCAAGGTAACCGTGGTTGTTTTCCCATTCGTACCGGTAACCGCTATTGTCCGCTGCGGATGAACAGACTGCCAGGCAATCTCCAGCTCGCTAACAATCGGAATATTTCTCTTTTTTGCTTCCTGCAAAATTTTTAGATTTGAGTGGACGCCAGGGCTAAGGACGATTAACTCCGCAGCTAAAATTTTTTCACTATGTCCGCCAAACTCGGCCGTAATATTTTTATTCAGTTTTGACCAATATTCCCAGACGGCCTTCTTCGGCCGGACTTCGCTAATCAGCACCTCAGCCTTTTGTTTGGCCAGCAGATTAGCGCAGGCCAACCCGCTGCGGCTTAACCCTAAAACGGCAATTTTTTTGTTCATGACGATGGAAGAAATTTGAGAAAAATTTAGTCTGATCTTTGCTCGGAACTTTACACATCTGCGGCGTTTTTTTCCCTCTTTTATAAAGAGGGGTAGGGGGGAGATTTAGACATTATTTTTAATTTAAAAATCCCCCTTAATCCCCCTTTTTAAAGCTTAACCTTACCCACATCTTTTAAAATGTGGATAGGGTTTTGATTTAAGATGGGATGTGATTTTGTGAATTTAATTCTTAGCGTGTTTGCCGACCATTATTATTATACATTG
>JBDRON010000099.1:0-56609 GCA_043810025.1 Elusimicrobiota bacterium
AAAAAACAATTTATCCTTAACTGGTTTAGAAAGAAAGTAAGTTCGGCCATATCAGAAGGGTTTAATAACAAAATTAAGAGGCTTAAACGAATGGCTTATGGGTATCGGGATGTGGAATATTTTTTGCTTAAAATTCATCAACATTGCGGGCTTTTAAACCCCAGGGTTTCACCCTAAATACGAATGAACCTTTATTAGTATGAACATAGCGGTCCGGAAAAAAACTAATTTAATTTCCGATTAATTAAAAACATTTGATAAATTATCGTAGAAATCCATAGTAGGGGCGTGATTTATCACGCCCGTGTTGTTGCGGGTTCGATAAATCGAACCCCTACAAAAACATTTAAAAGCAATGCAAATGTTTTACCGGACAGGTTTTTAAATGAGGTAGCTAAATGAAGGAAACGATTCCCGGATTAAAGGCTGAATGAAGATCGTTGTTTTTGCGGATAATTTTGCAGGTTTCTGTATTCCAATAAGCCATTTACACCGAGATTCTCCATTTTTTTTCTTAGATCATTTTTTTCTATTTTGGATAATAGCCAGCTTACTAAAACAGGAAAATAAAGCAGTACGATGATAGTAACTATTGCCTGGGGAGCTAAATAATAGCAAACGATGCCGAGCACTAAAAGTATTTTCCTGATGTTTTTTCCCAGTTTGAGCGCTTTTTCTGTAGCCCAGTAATCAGCAACATCGCTACTTGTATTTTTAGCGTTTGCGGTGATCCTCCAATAGGCTTTGATCGCTCTTCCCCCGTCTAAAGGATAAATCGGAAAACAGTTAATCAAAAGCACAAAAAAGTTAAATATTCCCAGTATGACTAATATTTGGTTGTCAATTTGGGTGCCAATACTGGTAAACATAAAAAAAAGTATTAAACTTGTTAAGGGGCCGGCGATAGTGAAAAAAAACTCGGTTTTTGCATCTATCTGTTTTTTTTCGTCAATTGAACCGATCGTTCCAAAGAAAATTATTTGTATTTCGTTGAAAAGTTTTTCATGCTTAATTCCATTACCTACCAAAACATGCGCTACTTCATGGAGCAAAACCATTCCATACAAAGTAATAATCAACAACATTGATGTATTCCAGCCATATTTGTCGGCGTTTAGCCAGCTGAAGAAAGCAAAACCTGCTAGCCAGCTCCAGCTGATTTTTATTGGGATCAACCACCAATAACTTTCGCTGTGCGATTTTTTTTTGTCGACTAAAAATATTAGCAGATTGTTAATTAAAATTAATAAAATGAAGCCTGCCGCAAGCCATTGAATGATCGGGGATACAAGAACAGTCGTCGTGGCGACAGCAGCCGCGCTGCCTGCTGTCCTGGTTAAGACAAAAAATGAAACAATTAATCCGATAAGCAATAGTTTTTGATATTTATCGGTTACCGGTTTAACACTTTTTACCTCCGGCTGATCTCCCAGGCTGATGGTTTGCGGGGGAGGACGGAGTTGGCGATTGTTTTCGTCCTTTTGGAAAGCTGCAAGATAGTTTTGTCCCGATGAGGAAAAAATTAAGCAGATGAGCAGGAGCGAAGAAATTATTTTTTTGTGTTTCATTCGTGATTTGAAATTATTTGTTAATATGTTTTCGAAAAAAATTTTAATAATTGCTTAGTTTGAGCTTGTATGGACAGTTTACAAAATCAATGTTAAGATTGTGTTAAGGATATGTTAATTTTAAGTTAAGATTGTCTAAAAACAAAATACTGGAAAAAATCAACGACAAAAGTTAAAATTATCGGTAATAAACAATTCAGAAACCCGCATTTCTTAATAAAGAAGCCAAAATTTTGCCGCTACAGAAGCTGTTAAAATGGCCGGGAACCTCTTTTTTTTTGAGTCATCTCTTAATGAAAAAATAACATAAACTTAACACAAACTTAACATGAATTTTGTATACTACAAACGATCTTTCACCCTGGTTTAATAGCGATGTCTTTAAAAAAACTGATTTCTCATATTCTGTTGGTCTCTTTCATCTTCACTATTTTCGGGCAGAATTATGCCTGGGCCGTGCGGAATGATCGCCTGTTCCATGCCCTTCGTCCTCCTAACAGAGGTTCAGTAAACAAAGAAAATTCGCTTGTCGAAAAAGCTAAACAAAATTTAAAATCTGAATATGACTGGGGTAAGTTTTTAGAGCCCAATTTTTTTATCGATCTTTTTCAAAAAGACATCTCTAAATATCCACGGAAATTGAAATTGGATGATATCGGCAGATATCTAGTAAGTTTTGGATTAATTTTTCCTACTTTTACGATCGCGGATTTGCATAAAACTGGTTTTACCAATCCGTTGGGCAGTGTTTTATTCGGCCTGGCTGTTGCGGTCGGGTATATATTTTCCAACACATTTTTTAATTGGAACACGGATATAATACCGCATCTGAAAAGGGATAAAGGTTTTAAATATAATCTGAAATTGTTTTTTAATAAGGAATATTTCAATCCAGGCAAACATGGCCGGGCAATGTTAACCAAAGGTGGAGGTACGATTTGGTTTATGGCGCTTTCCTTTGGGATATTTTATGTATTCAGTCCATTATTGGTTTCCGCGGTCTGGGCCTGGGTCTTTTGGACGACGGTATTCTTAGGCACTTACGGGGGCTCATATGATGGGTATATGCGTGCCAAACAATATCCTGAACCGCATATCTTGCGGGCTGAATATATCCGAAATTATTCCATCACATTTCTTTCGATTATAATCACCCTGTTTTTTAATCCCGATCCGGTCCTTTATCTGATTATTCGCCGGTTTATTGGCGACTTTAGCGCGGCTATAATTGATTTAAGGGGGGCCTTTACAACTTATCTAATCAGTCCGAGTGTAAAGATATCTTTGCCTTTCAGTGAGAAATTAAAGATTTATGAAGAGGGAAAAGAAAAACCGCGTATTATCGATTTGAAAGCGTTTAATGCGAAATGGGTTTATCATAAAGCGGAAACAATGTTTTATCTGACAAAAACTTTCTTTGGAGAGGATAGAAGGTCTTTCCCAAAAGATAGTAAGTTATTAGAAACATTTCCGCCGGGTGCGACAGTCAAGGAGGAAGATGAAAGAATGACGGAATGGCTGGATTATGTCAAGTTGAAGATCGATAAGTCAGAAGGGAACTTAAATAATCAATTAAAGGAAAAATTGGGATGTGATCTGAATGATAAAGAAGGGTTAAAAAAATTCGCGGAGACAGTGATGCGTGGTGTTGAAACCTTCAGTTTAAAGGATGAAAGCATTCAGAAAATATTCAATGATAAAATCATTAATAAAGATGAGGTTAAAGATAAATTGGAAAAAATGAACATCAATATCCAGGAACAACCGCGGGAGGTATTCGCTCTTTTCAGTTTTTTAACCAAGCCTGTAGAAGAAAAATGGGAAAACATGTTGGAGTATAAACAGTTTTCAAAACAACCGGTAAAAATAGTGATTATAAATGAAGAAGATGCTCGTGAATCAAAAGTTGTATCCGAAGAACTAATTATGGATGATGGTGTTTTTGCGGATACGGATAGTGGTTGTATAATTATTCTCAATAAGCGATGGAATAGCCCTTTGGAGCTGCTTTTGAAATTAGAAAGAGCCCGGGCTAAACTGGAAATTTTTACGGAGGTTGCGGAAAACATATCCTTGAATTTTACCGTGGATAATAAAGAAACAGAATTTGCCAAACATCTGGTGATTTATCATCGGCAGTGGTATCAATTTAAATTTGACCCTTTTTATAGTTCAATTCGGGCTTTATTAGAGGGCCGGAGACAGAAGCTGGCGTTTCAATACGCCAGGGAATTTGTTGGTTTGGAGGAGTTTTTCAGGGATGGAAGAAAATCAAATATAAAATCTCTGGGGATATTCGAGGATTACTGTCTTGTTCCGGCAGCTTTTCCTCAAGGTTCAGTTTTAAGTTCGATGAAAATAGACAGCTATATCGTTTACCGTTACTTTTTAGAGTTCGTCAAATTTGTTCGATTAAAAGATCGTGAAAGGGGGCTTACGCTCACCGATACGAAGTCGGAAAAGTTTTTAGATGAGTTTATCTTTTATTGGTCAGCTAATAATGAATTGGGTAAAGATATCTGGCAGTCTTTATCCGATTATACTAAGGACATGAATAAAATGGGTAAAGAAAGGTTTATTGACTGGTTCGATAAGAATGTTTTAATCCCGGAAAAAGTTGTAGTGGCTACTACGGTACTGTTGATCGCCGCGTATAGTTTAATGTATAACGGCCTGACCTTTTCCGTAATTCTTTTATTACCGATGTTGGGAATATCGTTTTCAGTGCGTATTTTTTTCTCAAACAAAAAAATTAAGTTTAAGCAATTATTGAAGAAAAAACATTATCAGGCTTTGGTCAGCGCGGTTTAAAACAGGTTAAAAAAAAATGTTGTCGAAATTAAATAGAAATGTCATGGGGGGCTCAGTAATTATTGACATATTAGAAATGTGGTGTTGCTAACAGGTCTTTGCCTTTGAAAGCCTTGTAGGTGCCCGATTTATTGGGCTCATTTTAGCAAAAAACTGTCCTTAAGACGATAAATCGCCCGATGAATCGGGCAACTACAAATGCAAAATTATTACAATTTTATTCCTCCTGATTATTTGGTTAGGATGTTGATATGCCTTAAGAATGACATTTCTATTTATCGCGATGGTGACATTTTAATTTAATTTCTACAAGGTTAAAAAAATGTTTGACATGAAGAGGGTTTTATAGTATATTATCGAAGAGTAGGAAAAGAACCCCGGGATGGGGGGCACCTTGCGGCCAAGGCCAAAGAGGTCTAATTGATTTTGGATTGCGGATTTCGGATTGTGGAGTGCTGCAGATCAGGAATTTTAGCGATGGAAAAAATTTAGTTAGATTTTTTTGAAAGACGGCCAAAGGGGGCTGTCTTTTTTTATTTAGACGTAAAAATTTTTGATGGGAGGTGGCGACAATATTTAAAATACCAGAACCGAGAATCAATTTTGAAATTAGGGCTGCCCAGGTCAGGTTAATCGCTAGTGATGGGAAACCGTTGGGCATTGTTCCTGTGGCGCAAGCTTTAAAGCTTGGTGAGCAGGAAAACTTGGATTTAGTGGAAATCGGTCCGTTGGCTCAACCGCCGGTTTGCCGGCTGTTGGATTATGAGAAGTTTCGTTATGAAAAGGAAAAAAAGATGAAAGCCAGCCTGAAAAATCGTAAAGGCGGCCAAATGAAGGAAATAAAAATGCGTCCGAAAATCGGTATCCACGATTTGGAAATAAAAATCCGCCGGATGGAAGAATTTTTAAAAGAAAATGACAAAGTAAAAGTTACGGTCAACTTTTTTGGCCGGGAAATGAGCCATACGGAAGTTGGCCGGGAGATCATTAAGAAAGTTTTGGAACATTTTAAAGAAACGGCTAAGATCGAACAAAACCCGCAGATGTACGGACATAATTTAATTATGATTCTTTCTCCCAAAAAATAGGGGGGAATACCGAGAGTAGAGATGTATTGCAATATGTCTCTACATTAATATTTTTGTTAGAGAGAGGAGAAAATACCCAATGCCTAAAGTTAAATCACATAGTGGGACAAAAAAGAGATTTCAGGTTACTGCTGGTGGCAAAGTAAAACATAAGAAAGCTTATGCCCGCCATTTATTAAGCCATAAATCTTCCAAGCAGGAACGCCATCTGCGAAAAGCGGGGGTAATTATTGGTAAAGAAGCGAAAATTATCCGCTCGCTGATTCCTTACGCCTAGTAAAAACAGGTATAGGCAAAGGTATAGGTAAAGAAAAACAACAAACATCCAATTCTTTATTATCGCCTTGCCTTTATCCGGTGTGTTTTCTAATTATATTGAAATTTTTGAGGAGGAAAAATGAGAATTAAAGGCGCGATGCATACACGCAAACGCAAGAAAAAAATATTTAAACATGCCAAAGGATTTCGGGGAAGCACAGGCAATGTTTTACGCCATGTTTTGGAAAAAGTAGACAATAGCCTGCAGCATGCTTATCGTGATCGGCGGAAGAAAAAACGCGATTTTCGCGCTCTCTGGATTATCCGGATCAATGCGGCCAGCCGTATTTTCGGGATGTCTTACAGCCAGTTAATTTCCGGACTAAAAAAAGCCAATGTCGAGGTGAATAGAAAAATGTTAGCGGAACTAGCGGTCAATGACAATGCGGCTTTTGCTCAGCTGGTTAATGTGGCTAAGGGAAATTAAATGCAAATTGCATAGGGTTGTTCGGAACGGTCGCGACCGTTCCCTACAACAATAACAGAAGAATATACCCATGGAAACCATTGAACAACTCAGAGAAGAAGCCCGGCAGGAAATTGCCGGTTTAACTTCAGCCAAAGAACTGGAAAAATTGAGGATTAAATATTTAGGCAAGAAGGGCAGTGTTACGGCTATTTTGCGCGCTTTGGGTAGTCTTTCGGTGGAAGAGAAAAAAAAGATCGGCGAAAAAACCAATCTTTTTAAAAATGAACTGGAAAATTTAATCAAGGAAAAGGAAGAAGCTTTAGCATCGCAGGTTTGGGAAAAAAATCTGCAAACGCATCCATTTGATTTTACCTTGCCCGGTAAACCGTTCATCCGCGGCAGTTATCACCCGATCACTCAAATAATCAACCAGATAATTAAAATTTTTCAAAAGTTAAATTTTTCTGTTGCCGAAGGTCCGGAAGTGGAAACAGATTATTATAACTTTGAAGCGCTAAATATGCCGGCAGAACATTCCGCCCGCGATATTCAGGATACCTTTTATCTTTTCCCGCCGAAAGTTTTACTGCGAACCCATACTTCACCGGTGCAAATCAGGGTAATGGCTAACCATCAACCGCCGTTAAGGGTTGTTGCCCCGGGCCGGGTTTACCGGCATGAGGCCATCGATGCTTCCCATTCTTATGTTTTTCATCAAGTCGAAGGGTTTGTGGTGGAACAGAATGTTTCTTTTGCTGATTTAAAAAGCACCCTGACTAATTTTCTTCAACAGCTTTTTGAGGCCGACTTGCCGGTCCGGTTTCGTCCCTCCTACTTTCCCTTTGTCGAACCGGGGGCGGAAGTCGATGTGCGCTGTTTCCTTTGTAAAGGAGCGGGCTGCAGGGTTTGTAAAAATACCGGCTGGGTAGAAATAATGGGTGCGGGGATGATTCATACCAATATTTTTAAAGCTGTCGGTTACGATCCGGAACAATACAGCGGTTTTGCTTTCGGTATGGGGATAGAAAGAATCGCCATGCTTAAATTTGGGATCGATGATATGCGGCTTCTCTACGAAAACGATTTGAGATTTTTACGGCAGTTTTAAAGGGAGGAATAAATGTTAACGCGAGAGAATGTTCTAGATATTCTGAGAGCAGAATTTGCCTTCTTAAAAAATAATTTTACGGTAAAGAGAATAGCTTTATTCGGTTCGTTTGCCAAAAACACCCAAAAAGAAAATAGTGATGTAGATATTTTTGTAGAATTTGAAAAACCAATCGGCCTTAAGTTTATAGAATTGGTAGATTACCTGGAAAAAATTCTGGGTAGAAAAACCGATGTCTTAACCCCGGCAGGTGTAAAGGCAATCAGGATTAAAAAAGTTGCCGAAGACATTGAGAGGAGTATAGTTTATGTCTAAAAGAGGCAGTCTGGAATTTCTTAACGATGTTCATGAAGCAATAAAAAGAATTGAAACTTATGTCGAAAAAATTGATTATGAAAAGTTTTTATTAGATATCAAAACACAAGATGCAGTTGTTCGTAATTTGGAAATTATTGGAGAGGCGGCAAAAAATATATCCGATGAATTAAAAAATAAGTATTCACTTGTTCCCTGGGGCGATTTGGCGAAAGTTAGAGACAAACTTATTCATCACTATTTTGGGGTTAATTATGATATTGTCTGGGACATCATTAAAGAGGAGTTTCCCAAAATCGTTTTGTTAGTTGAGGAAATCTTAAATAAAGAAACTGAGTAAATATACATATGAAAATATCCTATAACTGGTTAAAAGAATTTATAAATTTTTCGCTGACGCCGGAAGAGTTGGCGAAGAAGCTGACTTTTTTGGGGTTGGAGGTCTCCGGTATCTCGGTCTGGGATAAAACGGAATTTCTGGCTAAGGTTATCGTTGCCGAAATTAAAGAGATTCAACCGCATCCGAAGGCTGACCGTTTGCAGGTTTGTGCGGTTAACGATGGTAAAGACAATTATCAGATCGTTTGCGGGGCAAAAAATATCCAGGTTGGACAACGGGTGCCGTTGGCTTTGCCGGGGAGTGTTTTGCCGGGAAGCAAAAAAATTGAGAAGACGGTTTTGCGCGGTGTGGAATCTTCCGGGATGCTTTGTTCGGTTGTGGAACTGGAGTTAGGCAAGAATAGTCAGGGGATTTTAATCCTTTCACCGGAGGCGGTTTTAGGTGAGGGGCTGGCCAAAACCCTGGGGTTAGTCAAAGACTATATTTTAGAGTTGGAGCTTACCCCTAACCGTGGTGATTGTCTCAGTCATTTAGGGGTTGCCCGGGAAATATCAGCTCTGCTTAATTTGCCGCTGGCTTTTCCGGCGCTAAATTATGACGAGGTCAGTGAAACAAAAAAAATGGAGATTACCATCGCTGAATCGGAGCTTTGCCAGCGCTATATCGGCCGGATTATCGGCCAGGTTACGGTTAATCCATCTCCGATCTGGTTAGCTGAGCGGTTGGAATCCTGCGGTGTGCGTTCCTTAAACAATTTAGTCGATATTACCAATTATGTGCTTTTAGAACTGGGACAACCGCTGCATGCTTTTGATTATCAGAAAATTGCCGGCCAAAAGATTGTTGTTCGCCAGGCTGAGCAGTCGGAGAAAATCAAAGCCCTGGATGGCAAGGAATATGAACTTAACAAAGGAAGTTTGGTGATTGCCGACGCCCAAGGGCCATTGGCTTTGGCCGGGGTGATTGGGGGGGAAGAAAGCGCGGTTGGCCAAACTACCCAAACGATCCTTCTGGAAAGCGGCTGTTTTTTACCAAAAATTGTTCGCCGCTCGGTACAAAAATTAGGGATTGCTACAGAGTCCTCATATCGTTTTGAGCGCGGCGTGGATATCGAAAATGTGGAAACGGCCAGCCGGCGGGCGGCTTATCTCTATCAACAATTAGCCGGCGGCAAAGTTTCTAACGCAAAAATGGATGTTTATCCGACTATCAGACCGGCGAGGATCATCGAAATATCCCAAACATATTTGGAAAAAATTTTAGGAATGTCCATCAGCCGGGATTGGACAGTTTCTCTGTTTGAGCGGTTAGGGCTAAAAACCGCCCACTTACCCGACAATGAGGGAAAATTTTGGCTAGCCGTGACTGCTCCGGCTTACCGCAACGATCTGGAACAGCCTTGCGATTTAGCCGAAGAAATAGCCCGGCTTTGGGGCTACGATCAAATCCCCACACCGCCTTTGCGTTTTACCGCGACCACATATCCGAGCGATGTTTTTTTTGACTGGGAACAACAGATCCGGGAAATTTTGGTCGGCTTAGGCTTCAATGAAACAATTAATTATAGCCTGGTCCCCGGTGAATATTTGGGCGAGTTTTTGGCTGTTGATCAGTTGACGAAGACGGTAAAACTGGCCAACCCTTTATCCAATCAGGGAGATACCTTGCGCACATCATTGATTTCGGGGCTGGTTACTAATTTAAGTTTCAACATTCACCGGCAGAATAATGATTTGAAATATTTTGAAATCGGCCGGGTGTTTTCCCGGGATGGGGAAAATGTAAAAGAAAAAAGAAAGCTGGCTTTTGTTCTCACTGGACACTCGCTGCCTTCTCATTGGCAGGAAAAATCCAAGGAACTGGATTTCCATAGTTTGACCGGGGTAACCATTCTGCTGTTAAATCAGCTGGGGTTAGAAAACATCAAGGTGGTTTCGGGAAAATTAAATTTTCTTTCTCCGATAGAAAACGCGCAAGTTGTCGATTTTCCGGAAAAAGTCATTGGCTTTGCCGGACGTCTGCATCCCAAGTTGGAAAAAAAGTATGATCTGTCGGCAACTTATTTGGCGGAGTTGGATTTAGAATTGATCTTTTCTTCAATTGAAAAAAAGAAAAAAGCCTATCAGCCGATCCCTAAATATCCGGCGATAAAGAGAGACCTCTCCTTAGTTGTTCCGGAAAAGATTACTGTGGAAGAGATCATCAATGAAATTAAAAAAATCGCCCAAGAACTGCTTAAAACGGTAGAACTCTTCGATTTATATCAGGGCAAAAATATCCCTGAAGCCTGTCGAAGCCTCTCTTTTTCGCTTACCTATCAGCATCCTGAGCGCACCCTAACCGAATCCGAAATAAACACGCTTAACGAAGCCGTGATCGCCAGCCTGGAAACAAAATTTTCCGCCAAAATGCGTTAACGGCCGGGGTTCGGGACTAGAGACTCGGGTCTCGCTTGCCAAGGCATGATTATTTTGTTGGAATTTTACGTTTTATTTTGATAGAATAATCCAAGTTGCAATTAACTAAATAATTCTTTACTGTTTGCCTCTCAGGAGTCCCGAGTACCGAGACTCTAGACCCGAATAGGAGCGAAACGACGATGGCTTTAACCAAAAAAGATGTGGAATATGCGGCGAGATTGGCGCATTTGTATCTTTCGGAAGAAGAAAAAGAAAAATTTACCGGCCAGTTAACAAAAATACTGGAGTATATGGATAAGCTGAATCAGTTGGATGTCAGCGGTGTCGAGCCGATGTCCCGCCCTTTGGCTTTGAACAATGTTTGGCGGGAAGATCAGGTGGTAGCGCAGGATTTGAAAAAAGAAATTTTGAATAACGCTCCCGAAGTATGGAATGATTATTTTAAAGTAAAGAAAGTGATCGAGTAATTATGGAAGAAATCATAAAACTATCGGCTCAGGAATTAAGAAAAAAAATCGTCGCTAAAGAGATTTCCGCTCAAGAAGCGGTAAAAGCTTATTTGGGACGGATTGCTCAATTAAACCCAAAATTGTTTGCGTTTGTCAATGTCTTGGAGAAAGAAGCTTTAGCCCGCGCCGGGGGGATTGACCAGCGAATCGCTGAGGGACAGGAAGTCGGCGCCTTAGCCGGTGTGCCAGTGGCGATAAAAGATAATCTTTGTATAAAAGGAGTTGGAGCAACTTGTTCATCGAAGATTTTGGAAAATTTTATTTCTCCTTATAATGCGACAGTGATTGAAAAACTAGAGCAAGCGGATGCAGTTTTTATCGGTAAAACTAATCTCGACGAGTTCGCCATGGGCTCCTCCACGGAAAACTCAGCTTTCGGCATTACCCGTAACCCCTGGAATTTAGATTGTATTCCCGGCGGTTCTTCCGGCGGATCGGCGTCGGCGGTGTGCGCGGAGTTGTCGCCGGTCTCCTTAGGCAGTGATACCGGTGGTTCCATTCGTCAGCCAGCCGGTTGCTGCGGTGTTGTCGGATTAAAACCAACCTATGGCCGGGTTTCTCGCTACGGTTTAATTGCTTTTGCTTCCTCTCTGGATCAGATCGGCTGTTTTTCCCGGGATATCGAAGATTGCGCCTTGGTCTTTCAAGCGATTGCCGGTTACGATCGACGAGACAGCACCTCGGTTCCGCATGAAGCGCTAAATTATCTACAAGAACTAAAAAAAGGTTTTAGTGGCTTGAGAATCGGCTTGCCCAAAGAATATTTTATTGCCGGTCTGGCGCCGGAAGTAAAGAAAGCGGTTGAAGAGGCGATCGTCGTTTATGAAAAATTGGGGGTGAAAATCGAAGAAGTTTCCTTGCCGCATACCGAGTATGCGGTAGCGGTTTATTATATTATTGCTTCTTCCGAAGCTTCGGCGAATCTGGCCCGCTATGACGGGGTAAAATATGGTTACCGGACAAAAAACGCCGAGGATTTGCGGAGCAGCTATTATCGCAGCCGCTCTGAGGGGTTTGGTCCGGAGGTGAAAAGAAGAATTATGTTGGGCACCTACGCCCTTTCTTCCGGCTATTACGAAGCTTATTACGGCAAAGCGCAGAAGGTGCGCCGGTTGATCGCTCAGGATTTCGATCAAGCCTTAAAAAAGGTGGATTTACTGCTCACCCCCACCGCGCCGACCCCGGCTTTTAAAATCGGGGAAAAAACTGATGATCCATTACAGATGTATTTATCAGATATTTTTACCATTCCCTGCAATTTGGCCGGTTTGCCGGGCATAAGTATTCCCTGCGGATTTTCACTAACTGGTTTACCGATCGGCCTGCAGTTGCTCGGCCGGGCTTTTGAAGAAGAAACTATTCTGCGCGCTGCATGGCAATATCAGCAGCAAACCGACTGGCACAAAAAACGACCGAAGATTTAAACCATGTGTCCCCTCTCCCCTTGTGGGAGAGGGTAGGGTGAGGGGAAATTTTTAAAGGATACACCCTCACCTTAATCCTCTCCCATCAAGGGAGAGGAAATGATTGTTGTTAACATAGAGGAGAAATATGTCTTACGAAGCAGTCATTGGTTTGGAAGTTCATGCCCAATTAAATACGGAGTCAAAAATCTTTTGCGGATGTCCGACCAATTTCGGGCAGGCGGTAAACACTAATATTTGTCCGGTCTGTGTCGGCTATCCGGGGGTTTTGCCGGTTCTAAACAAAAAGGCGGTGGAACTGCTTTTAAAAACTGCGTTGGCCTTGAATTGCCGGATTAATCCGCAATCTATTTTTGCCCGGAAACAATATTTTTATCCGGATTTGCCGAAAAACTACCAAATTTCCCAATACGAGCAGCCGTTGGCGGAAAATGGCTGTTTGGATATCGAGGTTAGGGGAGAGTGTAAGCAGGAAGTATCGGCAGCGGCTGGAAGTAAAAAGAAAATTCGGATTCACCGGATCCATTTGGAGGAAGATGCCGGCAAACTGATGCATGCCCTTGGGGCGCAGGAGCTGGATTATTCTTTGGTCGATTATAACCGTACCGGCATCCCCTTGATGGAAATGGTGACTGAGCCGGATATTTCTTCGCCGGAGGAAGCTTACGAATATTTAGTTGCTTTAAAAAGTGTTTTGAAGTATTTAAATGTTTCCGATTGTAATATGGAGGAAGGAAGTCTGCGCTGCGATGCGAATATCAGTATTCGTCCGGTAGGCGAAAAAAAATTAGGGGTAAAAACGGAAGTAAAAAATATGAACTCTTTTAAAGGGGTTCGGGAAGCTTTGGAGTACGAAATAAAACGGCAAAAAGAAGTGGCGCAAGCTGGAGGAAGAATTGTTCAGGAAACATTGCTTTGGGATGCCGGCCAAAAAACTACCCGATCGATGCGCTCGAAGGAAGAAGCCCATGATTACCGTTATTTCCCCGAGCCGGATTTAGTTCCCTTAGCAATTTCAGCGGAATGGATAGAAGCGCTTGCCAAGACCCTGCCGGAGCTGCCCGAAGCCAGGAATCAGCGGTTCCAACAGGTTTATCAGCTTTCCGAATATGATGCGGAAGTTCTAACGGCAGACCGCTCTCTGGCTGATTTTTATGAACAGGTTTTAAAGCTGGTTGGCGATGATGGTGAATCGGCTAAGCAGGTAGCCAATTGGGTCAGCGGGGAACTGCTCCGCCATTTAAACGCCGGTCAGTTGGAGATTAAGTCTTCTCCAATCTCTGTGCAGAAACTGACTGACTTGGTTTTGCTGATAAAAAAAGGAACGCTTTCCGGAAAATTAGCCAAGACAGTTTTCGAAGAGATGTTTACAACCGGTAAATCCGCTCAGCAAATTGTAGATGAAAAAAATATCGTTCAGATTAACGATCGTGACGCGCTGAATAAAATTGTCGATGAAACGATTAAAGAAAACCAGAAAGCGGTAGAAGAATATCGCGCTGGTAAAGATCGGGCTTTAAGCGCTTTGGTTGGTCAGATAATGAAGAAGACCCGGGGCCAAGCAAACCCCGGACTGGTCAACGAGCTTTTAAAGGGAAAATTGAAACCTTTCTAGACCTACCGGTCAATAATTGAAATGCATAGGAATTTCCTTTTGTAACTACTCAGGTATATGACCGCTCATAATTAACTGGAAACATAGAAATTTCAATGTTTGTTTTGTGTGTGTTCCCCCTTAAAAAAGGGGGATGAAGGGGGATTTTAAAATGTTGATCAAATCTCCCCTAACCCCTCTTTATAAAAGAGGGGAATAAAAGAATGAGGGGAATTTAAAAAAGCTCGCATCGAAGGCGTGCTAAGGTTATCTAAAAAACAGGTTGATTTTTTGTGGTTTTTGGTTTATATCTTTAGGGAGCCATGTTTATCCAAATAACTCTTTTTGCTGTGAGTTTGTTGTTGATCTTCAGCTTGTTTATTTTCAACCGGCAATTAGGAAAAGTTCGCCGTCGAGAAGAAGGATTAATTCAAAACCTCAAAAGAACCCGTCATGAGCTCCAGCATCAAATCAGCGGCTTGGATAAACTTATTGGCACTCTCGTTAATATGCACAAATTTTCGATTAATTTTGCCGGCGACATCACCAAGAAGGAGATGTCCAGCGAGATTCTCGATCAGATTCTGCAGTTGGTTTCTGCCGATATCGGTTCTATAATGTTAATGGAGAAAGAAAATTCGGAATTAGTCATCACGGCTTCGCGGGGTTTAAGCGTGGAGATAGTTGAGCAGACGCGCTTGAAAATCGGCCAGGGTATAGCCGGGATGGTTGCGCAGAATGCGCATCCAATTTTTGTGGAAAATATTGAAACAGACAGTCGGTTTGCCCGGAGTAACCGTAGTCATTATCCGGCGCCCTCATTTATTTGTGTACCTTTAAAAGTGCAAAATAAAATTGTTGGCGTATTGAACGTGAACAGCCATGGAACACCCAACCAATTAAAAGAGCGCGACCTTCGCCTGTTAACAATCCTGGCTGATCAAACAGCGATTAGTTTGGATAATTTGGAGATGTATCAGGATTTGCAGCAGCTTTATATGCAGACTATTCAGACCCTGGTTCAGGCGATCGACGCTAAGGATTCTTATACCAAAAATCATCTGAGCCGGGCGACTTATTATGCCCGGGCTGTCGCTAAGGAAATGCATCTGCCTTCAATAATGGTTAAAAATATTGAATGGGCGGCGTTGATGCATGATATCGGAAAAATTGGCATTTCCGAGCAAATTCTAAACAAGCCCGGTCCCTTAACCAAAGAAGAAATGGATATTATTCGTACGCATCCCGGTATCGGAGAACGAATTGTTGCTCCGATCTCTTTTTTATCCGATGTAACTCCGATGATTTTATACCATCATGAACGCTACGATGGGAAGGGATACCCGGAGGGTTTGATTGGAGATGAAATCCCTCTGGGTTCACGGATTGTCTCGATAATTGACTCCTACGATGCGATGACTTCCGACCGTCCTTATCGGCGGTCCCTGGGCCGGGAAAGCGCTGTAATTGAGATGCAAAAATGTTCCGGCACTCAATTCGACCCCAAAGTGGTAGAAGTGTTCCTGAAAGTTTTAGATAAAGAAAAAACTGATGGAGCAACTGAATCTGAGAAATTTGACATTCAGAGCGTGGTAAGGCCACAAACAAGTTAAGAGAGCAAAACAAATGGCCGGGAATTTATACATCTTACCTACCCCAATCGGTAACTTGGAAGATATTACCTTGCGTGCCCTGCGGATACTTAAGGAAGTGGACCTGATTGCCGCCGAAGATACCAGGACCATTCAAAAAATTCTTAACCATTACCAAATTCATAATCATACGACCAGCTACTACGAAGCAAATCGGGAAAGCAAAGGCCCACAATTAATCCAACAATTACAGGAAGGAAAGAATATCGCCTTAGTTAGCGAAAGCGGTACCCCGGGTGTTTCGGACCCCGGTTGTCATCTGATAAAATCGGCGATTGACGCCCAGATTACGGTGATTCCTTTGCCTGGACCTTCCGCGGTAATCACTGCTTTGGTTGCCTCTGGATTGCCGACCAATAGTTTTGTGTTTTTGGGATTTTTACCTCGTAAACCTGGAAAAATAATTAAGGAATTAAAACAGGCCAGCCAACTGGAGACGACGGTAATATTTTTTGAATCCCCGCACCGGATCATCAAAACTCTGGAGTTGGTTCGGGTCAATCTAGGGGAAGTAAACATCGTAGTTTCTCGGGAATTAACCAAAAAATTCGAAGAAATCCTTCGCGGCACCCCTACCTCGATCTTAGCTCACTTCTCAAAAAACCTCCCCCGCGGCGAAATGGTAGTAGCCTTTCAATCTCTTAACAAAAAATTAACATCTTCTTAACATAAACCTAACATTGTTTGTGTAAACTTTATGTAAGCATTGGCTGTAAATCAACATCAATTTGAATTTGAACAAAAAATTGATGTTTTAAGCATCTTTAGAGAATTTGAAAGAAGTATCACAGAAGAATTAAACCTTACCCTTGAATGTAAAAATGCCGCCGAATTTAGAAAGATTTTACCGGCGGGTTTTGCCATGCCGGAATTTTATGCCGGATTTTGTACCAAAAGCGTATTGGTCCAATCATTTGCTAAAGGAAAAAATCCTTTAGATATAGCCGATTCTTTGAAGGACAAGGTTATAAACGAAATTGGTGAAATGTTATTTTCACAGATATTGTCAAAAGATTTATATCATGATGACTTGCATCCGGGAAATATCCGGATAGATGCCGATGGTAAAATAATACTTTTAGATTTTGGCCGGGTTGGGAGATTAACTCAAAGCGATAGAAATAGGATTATCCCGCTTTTAACGGCGATTCAGTCTAAAGATATTGATAAAGTTATAGCAATTTGTGGAACAATTGGTCAGAAAAATAATAATCATCGTCAAGAACAATTAAGAATTTCTATCGCCAATCTCTTTAATGATAGACTTCCGGCTACCCAGATGATTAGTACTCTATTCTATGAGTGTGGAAGTTGTGGATTAGAGATTAAGGGTGTGTTTTTACAACTCCTTAAGGGAATATCAACTTTCGAAGGCATGGCGCATCGGATGAATCCAAAATATGATTTAGGAGCTAATATTCAGCAATATGTATTTAAAAATAAGGCTAAAAATCCCCTTGATTTTTTTAAAGCTATATTAAGCAAACCGATCAAAAAAATTCATCAAATTACTCCACTGTTGCAAAGGTATATTGATTCAAGTTTGTAAAAAGAAAAATAATTTGGTAATCGGAAAACCAGAAAGATATGCTGTACATTTAATCTTTAGTCAATAGTTTAGTAAGAAATTCTATGTCTTCTTTGTCTTTTTGTTGTAAGGGAGAACGAAATTTTTTCAGAGCGATGATATCTTCCGGCGCGGTAATATAAATAAAAAAATCCTTTTCTGAAAAAATTTTTGCTCGCTTAAAGCAATCCTCAAATTTAAGTTTCCCAAACTGTTTTACAAAAAAGGCGTCAATTTTATAAATATCTCTGACAAAAAAAACTATCGGCTTTTTTTCTGCAATAGCAGTTGATGGTTCAAAACCTTCAACTGACAAAATATCATAGATCTTTTGACGATCTTCCGTCCAAATCCAAAAATCATAGTCAAAGCTTGTTACTGGAAAGCCGTATAAAACCACCGCTTGTCTTCCAATCAGCAGATATCTGATTTTATGAGTGTTGAATTTTTTTATTATATTTTTGATCTCTAGCTTTTTCATCGGTTAATTTAAGTTTTCTAAAAAAATGCAATGTTTTAATTTGCTCTTCGATACATTTAAGTTTCTGAGTCAAAGATAATTTTTTAAACCACACCAAAGTATCTTCGGAAACACTAATTGACCGGTTTATATGAGATTGAGGCATACGCTAATTATAGCAGAAGTAATCTTCAGAAGACAAGGGAATTAAATTTTTTGTTGAGTCAAAATTTCCCCTTTATTTTTTTTAAATATTTGCTATAATCCTCTAGTTGTAGGGAACGGTCGCGACCGTTCCCTACATTATTGTAATATAAAGAGAAGTTTTTAGGAAAGGAGCTTGGCTGAAAAAATGGCGATAAAATTTGGGACTGATGGGTGGCGGGGGAAGATTGCTGAGGATTTTAATTATGAAAATCTTCGCTTGGTTAGTCAGGCGATAGCGGAATATTTGCGGGCACAGAAAGGGAAAAAGGTAGCAGGTTTAAATTCCATAATTGTGCCGATCGGTTACGACAACCGGTTTATGTCTGAAGATTATGCCCGTCAAGCGGGAAATGTTTTTTCGGCTAACGGCCTGCATCCGATTATTTCGCAGACTGCTGTGCCCACACCGGTGATATCTTATGCGGTAAGTCAGCGGAAAGCCGCTTTGGGGATAATGATTACGGCTTCTCATAATCCGTTTTATTTCAATGGTTTGAAAATAAAAATTTCTTCCGGCAGTTCGGCGCCGGAAACATTGACTAAAGAAATAGAAAATATCTGTCAAAAAAAAATATCCATAAAAAATCTTCAGCGTGATTTGCCTGTAGAAGATTTTGCGCGGGACTATCTTCGGCATAGCCGGAATTATTTAAAGAAAATCGACTATCGAAACTTACCGAAAAAGATTGTTGTCGATCCGTTGTTTGGGTCGGGAATTGGTTTCATTGAAAAATTTTTTAATAAAGAAAAGAAGATGAAGATTGTCTCCATCCACTCGCACCGCGATCCTTATTTTGGCGGGGTTAACCCCGAGCCGATCAATGAAAATCTTGCCGAGTTGAAAAGGGTTGTTGTTAGGGAAAAAGCGTCGATTGGCATAGCCTTAGACGGTGATGCCGACCGAATCGGGCTGGTTGATGAAAAAGGTAAATTCGTTAATTCCCATCAAATCTTTTCTTTGCTCTTGCTGCATTTTATCCGTAATTATAAAAAGTCCGGAGGGATCGCAAAAACCATTTCCGGCAGTTTTTTGATTAATCGGATCGCTGAAAAATACAGGTTACCGCTGAAAGAAACGCCGATTGGTTTTAAATATATCGCCGAGCTGTTAGAAAAAAAAGAGGTGTTTATGGGGGGAGAAGAGTCGGGCGGGTTAGGGTTGCCCGGTCATATCCCCGAGCGGGACGGTGTGCTTTCCGGAATACTGATTTTAGAACGAATGTCCTTGGAGAAAAAAACGCTCCTGCAGTTGACCAACGAATTAACGAACGAGTTTGGGCCTTCCTTTTATGGGAGGGTTGATCTAAAACTCAAAAAAATACCGGATAAAAATTATTTTACTGAAATGCTGGTCAATTTCGTCAAACAAAAAAATATTTTTTCCGATTTAAAAGAAATAAAAAATTATGACGGAGTAAAATTTATTTTTAAAAATGATTCCTGGCTTCTCTTGCGTCCGTCGGGAACAGAACCGATTTTGAGAATCTATGCTGAAGATTCTACTCGACAGGGGATGCAAAAATTTCTTGCTTTAGGAAAAAAAATAATTTATACTCATTTCAAAGAGGACAGGTCATGAGTTGTGGGTCATGGGTTCTGGGTTTAAAGGAATCGAATATTTTAACCTCATGACACCTGACTCAAGACTCATGACGCATCAACCAAGACTGTTGCAGTTAAGGAGCAAAACAGCGAATGCAAGCTTTTGTCATGGCGGCTGGAGCGGGGACGCGCTTAAGGCCTTTAACGCATAGTATCCCAAAACCGATGTTTCCTATCGCCAATAAACCGGTGATGGCTTACACCATGGATCTTTTAAAAAATGTTGGGATCACGCAGGTGGCGATAAATCTTTTTCATCATCCGGCGATGATTAAGAATTACTTCGACAAAGGCCGTCGTTGGGGTATGGAAATTGTTTACTCCGAGGAAGATAAGCTGATGGGGACAGCCGGCGGCGTAAAGTTAATGGAGAAGTTTTTTAAGGATTCTTTCGTGGTGATGAGTGGTGACGGGCTGACGGATGTGGATTTGAAATCAGCGATCGACTTTCACCGGCAGAAAAAATCTTTAGCCACGATGGTTTTGAAACCGATCGATGCGCGATTTGAATACGGCGTAACTTTAACCGATAAAGAGGGAAGGATAAAAAAGTTTATCGAAAAGCCGGCCTGGAGCGATGTCTTTGCTAATACGGTGAATACCGGCATCTATATTTTGGAAAAGGAAATTTTTAATTATATTCCCAAAAGAGCATATTACGATTTTGGTCATGATCTCTGGCCGCTGTTGTTGAAGAAAAAACAGAACATCTTTGCTTATGTGATGTCCGGTTATTGGTGCGACATCGGCAATTTGAGTGAATATCGCCGGTCTTCGCGGGATTTACTGGAAGGCAAGATTGGCGTCTCAATCCCCGGCGAAAAAATCGGCAAAAATATTTGGGTTGGCAAAGGAACTAAATTGCATCGCCGCGCGCGATTAAACGGTCCTTGCGTAATCGGAGATCATTGTGAAATCAGCGCCGATGTCCTAATCGATGAATATACGGTAATCGGTCATTCCAATCTAATCGAAAAAGGCGCAAAGTTAAAAAACTGTATACTTTGGAACGATGTGCGCGTAGAAAAAAATGTGGAGTTGAATAATTGTATCATTGGAAACAATGGTTTTGTCTCCGAGAACATTTCAGTTTTTGAAGGCTCGGTAATCAATGTCAGAAGTTAATATAGTATAGTTGAAGTGTTCCCCCTTTTTAAAGGGGGACTGAGGGGGATTTTAAAATAGTGATAAAATCTCCCCTGCCCCTCTTTATAAAAGAGGGAGAAAAAATGCCCAGCAGATATATAAAGTTTCGAGCGCAGTTCGGACTAATTTAATAGGAGGAAGAAAATGGCCAGTAAATCGTATCTTTTTACCTCAGAGTCGGTAACCGAAGGACATCCGGATAAGCTTTGCGATCAAATTTCCGATGCTGTTCTCGATGAAGTGCTAAGTCAGGATTTGAAGGGTCGGGTAGCCTGTGAAACATTTGTAACCGCCGGGTTGGTGATTGTTGGCGGAGAGATTACTACTACCGGGTATGTCGATATAGCCAAATTGGTGAGAAGGGTCGTAAAAAATATTGGTTATACGGATTCCAAATACGGGTTTAACTATGAAACCTGCGCCGTGCTGAATGCGATCGGTTGTCAATCGCCGGACATCGCGCAAGGTGTGGATACCGGCGGGGCCGGCGATCAAGGATTGATGATCGGTTATGCCTGTCGGGAGACCGAGGAATTAATGCCGATGCCGATTATGTTGTCCCATAAACTGGCGCGCCGCCTGACCGAGGTAAGGAAAAAAAACATTTTAAGTTATCTTGGACCGGACGGTAAATCGCAGGTCACGGTCCGTTACGAGGATGGTTTGCCGGTAGGAGTGGAAACGGTTGTGCTTTCTTCTCAGCATACAATCGATATTTTGGAGAGCAGCGGCAAACAAATAACCCAAAAATCACGGGACGAGATGATTGAAAATATTATTCGCCCGGTGTTAGGTAAATTGGTAACCAAAGACACGAGGTTTTTGGTTAATCCCACCGGCAAATTTGTCGTCGGCGGCCCGCAGTCGGATACCGGGATGACGGGAAGGAAAATTATTGTGGATACTTACGGCGGAATGGCCGCCCACGGCGGCGGGGCGTTTTCCGGCAAGGATCCGACGAAGGTTGACCGTTCGGCTTGTTATATGGCGCGTTATATCGCCAAAAATATCGTTGCCGCGGGTATTGCCGATAAATGTACTGTTCAGCTGGCTTATGCCATCGGTGTGGCCGAGCCGGTTTCCATCATGGTTGACACTTATGGAACCGGTAAAGTCGATGAAGAAAAGCTGGTCAGCTCGGTGTATCGTAATTTCCAGCTAACCCCGCGCGGGATTATCGAGTCTTTAAATTTACTGCGGCCGATTTATCAGTTGACGGCTGCTTACGGGCACTTTGGCCGGAGCGAGGAATCGTTTACCTGGGAGAAGACGGAGAAAGCGGCGATCCTACGGGATGAATTCAAATTAAAAAGTTTAAGTTTGGAGGTCTAAGTGAAATATCACGTTAAGAATCTGAAGTTATCCGATGAAGGGGTGAAGCGTATCGAATGGGCGGAGAAAGAGATGCCCGTACTGCGCTTAATCAAAAAGAGATTTCAAAAAGAAAAACCTTTAAAAGGTGTGAAGCTGGCGGCTTGTTTGCATGTGACCACGGAAACCGCTAACCTGGCCATTACACTAAAGGAAGGTGGAGCAGAAGTATATCTCTGCGGTTCCAATCCTCTTTCGACGCAAGATGATGTAGCGGCGGCGTTGGTAAATAAATACAAACTGCCGGTGTTTGCGATTAAAGGAGAGGATAATAAAACTTACTACCGGCATATCGAGGAGGTTCTCGCTGTCCGTCCGAATTTAACCATGGATGATGGAGCCGACCTGGTTTCGATGCTGCACAAAGAAAAGAAGGATTTACTGAGTGACATTATCGGCGGCACAGAAGAAACAACTACCGGCGTAATCAGGCTGCGCAGTTTGGAAAAAAGCGGTGTTTTGGCTTACCCGATTATCGCGGTTAATGACGCTTTAACCAAACATTTTTTCGATAATCGTTATGGTACCGGGCAATCTACGCTTGATGGCGTATTGCGGGCCACTAACCTTTTGTTAGCCGGACGAGTGGTGGTAATTTGCGGTTATGGCTGGTGCGGGCGGGGTGTAGCCTTGCGGGCCAAAGGGATGGGCAGCCGGGTGGTAATTACCGAAATCGATCCGTTGAAATCCTTAGAAGCGGTAATGGATGGTTACGAAGTCTTGCCGATGGCTGAAGCGGTAAAGATCGGAGATATTTTCATTACCTTGACCGGGAACATCGCGGTGCTTCGGGCTGAACATTTTCAGAAGATGAAGGATGGCGCGGTGGTGGCTAACTCCGGACATTTTAATGTGGAAATTGATTTAGAGGCTTTAAATAAAATCAAAGTGAGCAAAAAAAATATGCGGCCGTATGTGGAAGCCTATCAATTAAAAAATGGCCGGACTGTTTATGTTTTAGGCGAGGGACGGTTGATTAATTTGGCTGCGGCCGAGGGGCACCCGGCCAGTGTTATGGATATGTCTTTTGCCAATCAGGCGCTATCGGCAGAATACCTGGTGAAAAAAAGCAAAAGTTTAGCGAAGAAGGTTTATTCCGTACCGCAGGAAATTGACAGTTATATCGCTAAATTAAAATTGGCAACATTAAATATCAAGATTGACACTTTAACCCCTCAGCAAAAAGAATATCTTTCCTCCTGGGAATCAGGAACATAAAGGGGCAAGGGTGTTAACAACCAAAGAAATAATTAATCTTATCTATGTAAGGGAGGGAAAATGGACAGAAAAGGCGTAGTGGCTTTATGTTTGGCCGGTTTATGCTTCTTGTCGGCTTGCGGAAAGAATAACAATATTTTCGGCAAGATTCACAAGGAAGGATCAAGCAGTGACATCGCTTCCTTATCGGCTGATGCCCAAATGGCTTTACAGGACAAAGATTGGAGCCGGGCGGTGGACTATTACCAGCAAATTCTCGAGCAGAATGGCGCTAACTCTGAGGCTTTGTTAGGTTATTCCCAGGCGATAATGGGTGTAAACAATCTGGATTTAGCTTCATTAATCGCCTCGATCATTGAAAGCAGGGAGAGTCCAATCGCCGCTGGTCCCTCCTTGGATTTAGCGGCTTATGCCACCCCAGCCCGCGTTAGCGACGGAAATTTAATCCCTAGCAGTTTAAACATCGAGGCTTTGCATACGGCCAGCAAGAAAATTATTGATAAATTAAGTTTAATTGTCAAAGGGCAAGCTGACGGGGTAATCAAATATAATGATACTGATGTAAATCTTAATTTAGCTATTGCCCTTTTGATCTATTCCGCCACCGATATTTTGCTTTATGCCGAAAGTTCAGAAGTTATTACGATTACAATCGATAATGATTATCAAGTAGATGTAGTTGTAGATGAGTTAGGGATTAATAACTCTATGATTGATACCGCAGAAGCAAAACTTGATGAGGCGGCAGCGAATATTACTGAGGCAGTAGGATATGCGCAAATAGTAGTGGAGAATCTCAAATTAAAAACCAGTTCGGAGGTCTACAAGTTAAAAGAAGAATTTAATAAAACATTTAAGCAGGCGCTTAGCGACGCTAAGGTAACATTAGAAGGATACAGAACTCCTTGATATTTGAGAGGGGGCAATAAGGAGTAGAGACGCAAAATTTTGCGTCTCAACAAACACCTTATAAGTGGTTTTATTTTGGATGGACTAAAAAGGGGGAAGAATGAAAAGTTTTGGTAAAATTGTTTTGGTAGTAGTGTTCTGCTGTTTATTAGCCGGGATCGTTTTTTCCGCTGAGCCGCCGGTCTTTATTCGCGGTGTGCGGCCGTTAGGGATGGGCGGGGCGTTTACGGCGTTGAGCAGCGATCAAAATGCTTTCTTTTATAACCCGGCCGGTTTGAGCAGGCGAACGACCTCGCAAATCACTCTTCTGGAACTGCCCATCGGGATCAGCAGGGATGCAATTTCGTTTTATCAGTATTATCAAGATAACAAAAATGCCCTGGAAAATTTTGATCAGCAGACTTACGATACCCAGGTCCGCTTGACTAACGAGATTACGGATAAAGTAACCAAGTACCGGACGCATATTTCTCTTGGTCTGCCTAATTTGAATTACCTTCATTGTAAGGAAGGGTTTGCCTGGGGTATCGGCGTTTTCGACCAGTTTGATGCCCGGGTTAAATTAAATTCCGGCATTATTCTGCCAACGATTGATTTTTCGGGTTATCTGGATGTTTTGGCCGGTCTACCGCTGGCTAAAAAATGGGCTACGGTTCCGGCGATACCTTATTGGAAAGGGAAAAATTTGGCTGTTCCCGGTTCGGTTTCTTTAGGAACAACGATAAAATATCTAAAGCGGGCGAAGATTGACGAACGGCGCAAATCAATCTTGACTTTTGAAGAATTCGATCCGATACTCCAGTGGGGGCAAGGTTACGGGCTGGATCTAGGGATGCTCTATCAGCCGGTAAAATCCTGGGATATCGGTTTGATGATCAGCGATTTTGGCGGCACAAAGATAAGTTACAAAGAAGCTTCTAACGATACCGGGACAAAAGCGGCCACCACCGAAGTGATCGCTCCTCAAACCAATCTGGGTTTAGCTTTCTCGCCGAGGAATCTTTATTATTGGCCCGGTCGAAGCCTTGGATTGAAGGAAGATCGTTTGGTTTTTGTCGCCGATCTGCGCGATATTTTTAATGCGGATGAAAAACTTTTAGGTGAAAACATTTTGGCCGAGACCTTCTTTAAGCATCTTTATTTTGGTGGTGAATTCCGCTGGTTTCTTTTTGATCTTCGCACCGGGTTTAATCAAGGATACCCAACCTTTGGCGCCGGCTTACATTTGCTGTTCCTGCATTTAGATTATGCCTACTACGCCGACGAACTGGGCCGATACACCGGACAAATCCCAGAATGGAACCACCGGATAACTGCCGCTCTAAGGTTTTAGATTTTCGGCAATTCAACTAATAGGGGCGGGGATAAACCCCGCCCCTACGCGCGCAGTGGCTACTTAAGTTGTCAAGTTGACTCCGTCCCCTATTTCTATGTTCATCTTTTTGGGTATAATACTCCTCTTTTTTAGTATTCCGGCCTGGTCTTCGGCGCCGCCTAACCCGCTGGTTTATGATACCGGTCCGCTGCCCGCAAATTTAAAGAAAATGGCCTTGAGCCAACGATTACCGGTGCCCAAAATGCGGCGTTTTCAGATCAGTAAGGCTCCGGAGACGATCGGAAAAATTAAAGTAATTGTTTTACTGATTCGGTTTACCGATAAAGCTCCCAGTCACACCGCCGCTTATTTTAATGATTTAATTTTTTCCGGTATAGCCAGCATGAATAAATATTATCAAGAAACCTCTTACGACCAGACTTTTATAGAGGGGGAGGTAGGCACAACCTGGTTGGAGAGCAGTAAAGCGATGGCTTATTATGGCGCGGATAGCGATGTTGCTCATGTTGATGACAAATATGGAGATATCTATCAATTAGCCAGGGAAGCGGTACAAAAAGCGGCGCTTGACGGTGTTGATTTTTCACCTTATGATTCAAACGACGCTGATCAAAACATTGATCATCTGATTGTTGTTCATGCCGGAGCGGCTCAGGAACGGACTGGTTCGTCTAACGACATTTGGTCGCATCACTGGCAAATTGGGGGTGTCTATCCCCAACCGGAAAGTGTCGGCGGCGGTAAATTTGCGCTGAATTATGTTTTAATTTCCGAGGATTCACCGGTGGGAATATTTGCTCATGAATTTGCCCACGGTTTGGGGTTGCCCGATCTTTATGATACAAGTACCGGTAAAACCAGCGTAGGGGATTGGGATTTGATGGATCATGGAGCCTGGTTAGGCAGCCCGCAAGGTAGTCAGCCGGCTCATTTCTCGGCCTGGAGCAAAATCCAATTAGGCTGGATTACGCCGGAAGTAATTAATCAACCGAATACTAATCTGACGGTGAAGCCGATTGAGACAGATTCCACTAATAGTCTTTACAAAGGCAATATTCTTACGGCGGACGATTCCAGTAAAGAATATTTTCTTTTTGAATACCGAAAGAGAACCGGTTTTGACGTTTCTTTGCCCGCCGAAGGTCTTTTAATCTGGCATATTGATGATGCGATCGGCAAGATCGAAGATAATAATGTTAATGTTTCTAATCCGCATCGGCGGGTGGATCTGGTGGAAGCTGACGGAAGTGACAGCGCAGATACTTACAGCGGTGACCCTTACCCAGGGAGTCAAAATATTACCACTTTCAGCCGGCCGTCTTCCAACGCCTATAACGGCAAAGCCAGCGGGATCGGTTTAATCAATATTCGAAATGCCGGACAATCGTTAATGCAGACGGCTTATTTTACTATTGCCGCCGCCGCTTATTTAAGTGTTAACAGTTTGATCAATTATCCCAATCCTTCGCTGGACGGGCAGGTGCATATCCGGTTTTCTCTCAGCCGGTATGTTCCCAATGTAAAATTGGAAATTTTTGATTTGGCCGGCGAGAGAGTTAGGGACATCTCTTCTGGAGAAATAAATTTTGATATCAATAAAAGCAGTGATCGGAACTGGGTCTACAATTATCTGTGGAACGGAAAAAATGATGGGGGAGAAAAAGTGGCTTCGGGAATTTATGTTTATCTGCTGGAGGCCGAAGGAAAAAAGAGGATCGGCAAAATAGCGATCGTAAGATAATATCAAAAATCAAAGATCAAAGATTAAAGATTAACAATTAAAGAAATTGATTTCCAAGGAGGTAACCAATGCCGTTTCGCAGAGGGGCGATCGTTAGAAAAAAAAATAAATTTTTTATTGTCGATCTGTTAATGGAGCGAGAAGGAACTGGCAAAACCTATCCCACCGCTTATGGCACTTATGTCCGGGAAAAAGAGGCCCGGTTTCAATGTTTAAGGTTGAACCGGTTTTTAAGCTGCGACAAATGCGAGCGCAAACCGGAATGCGTGATAAAAAGCTGATTGGAGGATGGGGGAGTTGAACCCCCGGCCTCTACCTTGCGAAGGTAGCGCTCTCCCAACTGAGCTAATCCCCCTTTTTAAAATCAAAATTCAAAAATCAAAAATTAAGTTAGTTAGAGTTTCGCTCGTAACTTTACATATCTGTGACGTTTTTTTCCCTCTTTTAAAAAGAGGGGTAGGGGAGATTTAGACAATATTTATAATTTTCAAAATCCCCCTTTTTAAAGGGGGAACACACAAAAAAAAACATTGAATTTCCTATGCCTCAAGTTCAAAACTTATAACTTCTTTAATTTAATCATAAATTTCTGGATTTGTCAATTTTTTTCATCGCTTCCTGCTTGACATAAACCAAAAATTTTGTTAAAAGATATGCTTGTATTGTTAATTGAAATTCTGATATGTTAAATTAAGGGTAAGGGTATAAAAAAATTTGTAGAGGGGGGTAAAAATGAGGAAGTTTGTGTTGAGTATTGGGTTAGCTTTGTTGCTGGGGAATCTTTATTCGTTAACCGTGGAAGAAAATATTGCCCGTTTAAAAGATAAGGATTCCTCGGTTCGAAGGGCGGCGGTAATGGAATTGGGGTTTGCTAAGAGCAGTTCCGCTGTGGCTGCTTTAATTCCTTTGCTAAAAGATGCGGATTCCGATGTTCGCCGGTTAACCGCTAATGCTTTAGGGATGACCCAGTCTCAGGATGCTTTGGCTCCATTAATTGCGGCTTTAGAAGATAAAGATGCGCAGGTCCGTCAAAGCGCGGCGGTTGCTTTGGGATATTTGGCTGATGTTAAGGCCGTTCCCGGTTTAATTAAACTGCTTAAAGACGAAGCCGATGCGGTGAGGTTTTCGGCGGCGCAAACTCTCGGTATGCTGCATGATCCGCAAGCTTTACAGCCTTTGGTTGAGGCTTTAAAAGATAAATCTGTGGATATGCAGGCGATAGCGTTGCGAGCCTTAGGTAATTTAGGAGATAAATCTGCTCGGGAACCGATTTTGCCTTTATTAAAAAGTGACAAACCTCAGCTTCGGCAGGAAGCCACTGCGGCCTTAGCTAAATTATCTGATAGAGAAGACAAGGTTGTAATCGAACAAATATCACCACTCCTTAAAGATGGGGACAGAAAAGTGCAGGTTAATGCGGCTCTGGTCTTAGGGCAATTAGGTTCTAAAAAAGGGTATAATATCGCTGTTTCCCTGCTCAAAGATTCCGATTCTCAGGTTCGTCAGAAAGCCGCCGAAGCTTTGGGCTATATTAATGACAAAAATGCCATCGTCTCTCTTCGGGAGGCGCTGAAAGATATGGAACCTTCCGTCCAACGCGCAGCGGAAAATTCTCTGAGCCGATTAGGCGCAGATACGAAGGCCGCGGTTACCCAGCCAAAATCTAACGCCCCAAAATCGGGAGAAAAGAAAACGGTAAAATAGTAATGTAGGGCAAGCCTTTAGGCTTGCGTCTTCAAAATCGCAGGGCTAAAGCCCTGCCCTACGTCATCGTGGTATACTAATGAAAAAAATTATATTTTTATTCTTTCTAATTATTCCTTATCAGGTTTATTGCAGTGATGAAAATTTGGATGTGATTGATACTCCGACCGCTCAGACCATTGATTACGGCGGGTTCAATATTAATTTTCGTTTCTATGCTGACGGCGGTGTGCTGAGCAGATTAGCTTTTGGAGTTCTCAGAAATGTGAACATGGGGTTGTATCTGGATACGGATAAAATTGTTGGCAGCCAAGCGGCTGATTTACACGAACCGACGTTGGCCTTAAAAATCAGGTTGTATGACGGTTCGCTGTTTTTGCCGGCGCTAGCTCTTGGCTATGACACCCAGGGATACCGTTTTGATCAAACCGATGAACAATACCGGCATCGGGAAAAGGGCTTGTTTTTGGTGGTTACCCAGGAGCTGATCCCGTTGGTGGAAGCAAGCGCCGGAGCGAATATCTACAACTTTAAAACCGACGATGTTTATGGGTTTGCCAATGTCAATATTAATTTATTGGATTTTTTTTCTATTTTAGCGGAGTATGACAATATCCATAATCGCCAGGCAAACCGTTTGAACGCCGGGCTGCGTTACTATGTGCTGAAAGACAAGCGCTTATCCGTGGAAATAGACGCCCGGGACTTAGGCCGATCCGGGAGTAATTGGGAAAGAATTATCCGGATCAATTTCATCGGACTGTTTTAAAGAGCGCAAAACGCAAAGCGAAAAACTCAAAGTTGAAAAACTTTAAAGATTCGATGCTTTTGACTTTACGTTTTATGTTTTGAGTTTTGCGCTTTGAGTTTTGCGCTTTTAGGAGATAAGATGGCTGAAGAGGTATCTGGTTTAGATTTTGAGCGTCCGGTATTAGAGCTGGAAATGAAAATAAGGGAGTTGAGAAATTTTGCCATTACGGAAAAAATGGATTTTTCTGAAGAGATTAGCATCCTCGAAGAAAAATGCAATAAAATGAAATTGGAAATTTTCGGTTCATTAACGGCCTGGCAAAAAGTCCAATTAGCCCGCCATCCCCGTCGTCCTTACACGATGGATTATATTCGTTTATTAAGCAAAGATTTTTTGGAAATTCACGGGGATCGGGCTTTTGGCGATGATTTATCCATCATCGGCGGCCTGGCCACCTTTGAGGATGAGCCGATCATGATTATTGGCCACCAAAAAGGCCGGACAGTTCAAGAGAACATGCAAAGAAATTTTGGTATGCCTCATCCGGAAGGTTATCGAAAAGCTGAAAGATTGATGCGTTTGGCGGAAAAATTCAAGATACCGCTGGTTACGTTGATTGATACACCCGGAGCTTATCCGGGTATCGGCGCCGAAGAACGCGGCCAGGCGGAAGCTATCGGCCGTAATCTTTGGGTAATGGCTCAACTGAAGATTCCTTTTATCGCTTTGGTTATTGGGGAAGGTGGATCGGGTGGAGCGTTAGCTTTAGCCTTAGCCGACCGTGTGCTAATGTTGGAAAACTCAATTTATTCAGTGATTACCCCGGAAGGATGCGCGGCGATACTTTTTCGGGATGCGGGCAAGTCTGGCGATGCGGCCAAAGCGTTGAAACTTACCTCCAACGATTTGCTGGGCTTGAAAGTAATCGATGAAATTATCCCTGAACCTTTAGGGGGAGCGCATTGCGATGTCGAATTTACCGCGGAAGCAGTCCGTCAGGTATTAAAAAAAAGTCTGCAGGAATTAAGGAAAAATACAATTGAAGAATTAGTCGAGCTAAGATATCAGAAATTTCGCAAAATGGGTGTGTTTAAATAAAATAAGAGGAGGAGTAAAAATGTCATTAGTTACCAGTAAAGAAATGCTTGTAGATGCTTTAAAGAATCATTACGCTGTTGGCGCTTTCAACGCCAATAATCTGGAAATTATCCAGGCGATTGTGGAAACAGCCGAGGAGGAAAAATCCCCGGTAATTTTGCAGGCTTCCCAGGGAGCCATAAAATATGCCGGACTGGAATATATCGTGGCGATGGTCAGGGTAGCGGCTGAAAAAGCGACAGTTCCCGTTGCTTTGCATTTGGATCATGGGACGGATTACATCCAAAACATTCGTTGTTTGCGGGCGGGTTTTACCTCGTTGATGTTTGATGGTTCCAAACTTCCTTTCGAGGAAAATGTGGCCCTGACCTTAAAAGTTTGTGAATTAGCTCATGCTTGCGGAATTCCGGTGGAAGCGGAAATTGGAGAGATTGGGAAAATGGGTGGTGATGAACCTGGTGTCGCTTTGGATAAACTCAAAGAAAAAATGGCTAAACCGGAAGAAGCGGAAAGGTTTGTTGAGTTAACCAAATTGGATTTCTTAGCTCCGGCAGTCGGAACAATTCACGGTTGTGAAGAACCGATTGCTAAGATTGATGTGGAAAGACTTAAAAAAATTGTAAAACTAACTAATGTTCCGTTGGTACTGCATGGAGCGTCCGGATTAAACGATGAGGAGGTAAAAAAAGGAATTGCCAACGGTATCTGTAAAATAAATATCGACACCCGGATTCGGATGAATTTTGTTCACAAGATCAAAGCTATCCTGGATGCCGATCCCAAAGAAATTGATCCGCGAAAGATTCTTGGCCCAGCTAAAGAAGCGGCTAAAGAAGTAGTCCGCGATCGGATGCGTGTATTCGGCTGTTCAGGGAGAGCGTAGTTGTAGGGGCTGTTCGCGAACAGCCTGCTCGATTTTCCCTCTCCCCTTGTGGGAGAGAGGGTAGGGTGAGGGGGGTAATAAGGGAATCGAAGCTTTATCACCCTCACCTTAATCCTCTCCCCTCAAGGGAGAGGAAATAACGGCATAATTTGTTTCTTGTTTATAATGGAGTTGTCTCATGCGGTTTAGGGATTGTATTGAATTTGCTAATCAAAATAAGACTTGTTTTTTGGCTACCATTGATGGTGATCAACCCATGGTTAGAGGGTTTAAGCTCTGGTATGCCGACGAACTGGGTTTTTATTTCTACACATTCGCTAAAAAGAGCGTTTATCGGCAATTATTGATCAATCCGCGGGTGGAAATTTGTTTTCATGCCCCGGGTCAATCTCCGGATGTGGGTACGATGCTGAGGGTTTCCGGTAAAATTAGATTTTTGGAAGATATGGAGCTAAAGATGAAATTGTTTGCGGAACGGCCTAACCCTAAAATGGTGGTTAGAAATGTTGAAGACACAGGTTTAGTTGTTTTCAAAGTCTACACCGGTGAAGCTTTCTTTTGGAAAATGGAAAACAATCTGAAAGAGTCAGGTATAGAACGGATTAGGTTTTGAGATGAACTTTAATGATTGTATAAAATTTGCCAAGGAGCATCCGTTGTGTTATCTGGCGACAATGGATGGCGACCAACCGCATGTTCGCGGGTTTCTTTTATGGTATGCCGACGAGACTGGTTTCTATTTTCATACCGCAGATTCCAAAAGTGTTTTTAAACAATTAAAGGTAAATCCGAGATTGGAAGTTTGTTTTTTTGTGCCGGAGAGATATCCTGATCTAGGGATCATGTTAAGGGTGGCCGGCAAGGTTAAATTTATTGAAGATACTCAAGTCAAAGTGAGATTACTGGAAGAAAGACCGTTTTTGCAGGAAATGGCTGGCGGACCGGATGATCCAAAGTTAAGTGTTTTTCAAATTCATACCGGGTCGGCTTATTTCTGGAGAATAGAAAACAATTTGAAAGAGTCGGAAGTAGAAAAAATAAAATTTTAACTAAAAAGGAGAAGGACTAGGATGAAGAAAATTGGGATTCTTACCGGCGGCGGTGATTGTCCGGGATTAAATCCGGCAATTCGGGGATGTGTTCTGCGATCGTTGGATTTTGGTTTTGAGTGTGTCGGTTTGCAGGAAGGTTGGAAAGGATTGATAGAAGGTATCGCCGAACCGCTCAAATTAAGCGATGTGGAAGGCATTGTCGGTAAAGGGGGAACAATTTTAGGAACTTCCCGGACAAATCCTTACAAAAAAGACCAGGGTGTGGAGAAATGTTTGGAGAATTTTAAAAAATTGGGGTTAGACGCTTTAGTGGCGATGGGTGGCGAGGACACTTTAGGGGTAGCCAGTAAGCTATATAAAGAACATAAAATTCCGGTGGTCGGGGTGCCGAAAACGATGGATAACGATCTTTCCGCGACCGATTTCACCTTTGGCTTTGATACCTCCGTGACGATCGCTGTCGATGCGGCCGAACGGCTGATTGACACCGGACGATCACATCGCCGGATCATGGTTTTAGAAGTGATGGGCCGCCATGCCGGCTGGGTAGCCCTTTATACCGGCATCGCTTCCGGCGCGGACTGGACCTTGCTTCCCGAGAAACAGACCGATGTGGAAAAAATGTGTCAGCATTTAAAGGAAGTTCATGCCCGGAAAAAATATGCTTTGGTTGTGGTTTCCGAAGGAGTGCAGCTGCCGGGTGATAAAGAGGAAAAAGAACAATTGGACGAGTTCGGTCATATGATTTTGAAATCCAGAGGTATTGGTGAGCAGTTAGCGGCCTTAATTGAAGGAAAAACAAAAATCGAAACCCGTTTGGCGGTGATCGGTCATATTCAACGCGGCGGCGGGCCAACCTTATTTGATCGGATCCTCGGAACAAGAGTCGGTGTAAAAGCTGCCGAACTGGTTAAAGAAGGAAAATTTGGTCAAATGGTCGCTCTTCGCGGTAACGATGTTCTCGGTGTCTCCTTGGAAGAGGCTACCTCCAAATTGAAAATAGTCGACCCCAAGTGGATGGAACTAATGGAAGTGTTATTTAAGTAAAGAATAGATTTAGCCTAAAGCAAAAAAACCTCCGTCACCAAAACGGAGGTTTTTTTTACGATCAAAAAGAGCAGTGTCATGGGTTGTGAGTCATGGGTTTCGAGTCTAAAGGAATCGATTCTTTTAAACCCGTGACTCAAGACTCATAACCCAAGACTGTAACTATTTATGCCCCGATGAATTTTTTGCCGAGTTGGGCTAAATGGGCGAGTTTTTTGGAGGAGTTGGCTTCTAAGTAGAGACGAACGACCGGTTCGGTGCCGGAGAAGCGGATACCCAGCCAAGAACCGTCAGGGAAAACGAATTTATGTCCATCGATGGTAATGTGTTTGCTGACCGGCATCCCTTCGATTTCGGTGAATTTTCCCTGGTTGAGGTGCGCAGCTAACTTGGCCATTTTTTCTTCCGGCAGGCGAAAATTGCAGCGGGCATCCAAAAATAAACCGACCCGGCGATAAAGGTCTTTCAGGAGCTGAGTAAGACTTTTTTTCTGTCTGGCCGCTAATTCTGCGGCCAACAAACAAGCCAGCACCCCGTCTTTTTCCGGCACATGGCCTTTAATGGTTAGCCCGCCGGACTCTTCGCCGCCGATAATAAACTCTTCTTCCTGCATCACTTCCCCGATATACTTAAAACCGACCGGGGTTTCTCGAACCTCAAGATGGTAAGAATGGGCTACCGCATCGATAAATTGGCTGGTCATTACCGAACGGGCGACAACGCCGCGCCAGTTTCTGGTTTGGACTAAATGGTCCAGGAACAACCCTAAAATCCGGTTGGGGGAAATAAAATTGCCTTCGCTGTCAATTATCCCAAAGCGGTCGGCATCGGCATCGACGGATAAGCCTAAATGGGCCTTTTCTTTTTTTACCAGTTGAAATAACTGAGTTAAATTGGCCGCCGCCGGTTCCGGGGGAAATCCGCCAAAGGTGGTATCCCGATAACAATGCAGGGGATAAACTCGGCAATTTGCTTCTCGCAGGAAACTATCCAGATATCCGATCCCGCTTCCGTAGAGCAAATCCACTCCTATTTTTAGTTTGGCTTTCTTTAAGACCGCGGTGTCAATCAATTTTTTTAATTGATTTAAATAAATGTCTTTGGGGTCGATGATCTTGATTATTTTTTGCTCAATCGCTTTTCCCCAATCCATCGTCTGATAGGGGTGAGATTTTTTCTGCAGTAAATGACAGTTCTTTTCAATTATTTTAGTTTCCTCAGGCAAGGCCGGACCGCCCCAGGAGGAAGAATATTTCAAACCGTTATACTCCGGCGGGTTATGGCTGGCCGTGATGTTTAGTCCGCCGGTCGTCTTTCGGCGGATAATTTCGCAGGCGATGGTTGGTGTGGGGGTAGGCGAATCGGTATAAAAAGATTTTATCCGATTAGCCGCTAAAACACAGGCCGCCTCACGGGCAAATTTTTCGGAAAGAAAACGGGTATCATAGCCAATGATCAACTGGGCATTCTTAGTAGAAGTGTTTAGGTGCTCAGCAATGGCCTGGGTGACCAAGCGTAAATTGTGAAAAGTAAAATTATCCGAAATTATTCCGCGCCATCCGGAAGTCCCGAACTTAATGAGAGAAGATTGTTTAGTGGTAGTCATAGGAATTTGTGTTAGTTTAATTTAAAGCATAGGAAACTCAATGTGTGTGTGTTCCCCCTTTAAAAAGGGGGATTAAGGGGGATTTTGAAAATTAGAAATATTGTCTAAATCTCCCCTACCCCTCTTTTTAAAAGAGGGAAAAAAATGTCACAGATATGTAAAGTTCCAAGCGAAGTTCGGACTAATTTAAAATTTATAATTCAAAATTTCTAATTTCTTTAATTACTCCTGGTATTTTTTTATTTTTTCCTGGTATTCGTCTAAAAGTTTTTCGGCAAACTTTTTTTCTTTGGCTTCGGCCCAGAGATGGAAATAAGCTTCATCGGTGTCCGGCAAAAGCAGGATCCAGTTTTTTTTATAGAAAAGTTTTATCCCGTCAATTAATTCGACTTTCGTGTTTTTTGCTCCGCTTAATAATTTTCTCATTACCTGTCCTTTTTTATCCCAGGAGCAGGAGATATGCCGGTAATGAACCTGATACTGCGGTATTTTGCCGTTCAGTTTGCCGAGGGTTGTTTTTTTCTTCGCCAACAGTTCTAAGATTTTGGCGATCGCAAAAAGACCGTCAAAAGCCGGTTGAAATTCCGGGAAAATAAAGCCGCCGATACCGTCGGCGACAAAAGTCATTTTTTCTTTATTGCTCGACTGCATTATCGAGCGGGGATTAACCGGCACCCGGACCACCTTCAACTCTTTCCGGGAAATTAAACTCTCTGCCCAATTGGTGATGTTTACCGGCATGCCCACTTTACCTTTTTTATAGATCTGACCAACCAGGCAGCCAATAATCAAAGCGCTGCGTTCGGGAGATAAAATTTTTCCCTCTTCATCGATGAGGAAAACTTTTTCGGCTCCCGTATCCAAAAGAAAACCCGCATCCGCTTTGGTCGTGCGGACAATATTGGAAAGTTGTTCCAGAGACTGATTGAATTCTTCAGCTGTTTTGGTGATTTTGCTCGTATCAATGTGGGAATTAAGGGCGATGATTTCACAGCCAAATTTTCCTAAAATCGACGGAAAAATCAAAGAAGCGGAGGAGAAGGCGTAATCCAGGACTATTTTAAAATGTCTATTGCTAATCGTCTCACTGTGAATATGACGCAGAAAACCGTCAATATAATAGTCGTTGGCGCGCGGGGGAACAATTAATTCGCCCACTTCATTCAGCGGCGCCCGTTGAAAATCCTCGCGCAGAAAAAGCTGTTCAATCGTTTTTTCCTGGGCGATGGAGATATCCATCCCATTGCGATCAAGAAATTTTATATCAATTAATCGGGGATCAAAGGGGGATTGGCGGACATGAATTCCGCCCGATTCTCCTTCTCTTCCTAATTCATAACGGAAGACCGGAATCGGCGAGGTGCGCAAATCTCCGACATTTACTCCGGTGGAAAGCAATCCGGAAATCATTGTGCGTTTAATCATTCGAGAAGCTTTATGTCCGTCGCGGGAAGTAAGGACATAAGCTCCTTTACCCAAATAGGCTCCGTAAGCGGCCCCCACCCGGGTAGCAAATTCCGGGGTGATCTCAATATTGCCCAAGCCGGTAATTCCGTAGGTGCCGAATAAGGTTTTTGACCAGCGTTGTCCCCAGACCAGACTCGCCGATAAAATTGCGTCATCTTCGACGGATTTATGCGGCCACATTTTAACCTGCGATTTTACCAGCGCTGATTTGCCGACAACGCAATCGCTGCCAATAACCGCCCCCACCTGGACCTGAGCCTTATCCTTGAGCAGTGTTCCTTTGCCGATGATCGCTTCTCTCAGGCGGGCCTCCTGTCCAACGGTGACATCATCCCAAATAACACAGCCAAAAATTGAAGCGCCGCTTTTAATCGTGACATTGTTGCCGATTACTGAATTTCCGATCTGGGCATCTTTTTCGATTAGGCAATTATCTCCAACTAGCACCTGGTCCTGAAAGGTCGCTTGGGGAGAAATTTTGGGGTTCTCTCCGATCCAGAGACTCTCGTTAATTTTCTCGCCGGCGATTTTAATTTTCACCTTTTCTTCCAAAACATCATAATGAGCCAGCCGGTATTCCGTAAGGTTGCCGATGTCTTTCCAATAGCCCTCGGCAACATAGCCGTAAAGGGGGAGTTTTTTTTCTAAGAGCTGCGGAAAAAAATCCTTGGAGAAATCAAAGGTTTGATTATCCGGAATATGGGCCAGGGCTTGCGGTTCTAAAATGTAAATTCCGGTATTAATAGTGTCGGAAAAAACCTCGCCCCAGGATGGTTTTTCCAAAAAACGGGTAATTTTGCCCTTTTTATCGGTAAAGACAACCCCGTAGGAAAGAGGATCGGTTACCCGGGTAAGAACCATTGTAGCGATAGCTTTGTTTTTTTTATGGAAGGCAAAAGCTTTATCTAAATCAAAATCAGTGAGGATGTCGCCGGAAATCACCAAAACAGTTTCACCCAAATATTTTTCCACAAATTTAATACAGCCGGCCGTACCCAGATCGTTTTCCGGGGTAAAATATCTTAGGCGGACGCCGAACTGCGCGCCGGTTTTGAAATAATCAGTAATAATTTCCGGCTGGTAGTAGAGCATCCCGATAAGATCGGTAAATTTATGTTTTTTGAGTAAAGCGACGATATGTTCAAGCATCGGCTGGTTGGCCAGGGGAACCATCGGTTTAGGCGTGTTACAAGTTAACGGACGCAGACGGGTGCCAAACCCGCCAATCATAATTATAGCTTTCATAAGTTTACTCCTTAGAATTATGCAGGGAACGGTCGCGACCGTTTCTTACATAATTTATTGTATAGGAAATTGAATAAAGCAAGGCTAAAGCCTTGCCCTACGATCTAATCAATTTGGTTTTTGTAGGGCAACCCTTTAGGGTTGCTTAACTTGTATTGTGAATATGTATTCTCTCATAATTATGAAAATTTTTCAAGTATATATTTTTTAGAATTTATTTGTTATAATTCTAAAACATGGATCCCCTTTCACACTGTCTTTGCGGGGCGTTGGCGGCAAAAGCCAAATCTGGAGAAACATACGGCCGATTTTTTTTCTGGTTTTTGGTTGTAGCCGGTGCTTTGCCCGATCTGGACATCTTCGCCGGTTTCTGGGGGATGAAAGCTTATCTGTTTTATCATCGCGGGCTCACCCATTCATTTGTTGGTATTTTTGCCCAAGCCCTGATTGCCGCTTTAATTTTGTTTTTTTATTACGCGGAAGAGATTAAATCTTTCCTTTATTTTTATTTAATTTCATTTAGTATCCTTTTAATCCATCTTTTTGGCGATTGGGCGACCAGTTATGGAACGCCGCTCTTTCTCCCCTTTAGCAATAAAAACTATTCTCTGGATTGGATCAGCAACCTTTCTCTCCCTGTTATCGTCATTATCGGTAGCGGTCTCTGGTTATCGAGACGCAAGAATTATTTTTATTGGAAATTGACCTGGCTGGGTTTGATCATCTTTATTTCCTTGAGCGCTTTTGCTCATCACCGCGCTCAAGCTTTATTGACAAAAAACTGTTTCGATGTTTTAGTCAAGCAAAAAAACAATTCCAGCGCGGTTAAACCCGATCATTTTTTTCCCTGGCTTTGGCAGGGAATTATAACCAATAATACTGCTCAAGCCTATCAACTTTACCAGATCGATTTATTAAAAAACAAAGTAAGCTCGACAGTAACTTTCCTGATGCCTGAGGATACACCGGTGGTGAAGGCCAGTTTGAAGGCTGAGCGGGTAATTTTGTTTATGAAACACAATCGTTGGCCGGTAGCCGAGGTAAAAAAAATTGACAATAACTGGCAAGTCTTCTGGGGCAATCTGCTCTTCGGAACCGACAGAAGATTAAGACATGGAATTATCGTCGAACTGGATAAAAAATTGCAGGTGCTCAAATCCTACCGCGGTAATCCGTCATGGGGAAAGGCGGGAGAAAAATAATCTGATGATTAAAATCAATAACCTGACTAAAGTTTTTCGCAAATTGGTAGCTATCGATAACCTCAGCTTAGAGATACAGCAAGGGGAAATATTTGGCTTTCTCGGCCCGAACGGGGCGGGAAAAACCACCTTGATTAAAATGCTCTGCGGTTTACTTCTGCCGACGGCTGGAGAGGCTTTTCTTGGCGGTTATAAATTAAGCGCGGAAAACGATAAAATAAAGCAAATTATTGGTTTGATTTCTGATCAGCCTTTTATTTATCCCAAACTTACCGGTCGGGAGTTTTTGGAATTTGTCGGTAATCTTTATCAAATTTCGGAAAGCGAACAAATAAAAAAAATCCCGTCCTATCTGGAGATGTTTGAGCTTTCCGCCGTAGCCGATGAGTTATCCGAAACATATTCCCGCGGGATGCAGCAAAAACTGGTTTTTGCCAGTGTGCTTTTGCATCAGCCTAAAATAATATTCTTGGACGAGCCGATGGTCGGTTTGGATCCCAAAAGCGCCCGCCTGGTTAAAGGAATTTTACAGCGCCTGGCTAAAGAGGGGATAACGATCTTTATGTCTACCCACACTTTGGAAATCGCCGAAAAAATCTGTACCCGGATTGGGATCATTCAACGGGGGAAGATGTTAGCCTGTGGAACAAAAGACGAACTGCGTCAACACAGCCGGCTTTTCAATAACCAGGGCTTAGAAGAAATCTTCCTCCATTTAACCGGCGCCGAAGAACAAAGGTCATGAGTCGTGGGTCATGGGTTGTGAGTCTAAAGGAATCGATTCTTTTAAACACAAGACACAGGACACAGGACTCAGGACTACGAAGATTATGAATCATTTACTTCTTTTCTTTAAATTTAAACAAAAAATGTTCCGGCATCGGTTTCGCGGCTGGGGTATTCTCAAAATACTTAAAGTTCTGGGCCTGAGCCTTTTGGGGTTATTTTTTTTAAGCTGTTTGCATTGGGCATTTTTCCGGTTGTTAAATTATCTTCAGGGTGTAGAATTAATCGGCAGTTTTTTGATCTTGAAACTGTTAGCGATGATTTTTTTTACTTTTTTTATTATGCTGGTTTTTTCCAACTTTTTGACATCTTTTACCACCGTTTATTTTGCCCGCGATCTCAGTTGGTTGATGGTGAAACCGCTCAACATCAAAACTGTTTTTTTCTCTAAATTCGGCGAAAGCGCCGCTTATGCCTCCTTAATGATTGTCGTTGTTTTTATTCCTTTTTTGCTGGCGTATGGGCAGGTAAAATCAGCCGGTTTACTTTTTTATCTGGGCAGTTTAACTTTAATTCTACCTTTTTTGCTGATTGTCGCTGCTCTGGGGACGCTGATTTCTACCCTCATGATGCGTATTTTTCCCTCGGCAAAAACCCGGGATGTTTTTTTAGCGCTTGGAGTAATTTTAGGCTGCAGTTCCTATCTTTTTTTTCGCTTTTTGCAGCCGGAAAAACTGATTAATCCGGATAAACTGAACGCCGTAATTGAATATGTTACGGTACTCCAGTCGCCGGTGGCAAAATATTTGCCGAGTTGGTGGCTTTGCGCCGGGTTGGGGGGATTAGCGGCAAAAAAGATCGCTCCATTCGTTTTTAATTTTTTTCTGCTTTGGCTGACCGCAGGCCTGGCCATTCTTCTCTTAGCGCTGGCGGCGGATAAGTTTTATCGGTTTAGCTGGATGTCCGCGCAGGAGACCAGTTCTATTTTATTTTTTAAACAAAAGGGTTTTTGGCGAAGAATCGAAAAAAAACTTTTCTCCCCCCGGCAAACTTTACTGGTCAAAGACATCAAAACTTTTTTCCGCGACAGCCATCAATGGTCACAACTGCTGCTTTTGCTGGCGATCACGATTATCTATCTCTTTAATATTTACAAACTGCCGCTGGATACAATCTACTTGAAAAGTTTGATTTCTTTTCTCAATATCGGAATGGCCGGTTTTGTCATCGTCTCAGTCGGTTTGCGTTTTGTTTTCCCGCTGATCAGTCTGGAGCGGGAATGTTTTTATCTCTTACGGCTTTCACCCATCTCTTTAAAAAAAATTATATGGACTAAATTTTACCTAGCGGTTGTTCCTCTGTTATTGCTGGCGGTGATTTTGGTTTTTATTTCTAATCTTTTGTTGAAAGTAGATGGTTTTATTTTGGGACTTTCCTTCTTCACTATTCTCGCCATTACTTTAGGGATTACCGGCTTGGGGGTCGGGATGGGGGCAATCTTTCCCAGTTTTAAAGTGGAAAATGTTGCTCAAATTGAATCGTCCCTGGGTGGAATAATTTACATTGTTTTTTCTTTATTTTATATCGGGTTAAATTTAGCGATTCTGGCCTGGCCGGTAAAATTGTATTTTTATTCCCGGATCAACAACGTTAATTTTTGGCATCAGGATTTGAGTTGGCTGGGAATAATGATGGTTTTACTTATTTTTTTAAATTTGATCGTGACGATTTTACCTTTACATTTGGGAAGGAAGGCGTTGGAGAAATATGAAGAATAAAATGAAAATCAAAAATCAAATATCAAAAATCAAAAATTTAACAGTGAAAATTGTGATCGGGGTGTTTTTACTTTTTGCCGGCCATTGGTTGCTATCGGCTAAGGAAACTTCAAAAAGTATATTTTGGCGGGGGAAGGCGAATCAAAAAATGGTTTGTTTAACTTTTGACGACGGGCCGGATCCGGAAATTACGCCAAAAATTTTAAAAATTTTGCAGGATTATAATTTGAAGGCAACATTTTTTATGCTCGGCTGTAATGCCGGCACATACCCGCAAATTGTCCGGCTGGTAGATGATGCCGGTCAGGATATCGGCAATCATACTTACCAGCATCTTAATTTTTATACCTACAAGCGCGCCGATAAGGAAGAAAAACTTACTCAAGAAATTGAGCGGACGTCTCTGGTGATAAAAAAAATAATCGGCAAAGCCGTTCGCTGGGTCCGGCTGCCTTACGGATATAACAAACAATGGGCAAGGGAGTTAGCGGCTGATCAGGGATATGTGTTTTTGACTTGGACCTTCGGTTGTGATTGGAACAAAATGACCGCTGACCAGTTAATTGAGGCTTATCTAAAAAACGCTCAGAACGGAGCAATTTTTCTTTTGCATGACGGAAAAAAACACTACAAAACTATCGAAGCTTTACCTAAAATAATTGAAGGTCTGCAAAAAAAAGGTTTTAAAATCGTCACTTTGCAGGAAATCTACGAGTCGTTAGAAAAATAATAGGTTTTTTTCATGGAATGAATTGACCTAAAGTTTGCATTATTTATAATGAAAGCGAAGCTAATTTGTTGTATAGGAATTTGGAAGTTGTTAAAGTTTTCCCCCTTTAAAAAGGGGGATTAAGGGGGATTTTGAAAATTATAAATATTGTCTAAATCTCCCCTACCCCTCTTTATAAAAGAGGGAGAAAATATACCCAACAGGTAGATAAAGTTCCGAGCGAAGCTAGGACTAACTTGCTTGCAAAATTATAAAATCCTTGTTATTATATAAGAAGTTATTGACGGTAAAGGAGGCTTAATGTTTACGCCGGAAACAAGAGAAAATATTTTTTTTGATCAGTATGTCTATCAAAGGCGGGTTAAAAAAGACCATAAATTAGCAAGATTAGTATTGTCAAAAACAAAATATTTGATAGAATGCGCTTAGCGGCATAAAAAATAATCCCAACAAACCAACATGAAAATAATCAAAAGGGGAATTTTTAAAGGCAGAAAGTTTGAACTGGGTAAAATCACCCATTCAGAGAAGGACATTCTCAATAAAGAAAGGTCTTTTAATCGCGCCCTTGCTACCTTATATATTATAAGAAAGGAAAGGGAACGATTATTTAAGGAAAAATCAATGCCTTTCTTGGAGAAAGCAATTTATGGAAAAAGAAAAGCCGGCTGAAAGAGACTATCAGGACTTTATTGATTGTCTTAATCATCATAAGGTTGATTATTTAATAGTTGGTGCTTATGCGGTTATAAAGCATACAAAGATCGCCAGGGAAACAAAAGATATTGATTTTTGGATCAAAGGCAGTCTTGATAACGCAAAAAAAACAGCAGAGGCAATAAAAGATTTTATTGGGGTTACGGTAGATCCCAAGGATTTAATAGTAAAAGATGAAATATATTATATCGGCAGACCGTCCAGGCGCATTGATATATTTTGCAACCAGGCGAACCTTGCCTATGAAGAAGCTTATAAAAGGAGAGTAAGAGGAGATTTTTTAAAATCAAAAGTATCTTTTATTTCTATTGACGACTTGATAAAATTAAAGAAACATTATAGTGATAAAGAAAATGCTGATAAATACGGTAAGGACATTAAAAGGCTTGAGAATATTAAGTTGGATAAATCCAAAAAGAGCAAAAGAGCAGTGATAAATAAGTGAGTTTTAGGGAAAGATTTCAATAATTAATGTTGCAAATAATTAGATTGACAAAATTGGCAGGTGGATATATAAGATTAATATTAAGATGAAGATAAAATATTTTGTTTTCCTTCTCATCGTTACTCTGCCGGCGATTCTTTCTCCGGCATCCGCAAAATCTAACGGCACAACTGCCGGCAATTTTCTCAGTATTGATATCGGCGCCCGTCCGGTGGCGATGGGCGGAGCTTATACGGCGATCGGCGCCGATGCGGAAAGCCTGGCTTACAACCCGGCCGGTATCGCCCTGGCAACTTGCCCGAATTTAAGCCTGATGCATAACCAGTGGTTCGAAGGCATTGCGCTGGACTACCTCGGTTTGGCCGTTCCGACTCGTATCGGAAGTTTTGGAGTGAGCGGCCGGATGCTCTGGATGGACCAGATGGAGATTACCACCCTCGCCCAGCCTTCCGGCAGCGGCGAAGAGTTTACCTCCGTAGATACCGCCTATGGTTTGGCCTACGCCTGCACATTTTTTAAAAAATTCGCTCTCGGCGTTAATTATAAAATGGTGAACGAAACAATCAATAATGAATCCGCTGGCACCTCAGCTATTGATGCCGGATTTATCTTTGCTCCGACCTCCCGGTTTCTGCTTGGTATTTCCGCACTCAACTTAACCGGCGCGCTCAAGTATTTTGATGAATCCTTTAATCTGCCGCGCGAAAAACGGCTGAGTATCGCTTACAAATTGTTAAAAAATCGGAATCTGGCCTTCGCCACTGATCTGAAAATAGATAGTGAGGGAAAGATTGATCAGTTATTCGGCGCGGAGTATCTATTGGGCATCTTAGCGCTGCGCGCCGGTTATCGAGGCGATATCAAAGACAATGTTGATTCGGCCAGCGGAATCTCCGCGGGTTTGGGGTTGAAGCTTGGTTCCTTTGAGTTAAACTATGCCTGGGTGCCGTATGGGGACTTGGGAACAGCGAATCGGCTGAGTATCGGTATCTGCTTCGGGAACAGTGAAACACCGGCCAGCAGCAACGACAAAAGTGTTGAACTAAAGAAACCGGTAATTGCCAACGATAAAAATATTATCCGGAAAGGAAAGGTCGTACCACGATGACCATATCGAGAAAAAATATACGGTTAATTCTTTTCCTAACGGCCTTCAGTATGCCATGTTCAGGCCTGCTTACGGCTGCGGAAACGGAAAGAACCGTGATTATTAAAGATGTTATCCCTTTTGTCGGTTTACCTCAACCACCAAAACTTTCTCCACAAAAGAAAGCCCTGTTAATGAAAAGTATGCCCAAGGAGATTCCCGGGATCAGCGCTTCCGGCGGTCCCTTATTTATTTCTGCCGACGCTTCCGGCGGCACATTGAATCCGCCGCCGTATGAATGGCGCCATGGATGTGGCCCGACGGCCGCCGGGATGGTTATCGCTTACTGGGACGCCCAGGGATTTGTCGATCTGATTCCCGGTGACGGTTCTACGCAAACGGATAACGCCAACAATATGATGGCCAACAGCGAACATTACATTGACTATGCCTTGCCTCTTGACGATGATACCGAACTCTTCCCGACGGTGCTTGCAGATGAATCAGAGTTGGGCGGCGCGCATATCAGCAACTGTCTAGCCGACTTTATCCACACATCGTGGAGTTTGGATAACCTTCGGTATGGTTGGTCAACCCTCTATCCCAATAATGATAGTTCCCGAGGTATGAGTGGCGGCATGGCTCTCTATACTACTTTTGCGAACGACAAGTATCTGCCAACGGTAAGTTCGGAATACTGGGCGCAAAACATTAATACCTTTAATAATGGATGGAATAAATACAAGCTGGAAATAAACACTAAGCGCCCCGTCATCTTGGGTGTAGATAGCAATGCTGACGGTGTAAACGATCATTTTGTTTGCGGAATCGGTTACAGCGAGTTAGACGGCACAAAAAAGTATATTTGTTACGATACCTGGGATACCGGTATGCACACCTACAACTTCGTTCCTATTAAGTATGGCGTGGAATTCGGCGTCGGTTACGCCGCTTTCTATCGGGTAACTGCCGCCGCTACCTATACAATTTCCGGCACCATCATTGATAGCACTGGTCCGCTGGCCGGTGTTGCGGTGACCGTTGATACAACGACCGTAACGACCGACGCCAATGGTGTCTATACCGTCTCTAACCTTTATCCGGGAACGCATCCGGTTACGCCGGTTCTGGCCAAATACGCCTTCACGGCCCAGAATATCATTCTTCCACCCAGCACCACCGCTGTTAATTTTACCGCCACCTATGCCGGAGATTTTCACCACTACGAGATTGCGCTGACCTCCGGTACAATTTACCCGGGCGTACCCGCCGGCTTTAGGATCCGGGCAATCAACGAACTTGGCTTGGTGATGCCGGGCTGTAATGATACGGTCAATATCCATGTCAATTCGGGTGAGATCGATGTCAGTTCCGTAACCCTGGTCAATGGTGAAGCCGATGTGAATATTACCCTCACCGATTCCGCCTCGACGGTTAATTTCTGGGTTGATTCCGGCGGTATTGCCAGTTCTCAGATAACGGTTTCTGTGGCCATCCCGGTGGCGAAGAATCTGACCACGGTCCGGGTATTCCCCAACCCCTGCTCGGCCCAGGACACATTAGAGTTTTCACCGCTCTCCGCTAAAACGGCGGTCAAAATTTTCACCATAGACGGTAAACTGGTGAAAGAACTCAACTCAACCACCTCAGCCGTGACCTGGAATTTAAAAAATGACAATGGCGAAAATGCCGCCCCCGGCATCTACCTTTATCTGCTTAAAGACGATGCCGGCAGCCTCAAAAAAGGCAAATTCGCCCTCATCCGTTAAAAACTTTCAAATTTCCACAGCAATCCCGCTATAGCTTGTCAATGTATTAGCAAAGTTGTAGGATTAGAAAAGACATCGGATAGAAATCCAATTTAGTCAAGTCTGACATGGAAATTCACGGAAACTTAAAAAATATATCAAGAACAGATATGACAGAAAACTATTTTAAATACTGGGGTAAAGCGCGGGAACAAGAAAATGGCGGGCGGTGATTTAAGATATGAACAAAACCGATTTTCTGTGGGCTAAAACATCTGAATCAGGGGCATATGAGTATCATCCTATCCTTCTGCACTTGCTGGATGTAGCAGCGTGTGCTCGCGCTATTCTTCTGCGTGAGCCGGAAAGTACACGGAAGAGAATGGCTGATATTATCGGATTACCATGGGATGAAGCCTTTCCGTGGCTATTGCTTCTGATAGCATGTCATGATATTGGGAAGGCCTGCCCCGGATTCCAACTCAAATATGCTAAGGCTAAAGAGCTGTTTCAACAAGCAGGTTTTGATGTGCCAAAACTTACTGACACTGCCATTAATCATGCTTTTGTTAGTCAACGGGTGCTTGAAGAGTTTTTGAGTGAGATAGGGTGGCAAGAAGATATGGCTGCTCTTTGTGCCGAAGCGATTGGATGCCACCATGGTACCCGTGCTACACCATCTGTGCTTGACAAACTTTACTGCAATCGCAATGGAGTTGACGAAAAGAACTGGAAGCCTTACTGGAAAGAAATTTTGTCTACTATTAAAAATGTGATTGCGGCAAATAATCCTCCCGTAAAAAATACCCTTTCAGGGCCAGATTTTATGCTTCTTTCAGGCCTTGCCAGTTTCGCTGACTGGATTGGCTCAAATGAAGATTATTTTCCTTTCGGAAGTGTTGAAGATTGCAGCGATCCGTTTAAGTGGGTGAATCAAAGCCGTGTAAAGGCAGAAAAAGCCCTTGATGGAATTGGTTGGGGAAAACGAATACCGCTATTAGATAAATTTCGATCATTTGCTGACATGTTTCCGAAATGTTCACCCCAGCGGTCATTGCAGCAGGCCGTGGCAAAGGTGGTTGGCGAAGTATCGTCACCGTGTGTTCTTCTTATAGAAGCGCCTATGGGTGAAGGTAAAACAGAAGCAGCGTTTTATGCTCACCTTGAACTGCAAAGGCGTTTTGGCCATAGAGGAATGTATATGGCTTTGCCAACAAAGGCAACAGGCAACGCTATGTTTAATCGCGTGCTGTCTTTTCTCGGCTCTTTTACTGGCAATAGAACGCTAGACTTACAATTGCTCCATGGGGCGGCTCAGCTTAATGACACATTCCAAAAGGTGCGTTTAGGGCAGATATATACGGATGGAGATGGTGGCTCTGTGCGGGCAGGTGAATGGTTTACCAGTAAAAAACGCGCGCTTTTGTCAGAATATGGTGTTGGAACAATTGACCAGGCTTTGCTTACCATATTGCCGGTGCGACACTACTTTGTTCGGTTGTGGGGACTTGCAAACCGGGTCGTTATTTTTGATGAAATACACGCGTATGATGCTTACACAGGGACACTTTTATTTCATCTTATTCGCTGGTTACGCGCTCTTGGTTCCAGCGTGGTGCTTCTTTCCGCTACGCTCCCACCAGAATTTCGGCGGCGGCTTGCGGATACACTTGGCGCAAGACTTCCGGAGAGGGACGCGGTTTATCCGCGCTTGACAGTATTTGCTAATGAAGGATGCAAACAGATAGAGTTTACTTCAGAATGCAGTAGGCGGCAAACATTGTTGGTAGAACCACTTGATTCAACCCTGACAGTAATACACTCCTGTATTGCTGAAAAGATGATTGCTCATTGTTTTGCAGGTGTTATAGTTAATACAGTGCAGAGAGCGCAGGAATTGTACAATCTTTTCGGCGATGGGGAGATGATAGAAGCAGATGGTATTATTATTGGTAAGCGCTTGCGCGATGGCACAGAAATAAATCTTTTTCATGCCCGTTACCCTGCTCAAGAGCGTCAGAAGCGTGAAGATGCAATACTTTCCATATATGGTAAAAATGAAGAGGAGAATGGGAAACTTAAAAAACGAATCGGAAGACATATACTTGTTGCAACGCAAGTTGCCGAACAGAGCTTAGACATTGACTTTGATTTGCTCGTAACCGACCTTGCTCCCATAGACCTTGTGTTGCAGCGGGCAGGTCGTCTGTGGCGGCACCAGCGGCAAAGACGACCTACTGAACATCCGATCCTTTACATTGCCGGGCTTGCCGGTGCATCCGCCGGTTCTTTTGGTTCTCCGTTATGGTGGAACAAGGTTTATGCAAAAGAAGATGTTTTGATTCGTAGCTGGGAAGCCTTGAAAAAACATGAGCAGTTAGTTCTTCCTGATGAGATAGACATTCTGGTTAAAGAAGTTTATGAGGGTATTGCAATACCTACAGATGAAGAAATTCTGGAGAGGATTGAAAAAGCCGAAATCGAAACTGCTGGAAAGAATCTTGCTCAGCAGACCATGGCTCATCAGGCAATTATCGGCTTGCCAGATGACGGCAGCTGGAAAGAAACGAGTAGGTTTTATCTTTATGACGACGATGAGCCTGGCGTGCATCGCGCTTTAAAAGCACAAACCCGGCTTGGCGAAGATTCTGTAACTGTAATTCCTATCTTTCCTCAGGACAATTTTGCTGCTTCTGCTGTCCCTGATTTTGCAGTAGCGAAAAAATGGTTCATGAGGGCGGTGTCAATATCACGCAAATATGTTGTGAAACGCTTACGGAGCAAGGGTATTCCATCTGGATGGAAAAAAGGTTCTCTTTTACGGAATTGTTACACGATGATTTTTGATGATAAAGGCAACTGGGAAGAAGACAGTAATGTAAAACTGGATAAGGAGTTAGGGATAGTGTATAAATCAAAGGGGGCGCAATGAGCAAATACAATTTGATTGACGAACCATGGATTCCGGTACTTGATTGTTCGGGAAACAGGAAAGAACTTGGCATTCTTGATACTCTCACAACAGCAGAAAACATTTCTGTCATTGAAGATTCTTCCCCACTGGTCACAGCTGCGCTTCATCGGTTTTTGCTTGCAGTGTTGTATCGTGCGCTTGAAGGGCCCTGCGACATTGATGGAGCAAAAAAATACTTCAAGGAAGGTCTTCCAAAAGATAAAATTGAAATGTATTTGAAAAAATGTAAGCCTCGTTTCTTCCTGATTGATGAAAAATATCCATTTGGGCAAATACCAGATTTTAATCCAAAAACATGGCGTTCATGGACCGCTCTCGCTGTTGAACACAATGCCGACAATGCAAAAGTATTATTTGACCATATTGATGTTTCTGCATCCGGCAGTATTAGCTTTGCCGCCGCGTCCCGATGGCTCCTTGCAACTCAAACTTTCTCTGTTTCTACGGGAAAAAGCGAGCTTGCCCATACCGGCACTTCTCCTTCGGCGGGCGCGCTTATGGCAATACCAATAGGAAAAACATTGCTGGACACTCTGCTTTTCTGCCTTGTGCCACAAAATAGAGAAGTGATGCAAAGGGATCTTCCTTTTTGGGAAAAAGAACCGGAAAGCCTGGAGTATCTTATAAAGGCAATAAAAGTACGCGATAAGAAAACAGGAAAAGATAAAAACCGTGCTATAGAAAGAAAGGCAGTTGGTTTTGTTGACATATATGCATGGCGAGGCCGTTCTATCCGGTTCAAAAATGATAATACAGATGGAGTTTCCGAAATTGCCTTTGCTTCGGGTGTTGGTTATGAAGATTCAGGGGTTATTGATCCGATGCTTGCGTATGCAATTGCTGATGTGAAGGATACAGAGACAAAGGAGATAATTAAAAAAAAGGTTACGGTACATCTTGGTGATCGTGGTATCTGGCGAGACTTTGACTCTCTCCTTCCGGATGATACACAACTTGCACCTAAAGTAATTGATAACATGATAGCTCTTACAAGAAATTCTCCCGAAAAGATGGCTGATAGCGTCATGGTGCTGGGACAAAAATATAATCCGCCGCGACCGAACATTGTTTTTTGGCGAATGGAACGGTTTAATCTTCCCAAAGTCGTGAATGACGATCGGTATATTAGAGGGGATATACATTCATATCTTGAAGAGGCAAAAGATGCAAACATAGCACTTTATAAATCATGTGCCAAGTATGCCCAATCACTATTAAGTCGCGGCGAGCGGAAGCCTGAAAAAAATAATGTCAGTAACTTTATTGATCAGATGCTTTCACTACCTCATTACTGGTCAATGCTTGAAGCAAAGTTTCATGAAGTTCTTCGGGATTACACGCTTGATAAAAATCCGGATGACATTCATCATGATTGGCTTGTCGCGGTACGAAATGCCTTGTCTGATGCATGGAAACTGCATCAGGATTCAATTGCCGGTGGCGATGCTTGGGCTATTCGTGCAATGGTAAAAGCAGATGGTATTATCCAAACAAAGATGGGAGAACTAAACAAATCAATTCAATCACTCAAGGAGGTGGTAGCATGAGTAATATGGTTGAGTTCTTGGAGGGTATAGCGAAAAAGGAGTCAAAAGTGCGAGCTGTGCTTAAACGCAGCCTTGCTTTTGAACCCGGGTTGTATCCTCCCGCATTTCCTTATGTAGAACATCGTTTGGGTAGCAACTATGACAACTGGAAACGGACGGTTTTTTACCTTGTTGCCGGTTTGTGGTCGTTGCATCGGGGGGAAGTCCATGGGCAGGGGCAAACACTTTCTTCTGCCTGCAAGGCGTTTTATTTTAAAAGCAATAAATCGTCAAGTGTTGAAAAAAGATTTATTGTCTTACTTGATGCCGATGATGGACAGCTTTCCCACCGGTTGAGGCAAATAGTGGCGCTTCTCAAAGAGTATCCAATAGATTTTGATGTTTTGCTTAAAGACTTGCTTTCGTGGAACCATCCCGATAAGTGGGTACAGATTAAATGGGCAAAAGAGTTTTACAAAGATACGGATGATAAAGAAAATGAAGCAGAAACCATAAATCAAAAGGAGAGTTTAAAATGAAAACACTTATCGAAATCCATGCCATACAGAATTTTGCTCCGAGCAACCTTAACCGCGATGATACCGGCGCCCCCAAAGACGCTTTCTTTGGCGGTTGCCGCCGTGCACGTATTTCCAGCCAGTGCCTTAAACGGGCAATTCGGGAATATTTCAAGTTAAAATCAAAGGAGAATTTGTTTGATACTAATGCCATTGCAGTCCGCACTAAACGGCTTCAAGAGGAATTAGTGAAAATTCTTTCCATTAAAAAGCGTGACGCGGAAGAATCAAAACAGAAGATTGATCTTGCTCTCAAATCAGTTAAGCTGGTTATAAAAGATGATGGGAAGACGGAGTATCTGATGTTTTTAGGAAAGAAAGAGATTGAGGCGATAGCTGATGTGATTGATAAGCAATGGGATTCTATAGTATTGGACAAGGCAACAGAAGAAAAATCCGAAAAGAAGAAAAAGAAAAAAGGCGAAGAGGCAGATTCGCTTCCTGTTGAAATAAAAAAAGCGCTTGAAAAGGTGTTTGATGGCGGGAAAGCCGTTGACCTTGCACTTTTTGGTCGTATGCTTGCCGATATGCCGGAGAAAAACCAGTACGCTGCATGCCAGGTTGCCCACGCTATTTCAACACACGCTGTTGAGCGGGAGTTTGATTTCTATACGGCAGTTGACGACCTAAAGCCCGATGATAACGCCGGCTCTGATATGATTGGCACCGTTGAGTTTAACTCCGCCTGTTTCTACCGGTATGCAGCTGTGGACTTTGAAAAATTAACTGAGAACCTTCAGAAAGATCACGAGCTTGCTCTTACCGGGCTTCGTACATTCATTGAAGGGTTTGTAGTTTCCGAGCCCACGGGTAAACAAAATACCTTTGCCGCTCACAATCCGCCGGAATATGTTGTGGTGTCAGTAAGAAAAGCTGGGGCGCCACGCAATCTTGCCAATGCTTTTGAGGTTCCGGTGCGGGTTAAGGGTGAAGATTCTCTTACTAAGAAATCGGTGGAATGTCTTGGTGAAAAATATAAAAGCCTTTCAGATGCCTATGGCGATGAAGGGAAAGCCTTCTCTCTGGATATTATTGACAGCGGTATAAAAATCGGAGAATCGAAAAAATCGCTGAAAGAGCTGCTTGATGCCGTTATCACTGAGGTTAAACAGGGGGAATAGCTATGCATACATTGCTATTACGATTAGAGGGCCCCATGCAGTCATGGGGAACCACCAGCAGGTTTGACCAGCGCGATACTGGCAAAGAACCGAGTAAGTCGGGAGTCATAGGTCTGATAGCTGCTGCAATGGGCATAAACCGTAACGAATGGGATAGGCTTAGGCTATTAACCAAACTTAAAATGGGTGTGCGACATGACCGTTCGGGTATTTTGCGAAGGGATTATCAGACCGCCGGATGTTCAGATAAGGACATCATAATCAAAGCTAATGGGGATTCGTCAAAAGAGGGAGTTGTTTCTGAGAGGTACTATCTCGCAGATGCGGCCTTCCTTGTTGGTTTGGAAAGCGATGAGAAAAAGTTATTGGAGGAAGCGCATGAGGCATTAAAAAACCCTCAATGGGTTCTTGGGCTTGGACGAAAATCATATCTTCCCGCTGAACCGGTTTACATAAGAGATGGGGTGAAATATGAGACATCGTTAAGAGATGCCATTGTTTCCTATCCTTGGCTTGGACGAGGCAATGCTCCTCAAACGGTTCTTTGTTCATTTGAATCATCCGATGGTTCAGGGCGAATGATAATGGACCAGTTGTTATCGTCTTTTGCTGAACGCAAGTTTGGTTCTCGCTTCGTAGTTTCTGAGCGGCTTTCTTTTGGGAAGGAGGTTGCCAATGTACCTGCATAGGATTCATCTTAACCTGAGATGTAAAGAAGCCCGGAGGGATGTGTCAGATCCTTATGAGATGCACTCTACTCTTTGCCGTGCTTTTTCGGCTCCAGATGCAAAATGCTCTCAGGGTGCGTTTCTTTGGCGTCTCGAGCCAGAACGGAGATCTGATGGTATGCCCAAGATAGTTATTCAAAGTCGTGAGCTCCCGGATTGGTCAAGAATCAATCTCCCTGAATGGTTTTGGGCAAAGCCCGCACTGCCTATTGATATTATGAAAAAACTTGCATTAAAAGATTTAGAAAATGGGAAGAGATTTCGATATCGTCTCCGTGCAAATCCAGTTGCGAGTCACAAAGGAAAACGATTCGGTCTTTTTGAATCGACTGCACAGGTCAGTTGGTTTCAACGGCAAGGAGAGAAGAATGGGTTCAAGTCAATAACAATCCATAGAAGCGAAGAAAGGATGCTTACTGGCAATATTCGCAGTGGCCATCCAATTCGTGTATTTTCTGTATTATTTGACGGTATTTTAGAAATTATTGACCCAACACTTTTCGGTAAAGCGGTCAGTGACGGCATTGGCCACGGAAAGGCCATGGGTTTGGGGCTTTTGTCAGTAATTCCAGTTGAATAATGGGTGGTAAATCCGAGATATATCTCGGAAATCTTTGAGGTAAAGAAATATGACCACAGGAAATAGTCCGCTATTGCCGAAGTTAACTCCCATAACCATCAAAGAGCGGGTTTCTCTTGCCTTTGTTGAAAAGGGGCAGGTTGATGTTCTTGACGGTGCATTCGTTGTTGTTGACGCTACAGGGATTAGAACACATATTCCTGTTGGCGGAGTATCTTGTCTGATGCTTGAACCCGGCGCCAGGATTTCACATGCGGCTGTTACGCTTGCTGCAAGGGTAGGATGCCTTATCTGTTGGATCGGGGAAGCAGGTGTCAGGTTGTATTCCTCGGGCCAGCCGGGTGGAGCAAGAGCTGACAGGTTGTTGTATCAGGCAAAGCTGGCGCTTGATGAAGATACGAGGCTTAAAGTTGTCAGAAAAATGTATGCTATGCGTTTTCAAGAGGAGCCTCCTGCTAAAAGAAGTGTTAATCAACTAAGAGGAATTGAAGGTGCAAGGGTTCGTAAGATGTATGAACTTTTGGCAAAGAAATATGGGGTTGAATGGAAGTTTAGGAATTATGATTATGAAAAGTGGGAAAGTGGTGATTTACCCAACAGGTGTTTAAGCTCAGCGACTGCCTGTCTATATGGAATCACAGAGGCTGCGGTATTAGCTGCCGGGTATGCTCCAGCAATAGGATTTGTTCATACAGGTAAACCACTTTCATTTGTTTATGATATCGCCGATATTTTCAAGTTTGAGACAGTTGTCCCTGTCGCTTTTCAAGTTGCATCAAATAAACCGCAGAATCCGGAACAGGCTGTGCGTCATGCATGCAGGGAAATATTTCGGAGTTCCAAATTACTTGCAAATATTATTCCAGTTATTGAAGAAATCTTGTCTGCGGGAGGGGTAAGTATTCCTGAAATGCCTGAAGATTCTGTTCCTCCCGCGATCCCGAACAAGGAAGGTTTAGCCGATGATGGTCATCGTGCTTGAAAATGCTCCTGACAGATTAAGAGGACGGCTTGCTCTTTGGCTGCTTGAAGTAAGAGCAGGCGTATATGTTGGATCCTATTCGGTGAAAGTGCGTGAAATGATCTGGGCGCAGGTTGAAAAAGGTATAAGTGAAGGAAATGCAGTTTTGATCTGGGATGCTCAAACGGAATCGGGCTACGATTTCCTTACGCTTGGCAAAAACAGGCGGATACCCGTTGAATATGACGGACTAAAACTGGTTTCTTTTCTTCCAGAGAACGGAGGTAAAATATAAAAATCGGTAAAGCGTTTTTTGCTCTACCAAACGTTTTTGTTTCAGAAAAACGAAAATAAGGGCGATTTTGACCATTTTAGAAGTCTGTTCCCCACACACGTGGGGATGAACCGGAATATATATAGGCCGGAAGCAATATTGGCTTCTGTTCCCCACACACGTGGGGATGAACCGACTTTGTGGATGTTAAGGAAGATATTAAGAAACTGTTCCCCACACACGTGGGGATGAACCGAAATGAATAAGGCAAGAAAGAAATGAACAACACTGTTCCCCACACACGTGGGGATGAACCGTCAACGGCCTTTAGCCCCCCCCTACAGAACAGCTGTTCCCCACACACGTGGGGATGAACCGTAAGAATACGCAAAGTAGACCAGTTCTTATACCTGTTCCCCACACACGTGGGGATGAACCGATAAGAGAAGAATAAACCAATTGTGGATACAGCTGTTCCCCTCCCACGTGGGGATGAACCGGTCGACGAGGCTAAAACGATTTTAGAAAAATGCTGTTCCCCACACACGTGGGGATGAACCGAACGCCCGGGACGGACAGGTTTTTCGTGAACACTGTTCCCCACACACGTGGGGATGAACCGAGTGTCACCGCCGCTGCCGCCGCCTCCGCTTTCTGTTCCCCACACACGTGGGGATGAACCGGCGTTGGCGCAGGATATTTGATTTCCTCTACTCTGTTCCCCACACACGTGGGGATGAACCGGTGTGCAGGCAACTTTTGAGTTGTGGGATACTCTGTTCCCCACACACGTGGGGATGAACCGAGAAGAATTGATAAAGAAGTGGGCGGCGGTTTCTGTTCCCCACACACGTGGGGATGAACCGGAAGGAAAGAAAGAAAGAAATATATAAAGAAACTGTTCCCCACACACGTGGGGATGAACCGTGAGGGGATACAGTGTAGGATTGACTGTATCCCTGTTCCCCACACACGTGGGGATGAACCGCAATACGAATAATTACTGATCGAGGGGAGACTCTGTTCCCCACACACGTGGGGATGAACCGGTATCGGTTGTTCCCCCAATAGGAATTTCTGTCTGTTCCCCACACACGTGGGGATGAACCGCAGGTTCTGTCATCCATAATGGCCGACCATTGCTGTTCCCCACACACGTGGGGATGAACCGGTGATGGAAGATAAGGAAAATTTAGATATGAACTGTTCCCCACACACGTGGGGATGAACCGAATTATTGCAGTAAAAACTATCGTAAAAATTTCTGTTCCCCACACACGTGGGGATGAACCGAGAGCTTTTAATATCCTCGGCCATCTTAACGCCTGTTCCCCACACACGTGGGGATGAACCGTGGTCTGGGACTGATTACCACAACGGCCAAAGCTGTTCCCCACACACGTGGGGATGAACCGTTTAGGATTTGGTTAGTATCGTGGTTTGTGAACTGTTCCCCACACACGTGGGG
>JBDRON010000100.1:0-51120 GCA_043810025.1 Elusimicrobiota bacterium
ATTTTTGCCTGTGGTGTAGGAAAATCTGGAGAATTAGGCTGCGCGCTGTCTCGACGGGCTATTCGGAAGCGCTCATCGGACATTTTTTTCAGCTCTAAAGCTGTTTTTGCCCAGGGAATGAAATCAATCGCGGTTCTTGGGAAGGGAATCAGTAGTTGACTTTTGAACTAATTTTTTGTATATTATTTATAGTGTACTGAACAAAATATCATTTTTTTGTTCAGTATAGTGAAAAATATGATCAACAATATTGTTTTGCAGCATAAATTAGAGAAAGATAAATTTCTTTCGGAGGTTTATATACCTCGAGAAAAGTTGGATTTTGCCCACAAATTCTTGGATACGAACTTAATTAAAGTTATTATGGGATCGAGACGAGTGGGAAAGTCTGTTTTTTCCATGCTGTTTTTGAAAGACAAAGAATTTGCCTATCTTAATTTTGATGACGAAAATATTTTAAAAATTAAAAATTATGACGAAATCCTCAAAGCAATCTTTGAGATCTATCCGTCTGTTAAATTAATTTTGTTTGATGAAATTCAAAACTTGAAGAATTGGGAACTTTTTGTCAATAGACTGCAGAGAAGAGGGTTTAATTTGATTTTAACCGGATCTAACGCTAACCTTTTAAACAAGGAATTATCAACTTCTTTGACCGGCCGTTATGTTCCGATAGAAATATTTCCGTTTAGTTTTAAAGAATTTTTGCAGGTAAAAGGTTTCAAAATAAGTGAAGCAGAGATCGGTTTGCCGGAGAGTAAGGGAAAAATTTTGAATTATACTCATGAGTATCTTAAAACCGGAGGTTTTCCTGAAGTGGTGGTTCATAATTTAGAGCCCAATACTTATTTGGCCACCCTTTTCGACTCTATTCTTCTTCGAGATGTTGTAAAAAGGTATAAAGTAAAATTTACTCAAAAAATTTATGACTTAGCCGTGTATTTGGTTACTAATTTTTCCTCAGAATTTAGTTATACCAAATTAAGGAATATTTTGGGATTTAGAAGCACAAACACGGTAGAAAAATATCTTAAATATCTTGAGGAGTCTTATTTGGTTTTTTCTTTAAATAGATTTTCATATAAGATTAAAGAACAGATTAAAACTCCGAGGAAAATTTACACACTTGATAACGGATTTATCGCGGCTAAGTCCTTTCAGTTTTCTTCTAACATTGGCCGGTTGATGGAAAATTTGGTTTTTGTGGAGATATTAAGAAGGGGTTATAAATTAAACAAAGATGTTTTTTATTATAAAAGTGATAATACATGCGAAGTCGATTTTGTTTTAAGGAAAGGGTTGAAGGTTGAAAAATTGATTCAGGTTTGTTACGATGTGAGCGCTGGGTCCGTAAAAGATAGAGAGTTGAAAGGATTAATTAAGGCTGCCGATGAGTTGAATTGTGAAGATTTAATTGTGATTGATTGGGATTACGATGCTCAAGAAGACTTTAAAGGTAAACAAATAACTTTTATTCCCTTATGGAAATGGCTTGTAGAGGATAAAAGTATGTAAATTTTGGGTCAGGCTTAACACAAATTTACGGAAGCCATTTGTATTAACTGTCCAACCGGGTTATACAACTACAAGCAGCCTGATGAATATCGCCTGCCGGCCAATCAGTTTAAACTTAACATTGGAAATTAGTGAAATGAATATTTATCTTCGGCCGGCGAAAGTATAGCAGAGAAAAAAATCATTGACCGGTGATACTTGGATTTTGTATGCTTATATAAGTCAAAAAAGGTAAAATTTGATTTATATGGATATGCAAAAAGAAAAAATTTTAGAAATATTGAATGACTGGAATTTTTGGCAAAAGCATCCTTTTGTCGGAATAAAAAGGGATGATTTGCTTCGTGACATAGCTCAACTAAATTATAAAAGTTTTGCCATATCGATAATTGGGCCGCGAAGAAGCGGTAAATCGATTTTGATTAAACAATTGGCTGAAAAATTAATTGACGAAGGTGTGTCTTCCCGAAATATTTTAATTGTAAACTTAGAAGATTATCGGTGGCAGAATTTAGATTTAGCGCTTTTGGATGAAGTTTATTCCATATACTTAGACGAGATAAACATATCGGATAAACCTTATATTTTTTTAGATGAGATACACCGTGTCCCACAGTGGGAAAGGTTTGTTCGAACTATTTTAGAAAAAAAAGAAGCCAGTTTTTTTGTCTCCGGTTCCAGCGCTAAGCTTTTGAGTAAAGAATTAGCGACATTGTTAACTGGAAGAAATTTGGTTGTGGAAGTTTTGCCGTTAAGTTTTAAAGAATTCCTTAAGTTTAATAATATAGAAATAAAAGAAGTCTTAGATGTCATAACCGGAAAAAAAGAAATTTTGAATTTATTCAAAAAATATTTAGAGTGGGGCGGTTTTCCCGAAGTTGTTCTTTCCGAAGAGAAAATGGCAATCCTGTGTCAATATTTTGAGGATATTCTGGAAAAAGATGTTACCGCAAGATATGAGGTGAGAAGAAAGGACAAATTAAATACTTTGGCAAAATTTTATTTGTCCAACATTTCCAATCTGATTACTTTTCGTAAAATAGAGAAATTTTTGAAAATACCCTTGGTGACGATCGAAAGATTTTCCAGCTACCTGCAAGATGCCCATTTAAAATTTATCCCTTTGTGGAAGTGGCTTTTGCAGGGATAAAATGAATCTTAAAATGCGGGAGTTTTAAAATGAATATTTTAGTTACCGGCGGGTGCGGGTTTATTGGGAGTAATTTTATTCGTTATGTTTTAAAAAGGCATGTTCAGTGCCGGATTGTTAATTTAGATAAACTTACTTATGCCGGCAATCCGGATAATTTACGGGATTTAACCGGTAAGCGCCGGTATCGGTTTGTCAAAGGTGATATCTGTGATAAAAAAATTGTCGATAAACTGATGGCCGGGATGGATTGGGTGGTTAATTTTGCCGCTGAAACTCATGTCGACCGTTCTATTTTGCATCCGGACTCGTTTATCCAAACGGATGTCTATGGAACTTATGTCCTGCTGGAAGCGGCAAAAAAATATCAGGTAAAGAAATTTTGCCAGATCTCGACCGATGAAATATACGGCTCGACGATGGATGGGAAGTTTGATGAAGAAAGTCAAATAGCGCCGAATAGCCCTTACTCGGCTTCCAAGGCCGGCGGGGAACTTTTGGTCCGCGCTTATTTTGTCACCTATCAGTTGCCGGTAGTGATTGTGCGCGCTTCCAATAATTTTGGTCCGTATCAGTATCCGGAAAAGCTGATGCCTTTGTTTATCACCAACGCTCTGGAAAATAAACCCTTGCCTTTGTATGGCGATGGGAAGAATGTTCGGGATTGGCTTTATGTGGAGGACCATTGCCGGGCGATTGAGTTGGTTTTGCGGCGGGGCCAGGTTGGGTCGGTTTATAATGTTGGGGGCGGGAATGAAGTTTCTAATTGGGAAATTACTAAAAAAATTTTAGCTATTTTGGGGAAACCGGCCAGTTTAATTCGATATATGACCGATCGTCCCGGCCATGATCGCCGCTACGCTTTAAATTGGCAAAAAATTAGCCGGGAGCTGGGTTGGAAGCCGGAGTATTCTTTGCCGGGAAAGAAATTTGACCTTGCCTTAAAAAAGACTGTGGATTGGTATGTCCAAAATAAAAGTTGGTGGCTGAAGATCAAAAAGACTGCTTATTATCGAAAATTTTACTCTCAGCAGTACACACCGGCCAATAAACTTAAATAAACAGAAAGAAGTACGGATAATGTTGCTATTGGCAATATCAATATAATCTGATATTATTAGCATTGTAAACCATAATATTATCGAACCTACATAGATACTTGACTCCAGTACCTCAGTTTGTCATCCCCGAAGTTTGTAATCGGGAATGACAATGTGCAATAGTTACTGGAGTAAAGTGTATATGCAGGTTATCGAAAACAAGTGTTTTATCCTTATTACGAGGATATCTATCCCTTTAAATTGGCATATTACAAGGATTGTCATTCCTTGTAATTGACATATTTTGAGGAATATGGTATATTAAATTTATGAAAATATTGCGAATATACAATGATCTTAACAAAAATTTGCATCCGAATAAGGTTTTAATTATTTATGGACCGCGTCAGGTGGGTAAAACTACCTTGCTTAAAGATTTTTTGTCGGTTTCTGGAATAAAGTATAAACTGGATTCGGGTGATAATATAAAGTCTCAACACATCTTAGGTTCACAGGATTTTACCGTCCTGAAAGAGTATGCCGAAGGATATGAACTGATTGCTATTGATGAGGCTCAGAAAATTAGTGGTATTGGGCAAGCCTTGAAAATTCTGGTGGATCAAGTGCCGGGAATAAAACTGATTGCCACTGGTTCATCTTCTTTCGAGTTGGCGGGACAGGTGGGAGAGCCGCTAACTGGCCGGAAGTTAACGCTTCATTTATATCCTATTTCGCAATTAGAATTAAGTTTAAGGTATAATCCTGCCGAAATTAAAGAAAGGTTGCCCGAGTGGCTTGTCTATGGTGGTTACCCGGAAGTTGTCACAACAAGCAATAAACAGGAAAAAGCCAGGATATTGGAAGAGATTGTTCAATCTTATCTTTTAAAGGATATCCTGGAGTTAGAGAGGATCAAGAGCTCCAAAATTATCCTGGATGTACTGCGTCTGATTGCTTTTCAAATTGGCAAAGAAGTTTCGCTGACGGAAATTGGTCAGCAAATCGGAATTGATTACAAAACAGTAGCGCGTTATCTGGACCTATTTGAAAAATCATTTATTATTTACAGTTTGAGGGGATTTAGCCGAAACTTGCGTAAAGAAATTAGCAAGAAATGCAAATATTTTTTCTATGATAATGGTGTGCGTAATGCCATTGTTTCAAACTTTAACGCATTGGAACTGCGGAATGATATTGGTGAACTCTGGGAAAATTTTATTTTTATGGAACGTTTAAAAAAACGGTCATATAAAAAAATATTTGCTAATTGTTATTTTTGGCGGACCTGGGATCAAAAAGAAGTTGACTTAGTAGAAGAGATGGAAGGTAAATTGTATGGTTATGAAATCAAATGGTCTAAAGATAAAATTAAGCCTCCCGAGGATTGGATTAACACCTATGAAAATGCCAGCTTTGAGGTAATAAATAAAGAGAACTATCTCGGGTTCGTGGCTTGAGATTTCAATGATTTCCTGAAAAATTTGTTGTAGGGGCAGACCCCGTGTCTGTTCTTCATATAATAAAAGGGAGGGATTGAAAAATGGTTAAGCTGGGTTGTTTAAAAGATAAGTTGGATACGCGGGATTATTTGATGCGGGCTTACCTGCCCTTAGTGAAAATTCCTAAAAAAATTGATTATAGCAAGAAAATGTCGCCGGTTAGAGATCAGGGAGATGAAGGAACTTGTGTTGGTTTTGCGTCCACTGTGGGAATGAAAGAATACCAGGAACATTTGGATTATAAAAAAATAGTTACCCTCTCCCCGCGCTTTTTATATGCGGAATGTAAAAAAATTGATGGTATGCCTGATGAAGAAGGCACGACCATCCGGGCGGCGATGAAAGCGCTTAAAACTAAAGGTGTTTGCCAGGAAACTTTTTGGCCCTATCGCCCGCGCCAAACCGATAAACCGAAGGCCGGCGCAGTAGCAAACGCGAAAAAATTTTCCACCTTAACTTATGCCCGGATACTTAATCTTAATGAATTGCTGTTGAGTTTGGCCGCAAAAGGGCCTGCGGTAATTGGTGTTTATGTATTTGAAGGGATGATGACGACTAAAACCGGGGTTGTCCCAATGCCGAAGAAAAATGAAAGTCCGCTTGGCGGTCATGCGATCTGTCCGGCCGGTTATGACAATACCAAAAAATTAATCAAGTTTAAAAATTCCTGGTCGGAAAAATGGGGGGAAAAAGGCTACGGTTATTTGCCTTATGCTTATCTGGAAAAATATATGATGGATGCCTGGAGTTCGGTGGATGTCGATGATCCTAATCCGCTTACCTTGGCCAGCGTGCTCAACTATATGGATGCGGATAAAATTCGGATGGTTTGATGAGGTGATTTCTTGGAATTGACGGTTTCAAAGGAATATAGTATGCTTTTGTTGTGAAAATAACGCGAATAAGTAGGAAAGAATATTGATGGCAAGAAAAAAAGTTTCAGAAAAATCCTTAAATTTATCTGATTTAGCCAATTTGTCAGAAACTTTTGAAAAGCGGCTCTTGTTTATGGGATTGTTAACTAAAGAGTTGCTCAAATATAATATTAAGCCTATTGTGGTGGGTGGCAATGCTGTTGAGTTTTATACTTTGGGTGGTTATGCTACCAGGGATATTGATATTGTTTGCGTTGATTATCGGAAATTAGGGGATATTTTAAAGGATTGGAAATTCAAAAAGAAAGGCCGGCATTGGTTTAATGAGGAATATGATCTTTTAGTGGAGTCGCCTACTGATAGATTGCACGGTTGCCCAGAAAAAGTTGCTGAAGTAAGAATAAAAGGGCTTAAAGTTTATTTAATTGGGGTGGAAGATATAATTATCGATCGGTTAAATGCTTATGTTCATTGGCATTCCGAAAATGATGGTCGTTGGGCAAAAGAACTTTTGGTTCTGAATTGGGATAAAATCGATTGGAATTATTTGGAAAAACAGAGCAAGAAAGAAAAAACTGCTCAAGCCTTAACAAAATTAATTAAAGAAATAAAATGAGAAAATACAATTTTGAGGAATATAAGAAGCAGCTTAAAATAAAATACTATCGAAACTTCGAGTTGCTTGAGACTGAAAGAACCATTTCCCGAAGACCAAGAAAAGAAGAAGACATAAAATTACTTATTGCGATGAGTCAAGCCAGGCGAAAGCATTGGTTAGAAACAGGCAAGTTGAAAATAATCGGTGAACGGAAATATCGGTTGGAAATTTAATAATGATTTGAGGTCAGGCTGTGCCTTATCAACTTATTTGGCCTAAAATATTGATAACCACAAAAAAATGGTATGTGATATTTGTCTAAAATTGCCAACCCGTCAAATTTTTTGTACAATCAATTCTTAACTTTAGAAATAAAAAATAAATAGAGAACTGATCGCGGTTTATCGAAATAGTTTTTTATGAAAAAAAAGATTTTGTTTGTTTTTGGGACCCGGCCGGAAGCGATTAAAATGGCGCCGTTGATTAGATTGGCCAAAACTGCTAGAAAAGAGTTTTCGGTGAAGGTTTGTGTGACGGCTCAGCACCGCCGGATGCTTGATGAGGCGCTGGAGATTTTCCAAATCAAACCGGATTATGATTTAAATATAATGCAGGATGATCAGAGTCTTCACCAAGTTGCTGCCTTGGTGCTGAATAAAATGGAAAAAATCCTCACAAAAGAAAAACCGGATCTGCTGCTGGTTCACGGTGATACGACCACTACTTTTGCCGCCGCCTTAGCGGCGTTTTATCAGAAAATACCGGTTGGGCATGTGGAGGCTGGCCTGCGTTCATACAATAAGAAACAGCCGTTTCCTGAAGAGGCGAATCGTTTGTTGACCGATGCTCTCTGCGATTTGTATTTTGCTCCGACGGTTACGGCCAAAAAAGCTTTGTTAAAAGAGAATATTTTTTCTAAAAATATCTTTGTTACCGGTAATACGGTAATCGATGCCCTGTCTTTAGTCCTCGCTCAGAAAAAAAAGTTTTTTGCTCCGGAACTGCAGAATTTTTTTTCTTCGGCAGCCGGGGAATTTTCGGGCCGGATTATTCTGGTTACTGCTCACCGGCGGGAAAATTTTGGCCGGCCCTTGGAAAATGTGTTTAAAGCTTTGCGCCAGGCAGCGGAAAAATATCCTGATGTCAAAATTATTTACCCGGTGCATCTAAATCCGAATGTTCAGGAGCCGGCGAAAAAGATTTTGGGGAAAGTGAAAAATATTCATCTTTTGCCTCCGGTAAACTACTCTGATTTGGCTAATTTGATGAAGTTGTCTTATTTGGTGGTCACTGATTCCGGCGGGTTACAAGAAGAAGCTCCGTCTTTAGGAAAACCGGTGTTGGTTCTGAGGGCGGTTACCGAACGGCCGGAAGCCGTGGAATCGGGGACGGTGAAAATAGCCGGCACTGAACAAAAAAAAGTTTTTTCTGAAATCTGCCGTTTATTGGATAGTAAAAAAAATTATCAGCAAATGGCTAAAGCAATAAATCCTTACGGTGACGGCAAAGCCGCCGCCCGCACCTTGAGCGCTATTCGTTATTATTTCGGTTTTCGTCCAAGCAGACCGGCAGATTTCAGGGCAACAATTGTTCCCTCTCCCCTTGTGGGAGAGGGCAGGGTGAGTGGTAATCAAGAGTAGAGACGCAAAATTTTGCGTCTCTACAAAATTTTGCGTCTCTACAAACGGGAGAGGAGATGTCTTTCACTGCAGGTGAAATTCCGAGCGCAGTTCAGACTAATTTTAAAAAGGGGGAAGTTTCACCATGAAAAAGGCGTTGATTACCGGGATTACCGGGCAGGATGGTTCATATTTAGCCGAGGTTTTGTTGGAAAAGGGATACGAAGTTTATGGGTTAATTCGGAGAAAAAGTTTTGAAGGTTTTAACAACCTCCAGCACCTGCTGGATAAAATTAAATTTGTCAGCGGGGATCTTACCGATCCGGCCTCGCTGGATGAAATCGTTAGTTCGATCCGGCCGGATGAAGTCTATAATCTGGCCGCCCAATCTTTTGTCGGTTCTTCCTGGGGGCAGCCGGTTTTAACGACTCAAATTAACGCTTTGGGTACCTTGTATTTATTGGAATCGATCAGGAAATTCGCGCCGGAAGCCCGCTTTTACCATGCTTCTTCTTCGGAGATGTTCGGCAAGGCGCTGGAAGTTCCCCAGAAAGAAAGCACGCCGTTTTATCCCCGCAGTCCTTACGGTGTTTCCAAGGTTTACGCGCACTATATTACTTTGAATTACCGTGAAAGTTATAATCTTTTTGCCTGTTCGGGGATCTGTTTTAATCATGAATCTCCCCGCCGCGGATTGGAGTTCGTCACCAGAAAGATCACCTATACATTGGCCAGGATCTTAGCCGGTAAAGAAGATGTTTTAAAGTTGGGGAATTTAGAGGCGCGCCGCGATTGGGGCTATGCCCTGGATTATGTCAAGATGATGCATCTAATGCTGCAGCAAAATGAGCCGGACGATTATGTGATTTCTACCGGCGAGACCCATTCAGTAAAAGAGTTTGTGGAAACGGCGTTAAATCATCTGGGGATTGAAGTCGAATGGGAAGGCGAAGCCGTGGGAACAAAAGGAAGAATCAAAGCGATTAAAAATTCTAAAGTCACCAATCTGAAAATAGATGAAATCATCGTGGAATTGGAACCAAAATTTTACCGGCCGGCCGAGGTTGATTTGCTGGTGGGTGATTCAGCAAAAGCCAAAACCAAACTGGGCTGGCAGCCGAAAGTTAAATTTCAACAGTTGGTAAAAATTATGATGGATAGTGATTTAAGAAATTTAGGTGTGGTGATTAATTAGCAGAGTTGTAGTAATTTCGATGTTGTTGAAGTTTTCCCCCTTTAAGAAAGGGGGGCTGAGGGGAATTTAGAAAATGATTACTAAATCTCCCCTACCCCTCTTTATAAAAGAGGGAAATTAAAAGAATTTGAGGAGCAATCGATGATCCCAGTAATATTAGCCGGCGGGGCCGGTACGCGCTTATGGCCGAAAAGCAGAAAGTTTTGGCCGAAGTTTTTGTTAAAGTTTGGCAATGAACATACCTTGCTCCAATCAACTTTTCTGCGCTTGAATCTGTTTGCTCCGGCCGAAAAGATTTTTGTGATCACGAATAAGGAACACCATTTCCTGGTCAAAGAAAACATCCTGGACTTAAATTTGAATTTTTCGGAAGATAATATTATTCAGGAACCGGAAATCAGAAATACCCTGCCGGCGGCAACGATCGCTTGCAAGGTTATTTTGGAGAAATTTAACGATGAAGTTGCCGGTATTTTTCCTTCCGACCATTATCTGGATGATCGGGCGAAATTTTCTCAACTGATAAAAAAGTCCGTTATTGCCGCCGAGAAAGGAAACATCGTCCTCTTTGGTGTCTTGCCGGCTCGTTTGGAAACCGGTTATGGTTATATCGAAGCGGCGGAGAAAATCGCCGGGTTAAACTGTTATAAAATAAAAAGGTTTATCGAAAAACCGGATGTCAAAACCGCCGAATATTTGATTCAACAGGAGAATGTTTTCTGGAACAGCGGGATGTTCATGTTTAAACCGTCGGTGTTTTTGGAGGAAGTAAAAAGATTTGAACCGGAGATCTATAATTGCGTGCGTAATTGGGATTTGAAATACGAGTCTTTAAAGAAAATTTATCCCAAAATGAAAAATATCTCGATTGATAAAGGCGTCATGGAAAAAAGCGAAAAGACCGTTTTTGCTCCCTTCAGAATTTTCTGGGATGATGTCGGCAGTTGGCAGGCCAGCGAAAGAATCTACAAGAAAGACGAAAATAGCAATGTGATTGTCGGAAAAAATGTGGACCTGGGCAGTAAAAACACCGTTATTCTTGGCGATAGGCGGGTTATTGCTACCGCCGGTTTGGAAAACCTGGTGATCGTGGATACCGAGGATGCGTTGCTGGTAATTTCTAAAAATTTTTCCGAGCGGGTTAAGGAACTGGTCGGGTTGTTAGGAAAAGATGAAGCGGTGCTTTATCATCAAACTACGCCTCGTCCCTGGGGGGCGTACACGGTTTTGGAACATAAGAAGGGATTTAAGATTAAGTTGATCAATGTCCTTTCCGGTAAGCGTCTGAGTTTGCAAAAACATCATAGACGGGTTGAACAGTGGTTTGTTGTTTCCGGAAAAGCTAAAATAGCGCTGGGAAATAAGGAGCATCTCTTGGCGGAAGGCGACAAGATTTTAATCCCCAGGGGTGTAAGGCATCGACTGGAAAATATAGGGAAAAAAGTTTTGGAAATTGTCGAAATATCGCGCGGTAAATATTTAGGTGAAGACGATATTGTTCGTCTGCAAGATGATTTCTTGAGAAAGTGATGAATAAAACAGCAAGCAGCATCGAACAATTTATTTTTTGGTCAGTTTTGATAATTTTTTTTCTTGTTTCTTTCGTTCCTTTTTTTGCCCTGAAGCAAGTGACAATAAATGGTTATCCTGCCGAATTTTACCTGATTGGCGGGGGTGTTGCCGGCCTGGTTGTTTTAACCTTGCTTAACCAGGGGAAAAAAATAACCGGTTTTGACAAATGGCTTATCTTTTTAATGTTTGGGCTGTCTTTAAGCCTGTTCACCAGCATCGATCGAACCAACACTTTAAAGAGCTTGGCCAGCTTTTTTTTGCGCGGGGCGGGTGTAGCTTTTATTGCTTCCAGGGTTGTCAATACCGATGTACGGAGAAATTATCTTGTTAAATTTGTATTATTTACCGCCTCGCTTGTTTGTCTTATCGCTTTACTGGAGTTCTTTACCGGTAAACAGCCTATTTTCCAAAACCTCTATGTTAAATACCCGAATGATTGCCGGTATAATTTTGGTTCTCGCTGTGTTTCCACTCTCGGACATCCGCTTGTTTTATCGGCTTATCTGGTAATGCTTCTCCCCTTGGCGGTCAGTTTTTTGCAAAACAGCCGGCACTTTTATAAATTTATTCCCTTGTCGCTGATCATCCCGACTATTTTTCTAACTTTTTCCCGCAGCTCCTGGTTAGCCGGTTTTTTTGCTTTGTTAATTTATTTTTCCGGCAATAAAAATATTTTTGCTAAAAGAAAAGTAATTTTTATCTCTTTGATTATCCTTCTCTCCCTGGCTTTTGTCCCGCGAGTTAAACAAATTTTTAAGGAAAGAGTAAATGCGGGAAGATTGAAAGCGGAAATATTTACTTCTCACCGCTTTGACGCTTATAAAACTACCTGGCAGATATTCAAAAACTACCCGTTTTTTGGGGTGGGTTTGGGAAATTATCCGGCTGTTCATGAACAATACCGGACGGAAAGAATGTCTTCGGGGATCAAGAGCCCGGATAATATTTATCTGCGTATTTTATGCGATACCGGCTTGGCCGGAGTTGGATCATTTCTAATTTTTGTTTTTTATTGGTTGGTTATCTTATGGAAAAAAAGACAGGAACAACTGATTTTGGCAATCGTTGCCGGTTTAACGGGGTTTATGTTAAATCAGTTTGCGGCCGATTTGTTTTTCTGGCTGGCCCCGCAATTTTTATTCTGGCTTTTAATCGGCGCAGGCGCTAATTCCGCGAAAAATGACGAAAATTAAACTGAGGATTTTTCAAAATTTTTCCTGGATTGCCTTGGGTAACGCCACGGCGATGTTTTTTGGTTTCCTGGGTAATATTTATCTGGCCCGGGTATTACTGCCGGAAAATTTTGGGAAGATAATTTACGCCTTAACCGTGGTCCAGTATCTGATTTTATTTAGTGATTTTGGGTTTTCCACCTGGGGAATCCGGGAAATTGCCAAAAACAAAGATAAAATTAACCTTTATTTCAACGACATTTTGTCTTTCCGCTTTATCGTTTCATTGCTGATGACCGCGCTATTTGCCGGTTATGTCTGGTTTTTCACTAATTCGGCCTGGGATTTGAAAATACTTCTTATTGGCACGGTATTAAGCTTAATTCCTTTAAGTTTAAATACAGAATGGATCTGGCAGGGTTTGGAAAAAATGTCGATTGCCGGAATCGCCCGAAGTTTACCCTTTGTTCTTTCTTTGCTTTTTTTTGTTTTTTTCATCAAAAAACCACAGTCTTATCTCATCGTTCCTTTAATCAGGTTTATGGCGATTACCTTTGCCTCCGTGTCTGTGCTGTTTTTATTGAAAGTAAAATTTGCCTTATTTTCTTTTTCCCGGATTAAAATTTATCTAAGAAAATCATTTTATTTTTGGCTAATTTTGCTGTTATTACAGGTGTATCACGGTTCGGACATTATCTTTATGCAAATCTACCGTTCGTCGGCAGAATTAGGCTTGTATGCGGCTTCCTATAAATTGGTGACTGTGTTAATCCAGGTGCAGGCCTGGTTAAACCTGGCGATCTTTCCCACGATTTCCAATCTTTTTTCTTCCAACCGGAAAGAATTTCACACGGTAAGAAAAATATTCATCGCCTTTTCATTGTTTATGGGAATCGCGATGCTTGTTCTAGCGCTACTTTGGGGGGATAAATTCATCCTGCTTACTTTGGGGAGTCAATATCAAAGCGCTGTTCCCGTTTTCCAATGGTTGATTGTCGGGGCCGCGATTTACTCCATCAGCGGGCCGTTTGCCCAATCCTTATTGGCGATGGGTTTCGAAAAAAGCGTCTTGCGGCAGGTTTCCGGATGCGCGGTAATAAATTTAATCCTGAATTTTATTTTAATCCCGAGATTCGGCGCTTACGGGGCGGTTTGGTCCTACATCAGCGCCGAGTTACTGGCCGCAATTTGGATAATAACTGTTTTTTATTCAAAGCACAACGAAAACTATCTTTATTCGTCATTACCTGTTGCTTGATTATGATTGATACCCTATGACCAACCCCAAAGTTTCCATCGTTATTGTAAACTATAACACCGGAGAATTGTTAAAAAACTGCCTGGACTCGATTTCCTCCAACTTGTCTTACTCTTCCTATGAAATAATTGTCGTTGATAATAATTCTGCCGATGGCAGCAGGGAAATGCTTAGTGTTTACCCGGGCATAAAACCGATATTTAACGGGCAGAATCTTGGTTTTGGCCGGGCTAATAATCGCGGTATAAAAATTGCCCGTGGTGATTATGTGCTTCTGTTAAACAGCGATACGATTGTTTTGCCCAAGTCGATTGATCAGGTGGTTAATTATCTGGATAACAATCCGTCAGTTGGGGTCCTTGGCCCGCGGCTTGTCGGAAAGGATAGAAAAATAAAGCAGATGTCCTGGGTGTTTTTACCTTCTTTTTTCTGGGAGTTTGTGCAAAAAATATTTTCGCCAAAAAACATTAAACTTAGCTTGGTCAGGGTAATTGTGGATCTTATTCAAAGAAAAGAAAGAGAAGTTCCCAGCGTTGCCGGTGCCAGTATGTTTATCCGCCGGAAGGTGTTTGAAGAGGCCGGATTTCTGGATGAAAATTTATTTTTATATTTTGAAGAGCCGGATTTCTGTTTGCGGGTGAAAAAAAAGGGATGGAAAGTTGTTTTTTATCCGGCGGCGGAAATTATTCATCTGCTGGGAGAAACTATGGTTAAGACCGGCGGGATTACCCAATTGTATTACCGGCAAAGCCAGATTTATTACTATAAAAAACATCACTCTTTGTTCGAGCAGTGGTTGTTGAAACAGTACCTGTTGTTAAAGTTCAAAATTCTACTGTTTGCAAGAAACAGTGACGGGGAAATAGAAAGAAAGATTGTCGAAACCATCAGAAAATGGTAGCAAAGATGAGAAACCGGATGAAGATCGCCATCGATTGCCGTTGGATTTCCATTGATACCGGCGGGATAAAACAATATACTTCCAACTTGATAAAAAGTCTGGCTCTCATTGATGAAAATAACGAATATTTTTTAATTTATAATGATCCAAAAACCAAAACGCTGCTGGAAGCGAATATCAACAATAAACAAAATTTTAAATTCCTTTTTTTAAAATACGGAATTTTTTCCCTCTTTAATCAATTAAAACTACCGGGGAAATTGAAGAAACTAAAGATCAGTGTTTTTCACTCGCCTGGTTTTATGTTTCCCTTGTTTCTGAATAACGAATTGAAGCTGGTTGTTACCATCCATGACTTAATCCCTTATCTTCATCCGGAAATGTGTTTTAAATCAAAAGTAGTAATATTCCGGTCAATTTATAAAAAAATAATGTATTTAAGCGCCAAAAAGGCGGGGGCGATTATCACTGATTCCAATTATTCCCAAAATGATATTCTCTCGGTCTTCCCCTTCTCTTTAAATAAGATAAAGGTAATCCCTATCGGATTCAACGATGTTTATAAAGTAATCAATAATGATTCTTTGAAAGAGGCGATCAAAGAGAAATACGGAATCAGGAAAAAATTTTTATTTTATCTGGGCAGGCAGGATCCTTCAAAAAATTTGTCCCGGTTGATTATGGCCTTTGCCAAAGTAAAAAACAAAGATAATTATCAATTGGTTATTGCCGGGAAAAAAGATAACCGTTATCCTCAGCCTTATACACTTGTTGAGCGGTTGGGTTTGCAGGATTCCGTCAGCTTTACCGGCCCGGTTCCCTTTGAAGATCTTCCTTTGCTTTACAACGCCGCGGAACTTTTTGTTTTTCCTTCTTTATATGAGGGGTTTGGGCTTCCTCCTTTAGAAGCGATGGCTTGCGGTTGTCCGGTGGTCAGTTCCAATACTGCTTCCCTGCCGGAAGTGGTCGGAGAAGCCGGAGCGCTGGTTAATCCTTACAGTGTGGAGGAATTGTCCACGGCGATGGAGAAAGTTCTGGAAGATGTCAATCTGCGCCAAACCTTAATTGCCAAAGGATTAGAAAGAGTAAAACTATTTTCCTGGGAAAAAGCCGCCCGCCAGACCCTGGAAGTTTATGAAAAAGCTCGCCTTCCCTCGCCTTGACGCAAAGGCGATAAATTTGTTATAGTCTCCCAATGACGGAAATTAAAAATATTAGAAATTTTTCGATTATTGCCCATATTGATCATGGTAAATCCACCTTGGCCGACCGGATTTTGGAGTTTACCAAAACGATCGCGCTGCGGGATATGCGCAATCAGATCATGGATGGGATGGAGCTGGAACGGGAACGCGGGGATCACCATCAAAGCGAAAGCCGTCCGCATCGATTATCGCGCCCCGGACGGGCAGAATTATATTTTAAATCTGATCGATACCCCTGGGCATGTCGACTTTACCTACGAGGTTTCCCGGGCCTTAGCGGCCTGTGAGGGCACCCTTCTGGTGGTCGATGCTTCCCAGGGTGTCGAGGCGCAGACCCTGGCCAATAATCAGTTGGCGAGGGATAATAAGCTGGTGATTATTCCGGTGATTAACAAGATCGATTTGCCGCAATCCGATATCGAAGGCACGACTAAACAAATTCAGGAGATCCTGGGGATTAACGAAAAACCCGTTTTAGTCAGCGCTAAAGAAGGCAAGGGGACCGCGGAAACAATCCAGGCGATTATCGATCAGGTGCCTGCGCCAACCGGGGAGACGGCAAAACCGCTTTCGGCGTTAATTTTCGACTCCGTCTTCGATCCCTATCGAGGGGTAATTGTTTATATCCGGGTAATTGACGGGGTAATCAAAGCCGGGATGCCGATCTTGATGGTTTCTTCCGGCGATGTTTATGAGGTGGAGGAAATCGGTTTTCTTCGTTTGAAAATGATTAAGACTGATCAGCTTGGCCCGGGAGAGGTTGGTTATTGCATCGCCGGAATTAAAGACATTCATCGGGTAAAGATCGGCGATACGATTACCGATCGTGATAACCCGACGGTTAAACCTCACCCTGGTTATCGGGAATTAAAACCTTTTGTTTTTTGCGGGCTTTACCCGATTAATGCCAGCGATTACACGCTTTTACAGCAGGCTTTGGGAAAATTGCATCTGACGGATTGTTCCTTTTTCTTTTCTCCGGAGACCTCCAGCGCTTTGGGTTTTGGGTTTCGCTGTGGATTTCTCGGGCTGCTGCATATGGATATCATCAAGGAACGCCTGGAGAGGGAATTTGGGATTAATCTTTTAATGACCGCGCCGAACGTCATTTACCAAATTACCACCTTTGAAGGGCTGACTACGGAAATAGACAATCCTTCCAAACTGCCGCCGTTTAATGAAATAAAAGAAATCGCCGAACCATACATTTATGCCACAATCATTATCCCGGCTGATCAAGTTGGCAAGGTGATGGCCCTTTGTCAGAATCGGCGCAGTCAGTTTGTGAATATGCAGTATGTGGGGACAAAACGGGTTATTTTAAACTATGAAATTCCTCTGGCCGAGGTGATTTTGGATTTTTATGATCAGTTAAAATCGATTTCTAAAGGATACGCTTCTTTTGACTATGAGCATATCGGGTACAAAACCAATGATTTGGTCCGCCTGGATATCCTGATTAATCAGGAGCCGGTGGACGCGCTTTCCTTTATTGTCCATCAAGATAAAGCGTATTATCAAGGACACAAATTTGCCGAAAAACTGCGCGAGCTGATCCCCCGCCAGATGTTTGAAGTTCCCATTCAAGCCAGGATCAACAATAAAATTATTGCCCGGGAAAGCGTGCGGGCTATCCGCAAGGATGTTTTGGCGAAATGTTACGGGGGAGACATCTCCCGCAAACGGAAACTTTTGGAAAAACAGAAAGAAGGAAAAAAGAAGATGAAGCAATTGGGGAAGGTGGAGGTAACCCAGGATATTTTTTGGGCGGTATTAAAGATTAACGACTAATAAAGGAGACGAGAATGTTTGAGTTTATTTTTTTTACATCAGTGACAATCGGGTTAGGGTTGATTATTTATATCTTCCGGGGTTTCCCCGATCAGCCGATGGAGATCAGAATTTTTTCTATTTTTTTGATCTTATTGGTTGAGGCGGGAATTATCCGGATGATCGAGAAGAAAATAAAACCTTCGCTGAATAAATGGCTGAAAGAAGTTAAGGAATGGGTGCATACCGGTTTGTCGGCGGTAGTCCTGGCCTTTTTGATTATGTATTTTGTCGTTCAAGCTTTTAAGATACCTTCCGGTTCAATGAAAAACAGTTTGTTAATTGGCGACCATCTTTTTGTCAACAAGTTCATCTACGGACTATCGCTGCCTTTTACGGAAAAAAGATTTTTAACTTTTCGTAAAATTCATCGCCGGGATGTTGTGGTTTTTGTCGCTCCGCCTCAGGCGCTTACTCCGGAAGAACGGGAAAAGGGCAAACGCAAAGATTTTATTAAACGGTGTATCGGACTGCCTGGAGATGTTATCCGGGTAAAAGGTAAACAGCTTTATGTAAATAATGAATTGCAGCAGGAACCTTATGTCGCACACAGCGATAAGTCCATTTATACCGATAATCCCCGGGATAATTTCGGCCCGATAGTTGTGCCGGCCCGTCATTATTTTATGATGGGCGACAACCGCGATGAGTCTTTCGATTCCCGCTACTGGGATCCGCTCAGCGAGAACAACGTGCGGGGGAAAGCCTGGTTTATCTATTGGCCGCTAACCCGAATAAAAATAATTCGATAATATTGTTAAAAAGTGTTATACATATAGGGACAGAGGCACAAAGGGGCTAAGTAAAAATTATTTTTTGATTTACGAACCCCGAGTCCCGAACCCCGAGAACCGGTAGTTATTATGCGCTGTTTTATCGCTTTATCGCTGAGTACGGAATTAAAGAAGAAAGCGCTCGCTCTTCAGGAAGAACTAAAAAAAAGCCAGGCTGATCTGAAGTGGGTGGAGGAAGAAAACTTCCATCTCACTTTAAAGTTTTTTGCCGACTGTCCCGAAGAAACTGTTGTAAAATTAAAATCGCTGATCCGGCAAGTTGGCCGGGAATTTGCGCAGTTTGAAGTGGAACTTTATGGTTTGGCTGCCGCTCCCGATCTTTTTTCTCCAAAGGTGCTTTGGATCCCTGTCAGGAAGGGGGGGGAGATGATAAAAGACATTTTTGAATTTTTAGAAAACCATCTTTTGCTTTTAGGTTTTCCCCGGGAGAAGCGTCCTTTTTTGTCCCACTTGACTCTAGGCCGGGTTCGCTCGTCTTCCCATCTTGATGATCTGAAACAAAAAATAAAGTCACTGAATGAAATTCACCTTGGGAAAGAAGTAATCTCCTCAATTCAGTTAGTGCGCAGTATCTTAACAAAATCCGGCCCAGTATACTCGGTCATTAGCGAAGCGAAGTTGAAACTAGGGGACGTTGCGTAGTTATTTGACTTATAATAAAGATGTTGGTATAATTGAGCTATGCCAAGACAAGCAAGAATAGATATTCCAGGATTGATGTATCATGTAATAGTGAGGGGGATAGAAAGAAGAGAAATCTTTCCCGGTAAAGGTGACCGGGAAGATTTTATGAATCGTTTAAGTATAAGTCTGGAAGGAAGCGGGGCAAAATGTTTTGCCTGGGCGCTGATGGTAAACCATGCGCATCTTCTGATCAGGACAGGAGAGAAAAAGTTAAGCAGAATCATGAGGGAATTATTATCGGGCTATGCAACAAAGTTCAATCTGAGACACAAAAGGAGCGGGCATCTGTTTCAAAACAGATATAAAGCAATAATCTGTGAAGAAGAGGAATATTTACTGGAATTGATCAGATATATACATCTTAACCCGCTTAGAGCAAAAATAGTAGCGGACATGGAAAGGCTGGATGATTATGAATGGACTGGTCATTCAGTAATTATGGGAAAGAGAGAAAACGGATGGCAGGAGACGGATGAAGTGCTTGAAAGATTTGGAATCAGGATATCCCTGGCTCGAGAGAAGTATAGGAAATTCGTAGAAGAGGGGATAGGATTGGGGAAACAAAGTAAATTTAACGGTGGGGGATTAATCAGGAGCGCTGGAGGATTACTAGAAGTTTTGAAAAACAGGAAAAACGGAATAATGGAACAATCTGATGAAAGAGTATTGGGCAGCGGAGTATTTGTAGAGAGTATCTTAAAAGGATTAGAAGAGAAGGATAAGCTAAGGGACAAAACTAAGAGAGAATTAGATATAGAAAAACTGTCAAAAAACATATCAAAATATTATGATTTAAGAGTTGGGCAAGTAAAAGGCGAATCAAGAATGAGAAAAATAGCGAAAGCAAGGGCCGTGTTTGTGAATATAGGCATTGATTATCTTGGATTAAGTGGAAGCAGATTGGAAAAAGAATTGAAATTAAGTTCAAGTGGAATAAGCAAGTTATACCGTCGGGGAGAAGAACATATAAAAAACGAACCAAAAATAATCCAACAATTAATAAGTCAATAAAGGACGCAACGTCCCCTATTCCCGGGTGGGTGACAACCGCGATGAGTCTTTCGATTCCCGCTACTGGGGTCCGCTCAGCGAGAACAATGTGCGGGGGAAAGCCTGGTTTATCTATTGGCCGTTAACCCGAATAAAAATGATTCGATAATTTTCTTAAAAAGTGTTATATAGTAGCAAAGGGGTCCTTAAGAGAAATAAGTTGTTGTATAGGAATTTCAGTGTTTGTTTTGTGCATTTTCCCCCTTTAAAAAGGGGGATTAAGGGGGATTTGGAAAATTATAAATATTGTCTAAATCTCCCCTACCCCTCTTTTTAAAAGAGGGAATAAAAAAGCTCTCACCGAAGGTGCGCTAAATTCACTTATGCAGAAAGATTTTCAGATGAAAAAAATAATTTCAAATAAAACTGATTACTGTAGAAGAACCAGGGTTTATTTTTACATCCGGCGTTATCAGGTTATTATTTTTTTTCTGTTTTTCCTGGTTTTCGGAAACGTGGAGATTTTTTCCTGGGCTAAAAAGATTGTCCTTCCTAATTATCCTTACTGCGCGGCGATTACCTTTGATGACGGTCCGCACCCCGATTATACGGAAAAAATTTTAAAAATCTTAGATAACGGACAGGCTAAAGCAACTTTTTTCGTAGTCGGTAAAATGGTCGAGCGTTATCCGGAACTGGCCCAGGAAATTGTGATGGAAGGACATCAGATTGCCAATCATACTTATGACCATATTCGCTTGATTAATCTAAGTCAGACTCAAATTGTCGACCAGTTGGAGAGAACTCGCCGGATTTTGAATCAGGTATGCAAAGTTAACACCTATTATTTTCGCCCTCCCGGAGGACACTACGATCAGAAGGTTATTGAAGCTTTTTCTCTTTTTCAATATCAAATGGTGCTTTGGACGGTTTTCCCTCACGATCAGGCCGATATCGATAGCGCCGAATTAGTGGAGAGAATAATTGGTAAAGTCCGGGACCGGGATATTATTTTACTTCATTCCGGCGTAGAGGTAACTTTGCAGGCTTTACCATCTGTAATTGCTCAACTAAAGAAAAAAGGATTTGAATTGGTAACCATCTCCGAGTTAAAGACAAGAGAAAAGGATGCTAAACGGACTTATGCCGATCTTAGGTCTTGATTATGGAACGGAAAGAATTGGTGCAGCGATCAGCGATCCGAGCGGGTTACTGGCCCGGGAGCTGGGGACGATCCGAAGAGAAAATTTAAAGAAAGATCTGGAAAAAATTAAAAAGTTCATTGAAGAAAACAAAATTGAAAAGATCGTTTTGGGGTTGCCGATGAACATGGACAATACACCGGGAAAGCTGGTGGGAAAAGTGAAATCCTTCGCAAAATTCCTGGAGCAGGAGTTCAAAATACCTGTCGATTATCAGGATGAACGATTAACCACCTGGCAGGCGCAGAAATATTTGCAGGAGATGGGTGTTAGGTACAGGAAGGGCAAAAAAAAGATCGACCGGATGGCCGCCAGAATAATCCTCCAGGACTATTTAAATACAAAACATAGCTGTTGAAGTGTTCCCCCTTTTGAAAGGGGGATTAAGGGGGATTTTAAAATATTGATCAAATCTCCCCTACCCCTCTTTTTAAAAGAGGGAATAAAATAGCCCACACCAAAGATGTGCTAATTTATGAAAAAGAATGAAAAATTTGTTTTATTAGTGATCTTGATGGTCTGTCTGGTTTTTCTTTTTTCCGTCTCCTATTTTTTTTACCTTGATAAAAAAGGCGAGCGGGTTTATTTTACGGTGGATCCGGGGATGAAGACAAGAGAAATTTCCTTCCGTCTGGAAAACGAAAAATTAATTCCGAATTCCTTTTGTTTTCTGTTTTGGACAAAAATATTTTCTTTAGAGAAAAAAATCAAGGCCGGGACATACCAATTGGAATATTCTTTTTCGGCTTTGCCGATTTTACGGACTTTAATTGAAGGAAAATCGGTTAGCCTGAAAGTAACTATCCCGGAAGGACTGGAATCGGGACAGGTCGCCGCTGTTTTAGAAGAAAAAATATTTATTTCCGCCGGGAAGTTTCTGTCTTTGGTGAAAGAACGTCAAGTGGAAGGTTTTTTATTCCCCAATAGCTATTTTTTTCCGCCGCATTATCCGGAAGAAAAAGTTTTGGAAACGATGCTTAACCAATTTGTGCGGGAGTTTAATCCTCAATTTGTCAAGCGGGCTGAGGAATTAAGATTGAGCAAAAAAGAAATAATTACCCTGGCTTCGCTGATTGAGAAAGAAGCGGCCAAGGATGAGGAACGCCCGTATATTTCGGCGGTGTTCCATAATCGATTAAAGAAACGGATGTTTCTGGAGTCGTGCGCCACTGTGCAGTATGCTTTGGGCGGACATCGCCGTCAATTAAGTTATCAGGATCTGAAAGTTGATTCCCCTTACAACACTTACACGCATCTGGGTTTGCCGCCCGGACCGATCTGTAATCCTGGTTTGGCTTCCCTCAAAGCCGCTCTTTACCCGGCTCAGACCGATGATTTGTTTTTTGTTTCCCAGGGAAACGGCTGGCACTATTTTTCCCGTTATTACAATCAGCATTTAAAGAACAAACAATTAAGAAAAAAATAATTTGCCTAATAACGATAAATTTTTTATAATAGCGCAGGTAAGTCAGCCTAAAAGTTATTAGCCTAAAAGCAAAATACTATACTAACGGTAATAAACAACCTTATATGTAGGGCAAGGCTTTAGCCTTGCTTAAAGACGCAACCCTAAAGGATTGCCCTACAAAAGATGTCAAATAATTTATTGCTGTTAGTATAGTAATCTTTAAACTCTTAGACTTTTAGGCTCTTAGGCTGGTTTTTATGGGTGAGTGGTGGAACGGTAGACACGACGGACTTAAAATCCGTTGGCCGTAAGGCCATGAGGGTTCGATTCCCTCCTCGCCCAATATTAAAAGATAATTGTTAAGTGATTTCAATGTAGGGCAAGCCTTTAGGCTTGCGTTTCTAAAACCGCAGGGCTAAAGCCCTGCCCTACGTCATCGTTGTGTCCGTAAACAAAGAGAGGTTCATGTCCCCTATGCTGGCTTATTTTGATTGTTCGTCAGGTGTAAGCGGCGATATGTTTTTGGCCAGTCTCATCAATGCCGGTGTGCCTGTTGATTTTCTGAAAAAGAAGTTGTCTTTTCTTCCGGTGAAAAACTGGGATCTCACCGCTGATTTAGTGGAAAAGAAAATGCTGCCGGCGGTCCAAATAAAAATAAAGGGAGAAAAATATTTTTCATCTCCTCAGGTTATTTTTGATTTAGTCAGAAAAAGCAGTCTCTCCCCTCTTTTAAAAACGCAGATAGCAAAAGTATTTAATCTGTTGGCGGAAACCGAAGCAAAGGTGCATAAAGTTCACAAAAAAGCTGCGCGCTTCCACGAGCTGGCTTCTTTAGATACGATCGTTGATATCGCCGGCGTAGTTTTAGCTTTGGATTTCTTAAAAATAAAAAAAATTTGCTGCTCACCTTTAAATGTTGGCAGCTGCGCTCCAGCCAGCATGGCTATCCTTCAAGAAAAAAAAATACCCATCTATACTACGGGCATCCTAGAAGAGTTAGTCACCCCAACCGGTGCGGCGATAGCCGCTTCTTTGTCCAGTTCTTTCGGCCAGATGCCTTTAATGACCATCGACAAATTTGGTTTAGGAGCAGGAACATTCGATTTGCCTGCTCAGGCCAACCTTTTGCGCTTATTCATTGGCCGGGAGCAGAAAAAAATGAAAGAAACTCCTTCCTTTTCACCTTTCTATAATCATGATGAAGCGCTGTTGATCGAGGCGAATATCGATGATATGAATCCTCAGCTTTTTCCTTACGTAATGGAAAGATTATTTGCCGGCGGGGCGCTGGATGTATGGTTTACCCCGATCCAGATGAAAAAAGGGCGGCCGGCGATATTGCTGAGCGCCTTGGGTAAAATGGAAGACGGAAAAAAATTAGTCAGAATTTTTCTGGAAAAAACCAGCAGTCTTGGCGTCCGTTTGTCAACAAGGCAGCGGGTGAAATTGTTTACCCAAAAAAGGAAAATAAAGGCAGGAGATCGACAGGCCTTTTTCAAGATAGGATTTAACCGAAAAGAAGGGTTACGCAAAAAACTGGAGTTTGCCGATTGGATAAAAATTTGGGGATAGACAAAATAGACATGCAAAGAGGGGAACTCTCGCATTGTAGGCGCTCTAAATTTATTTTTTTTCTGTTTTTATCTTTGCTTGCCCGTATTGATTTGTTTGCTTCCTTTGAAAGTTTGGATTTAGGAGGCAAAGCGGCCGGGATGGCCCAGGCTTTTACTGCGATCAGTGATGATGTAACCGCCATCTATTACAATCCGGCCGGGATGACCCAGCTGCAACAGGCTCAATTTCTTACCGATTACAGCCGTCTTTTTTTTGGGCTGGCTGATCAATCTGACTTAGGTTATTCTTTTTTTGGCTATATTCATCCTCTGCAAAGAAGACAGGGAAAATTGGGTGTCGGCTGGCTTAACTTCGATACCGCCGGACTGTATTCGGAAAACACTTTTTTACTGTCTTATGCGCAGGAAATCAGGCCGCTTTTTTCTGCCGGCTTAAACCTGAAATTATTAGAAAAAAAGTTTTCTTCGATTCCAGATATGCAAAATGCGATCGATCAATCCGAAAATCTTACCGGTGAATTAGATCCCCTCTTTAAAAACAGGCGCAGTAAATCTGCGGTCACAGTAGATGCCGGCTTTCTTTACCAGGCGCTTTCCCGATATAATTGGGGGTTGTCGGTAGGTAATTTAACCAGGCCTGATGTCTCTTTGCAGGGAGGAAGTGAAAAGCAGCCGATCAATTATAAATTGGGGGTAGCTTTCCGGGAGGAGGACGATAGCATTGCTCTGGATCTGGTTGCCCGGCAGAAAAAATATAGTTTATTAGTGGGAATGGAAAAGTTGTTTATGTATCAACGGGCGGCTTTGCGCGGAGGGTTAAAGTTAGGCAACTACAATTATCATTCGATTAATTTAGGCGGCGGATACAAATATCGAAGCTGGCAATTCGATTATGCTTTTACCGATTTTCTTAGTGAAATTACTAATACCCGGAATAGTCATCATTTTTCGATTAGCTGGAATTTTGAAAAGGCAAAAATCAAGCCTGACGCCCAGAAAATTATTCCTAAAAAAACCTTAAGCTTTGAAGAAAGAAAAATTATGTTTCACATAGCCAGAGGAATAGATTTTTTTAAACAAAGTAAAACTGCCGAGGCTATCGAAGAATTTAATTTGATTCTTGATCAAGACCCCAAAAATATAATTGCCCGGCAGTATTTAAAAGAAATATTGGCTGTTCAGAAAAAAACGACGGACGAAAACTACCAAAAAGCCGAGTCTTTATATTCTTCTTTGCAGTGGAAGAAGGCCAAGGAAATCTGGCGGCAAATACTGTCTGCGGATGAAGATCAAACTATGGCTGAAGAAAAAATTGAGAAGTTAAACGCAGAAATTGCCGGATTTTTGAAAAAGGGCGGTATGTATTTTATCTCCGGTTCTTATTCGGAGTCTTTAGCTCAATACCAGGAGTTGGCCAAACGATACGAAGATTATCCGGGTTTAGGAGAGAAGATACGCCTGGTTAAACAGAAAATCACTGAACTCGAACAAAATGATAAACAGAAAATTATCGACGGTTTTGTTCGTGAAGGCGAAGCTTATGTTAACAAGCAGGATTATAAATCCGCATGGAATGAATGGCAGAAGGCGTTGGAAATAGCGCCTCGCAATGAAAAGGTCAGGCTGGTAATGGAGAATACTATTGCCTCTATCTCCAAGAAGGCCGGCGCATTGTATGAAAAATTTTCTTATGCTTCGGCCATAGAACTTTGGGAAAAAATTCTGGAGTTAAGACCGGATAATGTTCCGGCCAGACAAGGGATTGCCAAAGCCAAAAAAGATTATTTTAACAAGGTGGAAAAAAGTTATCAGCAAGCGGTGGTGACTTTTAATGAAGGAAATTATTTAGAAACAATCAAGTTGTGTAAAGGTATTTTGGAAATCTTGTCGGGAGAACCAAAAACAAAAGAACTGTATGTTAAAGCCAATGTGGCCCAGGGAATTATTTATTTCCGTGAAGATAAGTTAAAGGAAGCCATCGCTTCGTTCAATGGCGCCTTGAAATATGATCCGACAAACGAAAGAATTATTCTCTATAAGAAACGGGCGTTGAACAAAGAAAACAAACTTCGAGGAGGAAATTAAGCAGATGTCTCTTCTTCAAACAACTGCAAATTTTTATAGCTATTGCCGGAGATTGACGATGGTCGGAGTTGTTACTATAGTAATGCTTATTCCCTCTTTCGTTTTTGGCCGGAAGGATGGTAAACTCTCCGATTGGAAGTGGTATCCTCTGCCGGATAAAAAAGCCGGTTCTCAAATTACTTCATTGGCGGTAGATAATAATCTGGTCTGGGTAGGAACAAAAGAAAAACTTTGGAGTTGGCAAAAAGATAAACAAAAGTGGAAAAGTTATGAACAGATCAAGGGCGGGGTAAATACTCTTTTAGTTGATGAAAAAGTAGTCTGGTGCGCTACGGCTAAGGAAATATTTTACTTAAGGAAGGATACCAATAAATGGGGAAAATTGACGATACCGCAAAACATCGAATTAAAACAAATTAACGCTCTTGTTTGGAATGAACCAAATTTATGGATCGGCTGCGACAACGGTCTTGTGGAAGGCGCTGGAGTCTTTACTGATAAAGCCGGTTTTCTTTTGTATAATTCGAATGACGGTTTAAGCGGTAATAAAGTAAAATGTCTTTTCCGGATTGGCGGCGATCTTTATATCGCTGCCACAGGTTCCAGTATCGATATTTATAATTTAAAAAGCAGGAAATGGCAAAGATTAACCCCGCCAACTTCCCTTTACGGTTATGTTGGGATGACCGGTATCGGCAAGTATATTTGGTTGGCAACTAACGGCGGAGGGATCCGTGAATATGACTTGTTTAAAAAGGAATGGAAGTCATTTACGGCAGAGAACGGTTTGGGAGACGATTTTGTGCAGACAATAGAGTCGGACGGGCAGTATCTCTGGGTGGGAACATTCAGCGGTATGAATTCTTTAAATATTTCGAATTCGAGCTGGCGTGTTTTTAATTCTGAAGTTACCGCGGGCGGCTTGGAAGAAGATTCGGTTACGGCCCTGGCGGTTGATGGCAATTATTTGTGGATCGGTACCGATGGCGGCCTTGGCCGGTTTGATAAAAAAGTCCCTCAGGTTAAATTGAATATCGGAATTAAAGAATATGTGCTCGGAGACAAAGAAGCGGGTTCGGAAATATCGTTTCAAGGATCAGTGAGCAGCGAGTATAAGATTAAAACTTTGGCGGCCAGCTATAATAGTTCGGTTTTCCCCTCACTTTGGCTGGAGAAAGGGATGCAAATTGCCGGTGATCAGAGAAAAAAGAAAGAAGCGGTTCTGATCAGTTGGGATTTAAATAGTTTGATTGATCAAGAAGATATTTATTATGTAAAATTAAAAGCTGTAGATAAAAACAACCGGTCTAACGAAGCGCTTGATTATATTAAAATAAAAATAGCCGGGCCAAAACTGGTTTTGGATGAACCTAAGAAAAAATTGTTTGTGGGCAGCTGGGCGCTTTCCGGCAGGTTTAATTTGGCGAATGTGGATAAAATAGTGGTTAATCCGGATGCTGTCCTGGCCACTTTGGATATTGCCAATTTAAGCTTCCATTGTCAGATGAACCTTAAAGAAGGCAAGAATAAATTTGAAGTTGTTTTTTATGATGGTTTAGGCCGCTCGGTAAAAAAAGAGTTAACGGTAACCGCTGAAGCGAAGCGGGAAATTGTTGAAGCTAAAATACCGCCGCCGGCAGCAGAGAGGAAAGAACTTATGACTGCGGAAGAAGTTAAAGTTCAAAAAGAACAATTATTGATTCGAATATATTTTGACCAAGGGAAGAATAAGGTTAAAACGCGTTGGCAGCCGGTCTTAAAAAAAGTTGTCGAGATGCTGAGTCGTAAAAAAGATTTGGCGGTCCGGATAGAAGGTTACTCGGATAATCTTCCGGTGAGCGGCCTTTTTTACTCTACAAACAAAGAACTTTCTGAGGCCCGGGCTTTAAACATATTTTTTTACATGGCGGATAAAGGCAAATTAGATGCGCGCCGGTTCTTTTTAGTCGGTTATGGCGAAAAAAAGGCAATTGGAGATAATTCTACAGAATCCGGCCGGGCAAAGAACCGTCGGGTGGACATTTATATTTACTACGCAGAAAAAACAAAATAGGCAGATAAATAAAAAACAATTGATTAATTAGGTGATTTGAGTGTATATTATTGTCGGATACAGCGCCATCGCTGTTTGTTGAAGTTTTCCCCCTTTGATAAAGGGGGATTAAGGGGGATTTTGAAAATTATAAATATTGATCAAATCTCACCTACCCCTCTTTTTAAAGAGGGAAAAAAACTCCTGCTTTGCAAGTTGTAAGGAACGCATATATGCGTTCCCTACCCCAAATCTTGCAAAAGAAAGTATAGTGAGGTTTACTTGATGAAAGTGTTTAAGGTTTTAATAAAATCTGTCTTAATCGCCTTTGTGTTTTTGAATTTAACCTTGGCGGCTGCAGATGAGTTTGAATTAACGAAGGTCTATCCGCGGATTTTCACGCCGAACAACGATGGCTTAAATGATCTGGTGTATTTTTATTTTAGCAATCCTCAAGATAGTCTTGTTTCCTGCCGGATTTTTGACATATTAGGCCGGGAAACGGTAAATTTGCATTGGGGTGGAGAGAGGGATTCTTTGGTTTGGAATGGCCGGGATGATCAGGGTAATGCGGTAAGCAGCGGGGTATATATCTATCAAATTGAGGCCGAAGGAAAAACCTTAAACGGTGTAATTATTGTGGCTAGATAAAAAATAATGGGAGTGTAAGGCCAAATGACCATAAGAAATAGATTAGCAATTTCTTTTGTAACGATGATCTTGTTGGTAGGAGTTGTCGGAATAAGTTTAATTGCCAGCAGTATCAAAGGAAAATTCTATTTTAGGCAATCTTTACAAGATTTAACGGTTACCAATTTAGTTAAAGAGTTAACCGGTTCAATTGACAAACAACTGAAAACTTTAGATTACTATTTGCTTTTGGGGGAGGCCGGAGAAAAGAAAAAATTTTTAGATTATGAGAAGGCAGTGGAAGAAAAGTTTGGAGAATTGAAAAATATTAATTCCGATGAAAACGCAGCTCAATTAGAAATCCATTACAAACAGATCGTATTACTTGCTCAGGAATTGATTGCCGTCTACGAACAGGGTGATCGGGTTAAGGCCTTAAAGAAAGCAAACAGCGAATATAATCGGATGTCTCAGGAGATGAGAGATTCTCTAAAAAGTTTGCTGGAAAAACAGCTCACCCAAACAGTCTTTTCTCAAGCGAGAGCCGAGCGGGTAGCCCAAACCGGTATTTTTATTTCTGTTTTTGTTCTGGTTGTTTCGATAATATTAGGGGTAATTCTTTCCTTGAGAATTTTTCGCTCGATTATCTTTCCGCTTTATTCCTTGCAAGAGGGGGCGCGAAACATCGGTTCGGGGCTTTTGGGATATCGCATGGAACATGTTTCCAGTGACGAGTTTGGAGAGTTGGCTAAATCATTTAACGAAATGGCGACTAATTTGAAAAAGTTACAATTGCAGATTATTACGATGAATCGGATGTCGGCGGTGGGACAGTTGGCGGGAGGTGTGGCGCACGAGATTAATAATCCTTTAACCGGGGTTTTGGGTCAGGCTCAAATTTTAAAAGAGAAGATGTCGGAAAATCCTGTTGTGCTTGAACATATAGAAAAAATTGAACGGGCGGCGCTTCGCTGCCGGAAGATTGTCCGGGGTTTGTTGGATTTTTCCCGTCAGGAAGACTATCATTTTGAAGAAGCCGATATAGTCGAACTCATCGAAGCTTCGGTGGCGCTAACTTCTTCTGATTTGGAAAGAGCCAAAATTGAGGTAATTTGGGATTTCCCCAAAGATTTACCGTTGCTTAAGGTCAGCCCTTCGCATTTACAACAGGTTTTTCTCAATTTGGTTACCAACGCCTTGCAGGCTATGCCTAAGGGAGGTAAACTAGACATAATTGTCCAAAAAGTTTCTGCGCCGGCAGTTGTTGATAAGGAAAGAAAAAGCAAACAGAGCGGTTATGCGCAGATCAGTTTTTCTGATACGGGAATGGGAATAAAGAGTGACCATTTAGCCAGAATTTTTGAACCGTTTTTTACCACCAAAGAAATCGGTAAAGGCACAGGTTTAGGGTTAACGATCAGTTTTGGAATAATTAAAAATCATAATGGGACAATTGACGTGAGCAGTCCGGGAGAAGGAAAGGGAACAACTTTTACGATTAAGCTGCCGCTTGCGGGGTGAAATGAGAGAAAAAATAAGGGTGCTAATCATTGAAGATGACCTGGATGTAATGGAATTTGTTAAATTTGCTTTAGCATCTTTTGAGATAGCAACAGAAGTGTCTTATGCCAGAAATGGTCTAAGTGTCGGGTTCGAGGTGGCAAAATCCGCCCCGGAACTGATTGTATTGGATTTAATGCTGCCGGATTCGGACGGGTTTGAGATTTGTAAAAATTTACGGCTGAATCCTGGATTGCAGACGGCGAAAATTATTGCGATTACCGGTTTCGATACTCCGGAAAACCGGGAGAAAATATTGAACTGCGGGGCCGACGATTATTTAGCCAAACCGTTTGAATTAACCCAATTTAGAGATATGTTAAGAAAACATCTTTGTTAACAGGTTGCAAGATTCAAGTTCCATAGGCATTTGAAAGTTTTTAGAAAAAGGGGAATTTAGAAAAGTCCGCGCCGAGGGTGCGCTAAGTTCCAAAAACCGGGAACAGAACAATGGGCAAAATAAAACGTATATTTCGTGGTTATTTTTTTACTGGTTTGCTTATCGTTCTTCCGCTTATTATTACCTACTATATCCTCATCTTTTTGCTTAATTTTATCGGCAATCTTTTTACTCCTGCGGTTGGTTATCTGTTCCAAAATTACTTGCGGCCGATCCCCCTGGAATTGGTAAAAATAATTAGTGTAATCTTGATGATTTTATTCGTCTGGCTGGTTGGGTTTATTGCGGCAAGTTTATTCGGGCGAATTTTTTTGAAACGGTTAGAACGGTTGGTTTTGTATATCCCGTTTGTGCGGGGAATCTATTCTTCGACCCAGAAATTGACCGATATCTTGTTCGGGAGGAAAAGCGGCTACCAACGAGTTGTTTATGTGGAGTTTCCTCATCCGGGAAGCTATGCGGTTGGTTTTATTACCAATGAAAAAAAATGGGAAACTACTGAGCATTCCGGTAAATTTTTGTTTAATGTTTTTATTCCGACAACTCCTAATCCAACGAGCGGTTTTCTTTTGTTAGTTCCCGAACAAAATGTTCATCCCATGTCGATTACCGTAGACGAAGCCTTAAAGTTAATTGTTTCCGGCGGAATTGTTCTTCCAGAACCGGCTGTCTTGAAAAGAAAAGATATATTATAGTAGGTAGGGAACGGTCGCGACCGTTCCGTTCATTTAAGGCCTATGTGTGTTCCCCCTTTTGAAAGGGGGATTAAGGGGGATTTTAAAATATTGATCAAATCTCCCCTACCCCTCTTTATAAAAGAGGGAATAAAAAAGTTCATACCGAAGGGACTAAGTTCTAGCGAGGGTTAAAAAAATGATTGAAGGGATTTCTGGAAAAATCGGGCTGCTTTTGGAAGCTAATTATATTTTGTCTTCGACGTTGGATCTGAATCAGTTATTGAACACAATCATGAATTTGGCTGCTAAGGTGGTTGATGCCGAGGTCTCGTCCTTGATGCTGCTGGACGAGACCGGCGAGGAGCTTTCCTTTCAAGTGGCTTTGGGTGAGAAGGGATCAGCGGTCAAACAAATACGGCTAAAATTGGGTGAAGGCATTGCCGGCTGGGTAGCCAAAGAAGGGGAACCTTTAATCATTAAGGATGTCGCCAAAGATCCTCGTTGGGCTAAACAAGCCGATGCGGCCAGTAAATTCGTTACCCGCTCGATAATTTGCGTTCCTTTAAAGATTAAAGAAAAAATTATTGGAGTGATGGAGTGCATCAATCATCTTTCGCGCGGTTATTTTGATCAGGCAGATCTGCCTTTTTTACAATCTTTTGCCAGCCAAGCGGCGATCGCCATAGAGAATGCCCGGCTTTTCCAGACCTTGAAGCTGGAGAAAGAGAAAATTGAAACAATATTTAACGGCATGAGTGACGGCGCTATTTTTACTGACGGAGAGGGCAATATTTTGATGATCAATCAAGCCGCCGGTCCGTTTTTTAATTCAGACACAACTCAGCTTCTCGGTCAGAAGATTAGTTCCATTTTTAATGGGTTTGACGCTCAACCCGCTTGGGAGGAAATTTTTGCGGTTCGGGAGGATAAATATTTTAACTGCCAGTTTTCCCGCAAGGAGGGAAAAAGTATTTATTTATCCGGCCTGGTGAACAGACTGGCCGGTGAAAGCAATGCGGCCTGCGGATATATTTTTATCCTGCGCGATATCACTGATGAATATAAGGAAAATATGTTAAAACACAGTTTTATTTCGCTGGTATCTCATAAATTAAGGACACCGTTAACAACAATTAACGGATATCTTTCCTTGCTTTATGAAGAAAAAAGCGGCGAGGGGCTTGCTCCTTTTAGCAAGAAAGCGGTTTCCAGTAGTCTGGAACAAACCAAATTGTTGACAGCATTGGTCAATCAACTGCTTAATTTTACCGTTATCGAAGGCAGTAATTTGGAGCTAAAGATCGAAAAAGTGGCGTGGGATATGCTAGTCAAGGAAATAAAACAATCTTTAACTGACGGGTTATTGGCCGAGAATATTCAGTTGAATTGGCTGAGCGTAGAGGGAAAATTTGTTTTAGCCCTGGATTTGGCGAAAACGAAAGAAATATTCCACCAAATTTTTGATAATGCGATAAAATTTAATCGGAATTCGATTAAACAAATTGATGTTTCCTGCCGGCCCGCAGAAAATAATAAATTTTTGCAAATTTGTGTAAGTGACAACGGCAAAGGTATACCCCCCGAAGAACGAGAAAAGATCTTCCAAAAATTTTATCAGATTGAAGAATATTTTACCGGACAAATAGTGGGCGCTGGATTGGGGTTGGCTTTGGTAAAACGGCTGGTCGAAGAACAGGGCGGAAAAGTTTGGGTAGAAAGCCGCCTCGATCAGGGAAGTAAATTCTTTTTTACAGTGCCGATGGGGTAAAGAAATAGTGCCGGAGAAGGGACTTGAACCCCCATGCCTCCAAAGAGGCGGCAGATTTTGAGTCTGCTGCGTCTGCCAGTTTCGCCACTCCGGCTTAAGCAAAGAGCCTATTAATCTTGATATTCCCTCTCCCCTTGTGGGAGAGGGTAGGGTGAGGGGACAGTTTTTTAAAAGATACACCCTCACCTTAATCCTCTCCCGTCAAGGGAGAGGAAAGCAACTTACAGAGTCATAATTTTATAAAAGAAAAAACTAATAGTCAAGGGGTATAAAATTTTGCGGATTGGAGTCCACTGTTCCATTCGAAATGGTTTAGAGAAAGCGTTAGAGGAAGCCCAAGCGCTTCAGTGCCAAACTCTCCAGATTTTTGCCCGTAATCCACGCGGCTGGCGGCAGAAAAAAAAAACTGTTGAAGAGGTAGAAAGTTTTAATTTCTATCGTAAAAATGAGAGTATTACTTATAGATAGAGGATTTATCGATGGGCTGGATCTTTGGAAATTGAAACATAAGCATAATATAGATTTTGTAATACCTTCGAAGACAACAATGGATATAACCAAAGATGCTCGAGAGCATAGAAACATTTGCAGTGATAAAGATACCGGTGTATGGCGTGAAGCCAATGAGAAAATTGAAGTAACTGGCCTTAGAGGGTTGCCAAGTTACGATCAGTATGGGGATGAAGAACATAATAAAAAAAGCAAGTATAGAAGGATTTTATTGCGAACCCATTAAATATAGAGAATACAACCTTTAGAGAATTAAAGCAGGGGTGGTTAATAAACAGTGTGCCAAAGAAAACTGAGACGGCGATGAGAACACATATGTTTTTAACTTTATGCATGTTTAATCTGTGCAATGCCTATCGAACAAGTATAGGCAAGGAAATCACTGAAGAGGGGATAAGGAGATTTAGCCGTCATTCATCTATGGAAACAAGAAATAAAATAGTAATAATTAGTGATGAGTATTACGGTATATTCGATCTGGAGGAATTAATGATACTGCTCGGCAAGCCGCCAAAATATTTTTTTAGCAGTGACCCAAAAAGGTTCTTACGTGAATATGGCGATGTAATAAATGACCATTCGTCGGAAGAAAATACCAACAAAAAAAGACCATGATCAAACAAATCGACGGCAAAATCGCTTATGGCAAAATCCCAGTAACATTATTATTTTAAAGTTAACTATTTTCGATAAATTTTATATAATAAAACGCATTGAGTGATCAGGATTAATTTATGAAAAAAATACTTTTGATCCAGCGGGTTTTTTTTTCCTTCCTTTTATTGTTCTTGAGCAACAATCCCCTGTCTGCTTTAACTATCGATGAAGCCATTGCTTTAAGCCGGCAAAACAATAAACAGATTTTGCAGCAGAAGAAACAAATCGCCATCGCCGGGCAAGGGGTTAAGGAGGCGAAAAGTTACTCTTGGCCCCAGCTTTCTTTAAATGCCAACTATACCTATTACGATAAAGAACAACGGATTAATCTGCCGGGCCGGGGTTCGATCCAGATGGGGTTCCATAACAATTATTTAGCCGGGGTTGGAGTAAACCAGCTGATTTACGATTGGGGGAAAACCTTAAACGCCGTCGATAAAACCAGAAATATCGTCAAAATAGAAGAGGAAAAATTACGCTATCTGGAAAATCAACTGATTTTTAATTTAAAGGAAATATTTTACCGGCTGGTCTATCTGCGGAAAAATGTTGCCGTCTATAAAGAATCCTGGCAGACGGCGGAGGAAAATCTGCGTTCAGCCAAAGAGAAATATCGCCGGGGCAAACTGAGCCGCTATGAGACGGTGCGGGCCGGCGTTGAGGCGGAAAATTTAAAGCCGAACATCCTCTGGGCGGAAAATGAATTAAAGATGGCCTGGGCCGATTTGGAACTGTTGTTAGGAACAAAAGTTAACGATCGCCTGTCGCCGGAAGATTTGCCCTTTAATTTTCCTGACGAAGGAAAGGAAAAAAATTTGCAGGAGGCCCTGGCTTATAATACCAGCCTCAAACTGCTGGAGTTGGAAAGGGCGGGTATGGCCAACCAGCTTAAAATGGATGCGGCTTTGAACAAACCTGCCGTTTCCGCTTTTTTAAATTACAATTATCTTAACCCGTTTGAAAACCAGGAAAAATGGGAAAATTTGTCCTCAATTGGGGTGAAGATAAATTTTCCTCTCTTCGATGGTTTAAGAACCGCCGCGCTGGTTGAGAAAAACAGACTTATTTTGGAAAAGAATGTTCTCCAAAAAGAAGATACGGAAGAAAATATTGCCCGGGAGGTGGAAAAAGCCTGGCTGGATTTTACCCAAACCAAACAGTTGATTGTTTCCCAGGAGGCAAATATTCAGGCTGCCGAGCTGGGCTTGCAGATCGCCCGGACCAGGTTTCAGGAAGGGTTGTCCACGCAGATAGAACTTTTGGATGCCCAGACGGCTCTCCAAAACGCTCAAGCCAATTTACATTACACCCGGTATAAAACCGCCCGGTCATACTTTTTATTGAAGTTCCTTGCCGGCGGCCCGGTCGGTAATTGATGTTTTTCCCCTCTCCCACAAGGGGAGAGGGAAAAGAGTTTTGACATTACCCGGTAGTTAAAGGAGCGCAAATTATGAGAAATAAAATTTTTTTTTGGACGCTGACATTTTGTCTTCTGTTCTCCGGCTGCGGCCTGAACAACAAAAATGACCGCCTGGTCCTTCACGGCCGGATTGAACTGGATGAGGTGCATCTTGGTTCGAAAATTTCCGGCCGGGTGGTCAGTTTGGCAGTCAGTGAGGGAGAAGAGGTAAAAAAAGATCAATTATTGGGCTATCTGGATCTTTATGATAAACGAAAAAAAGATTTGGAGAGAGCGGAATCTCTTTTCCATAGCGGCGCTCTGCCCAAAGAACAACTGGAGGATGCCCGGATCGCTTTTCAAGACCAGTGTTTAATCTCGCCGATTGACGGTGTGGTGCTGTTAAAGGGAAAATTTCAGGGGGAAACAGTTTCTTCCGGGCAAACCATTATCAGCATCGGCAGTCTCAAGGATGTCTATGCCAAGGTTTATATCCCGGAAAAAGATCTGGGAAAGATTAAATTGAACCAGCCGGCGCAGATTAAGGTGGATTCTTTCCCTGACAAGGTTTACCCGGGGAAAATAATTTATATCGCTTCTTTTTCCGAGTTCACCCCGAAGAATGTGCAAACCGAGGAAGAAAGAACCAGAAGAATTTATTCGATCAAAATAAAACCGGCCAACGAAAACGAGGAATTAAAACCCGGCATGCCCTGCGACGCGGAAATTACCGGTATAGGAAATTGAAAATTGTTGACGCTAAATTTGAATGATTTGGCAAGAAAGTAGGGCAGGGCTTTAGCCCTGCGTTTTTTTAAAGACGCAAGCCTAAAGGCTTGCCCTACATTGATTTGTCCTTTTACCGTAAGGGAAGGGGATAGGTGAAGTCTTTCTCTCAAAGGAAAACATGTTTATCGAGGTGGAAAAATTAACTAAAAAGTTTGGCTCGCTGGTGGCGGTGGATCAGGCTACTTTTCAGGTGCAAACCGGAGAAATTTTTGGTTTTATCGGCCCCAACGGTTCAGGTAAAACCACGGCGATCCGGATGCTTTGCGGGATACTGGCTCCCTCCAGCGGCAAAGGACGGGTGGGGGAGTTTGATGTGATCAAAGAATCGGAAAAAATCAAGGAGATTATCGGTTACACCGCCCAGCGGTTTAGTCTTTACGAAGACCTGACGGTGGAAGAAAATCTTAATTTTTTTACCAATCTTTATAACCCTCATTCCGGATTTAGCGGTTCTGCGGAGCAGGCCGATCTGTTGGAAAAATTCCGGATAGCCCAATACCGGAAAACCTTAACGGCAAATTTGTCCGGCGGCACAAAACAGAAACTGGCTTTGGCCTGTGCCGTTGCCCATCATCCCCGGATTTTGTTTTTAGATGAACCCACCGCCGGAGTTGACCCCTTGTCCTCGCGGGAAATTTGGGCGATGCTCTACGGATTTGCCCAACAGCGAATCACCGTATTCATCAGCACCCATTACATGAACGAAGCCGAACGCTGTAACCGCCTGTCTTTTATCTATCAGGGTAAAATTGTGGCGATGGGTAGTCCGCAGGAATTAAAAAAAGAATTTAGGAAAGAAAAAATACTGGAGTTGAAAACTGAAACATCCCTGATAAAATTTATCAGCGATCTCCAACGACTGCCGGCGGTTTTAGAAGTGAACACCTCCGGACAATATTTGCACGTGACTACCGCTGAGCCGCAAACTGCCGGAAAACAAATTTCCGAGTTTGCCGGCGCCAAAAATTTAGAGCTGCAAGTGGAAGAAATTTTTCCCTCCTTGGAAGATATTTTCGTCAGCTTAACCCGGGGAGTGTGAAGTATCAAGTTCAACTAAGCTCCCTCTCCCGCAAGCAGGGTGGGTCACAATCCCTGTTTGGGTAGCCGCAGGCTAAAGCCTGCGGCTGCCACGCAAAATGGCTATTGTGACCCAGCCTGCTTGCGGGAGAGGAGATGTCTTTCACTGTAGGCTAAGTTTCAAGCACAACTCGCAATAGCTCGTATCCATTACTTATGCGAATGTCAATAATTAACACAACTCATCGTTTGAAAAATAATCCCGAAAAAATATGTTGCTCTTTTTGTTGAAGACGGGTAAAATAAAAAGGCCGGTATAGAAAAAAAGTGGTAGATGATTAAAATTTTATGAAATATGCGGGACTAAACGGAAACCAGCCGGCAAAAATAATGAAGGTGAACTCCAGCGGGATAAGCCGGATGTATGCAAGGGGAGAAAAAATAATTGAAACTGACAAGAAAATATTTGATTATATAGTTAGAGAATGACAATCTGTCAACACTATCAGCTGCGTCCCCTACCCCTATGTAATTTAAATAATGTATAATCTAAACCGAAAGGTTTTAAACCAAAAGGTTTTTTTATTTTAAACGAGGAGAATATTCTTGTGAATCCATTTTTGTATGGTGAGTTTGTTAAGGGGTCGGCCTTTATCAATCGGGAAAAAGAAATAAAAGACTTGGAAAGAGATTTATCGGATAGCCAGAAGATATTTCTTATTTCTCCTCGTCGATACGGAAAAACATCACTCGTATTAAGAGTAAAACATGATCTTGAACAAAAGGGGATTAAGGTTGCCTACATAGATTTGTTTAAGTGTTCATCGGTAGAGCGGCTGGCGGCCGCTTTAGCAAAGGAGTTGTCAAAATTTGAGTCAGTGACATTTGAAAAAGTATTTAAGTTTATCAAGGATATCATTTCAGCTCTCCGCCCAATTATATCCATAGACAAAGAAGGTGAAGTTTCGGTACAAATAGACGCGAAACCAAAAGAACAAGAAACATTTAATATTCTCGAAGATCTTTTGAATTATGCCCAAAGATATGCCGAAAAACATCATGCAAGAGTAGTGATCTTACTGGATGAATTCCAGGAAGTTTTAAAATTCAGCGATCAGAAAATAGAAAAGTTTTTGAGAGCAATCGTTCAAGCACAAGACAAAGTTGGGTATGTTTTTTGCGGGTCTAAGAAAGAGATCATTGAAGGGATGGTGATGAATAAAAGCAGAGCATTTTATGGCATAGGACCGGTAATCAGCCTTGATAAAATAAATACTGTTGCCTGGGAAAAATATCTTTCAAATACATTTAGTAAACACGGTTTTAAATATGACGATAAGATCCCTGGACTTATAGTGCAAAAGGCTCACGGTATTCCCTATTATATTCAATATCTCGCTCATGAACTTTATGACAATTATTTCCATACAAAAAAATTCAACATCGAACATATTGATGAAACAATAAAAACTATCGTCAAAAGAAATCTCTCCTCCTATGAAACCATCTGGGAGAACCTCACCGGTGTGCAGCAGCGCATGCTGGAAGGAATCGCTTCGGAAACCATTGAAAATATATTTTCAAATGATTTTCTGCTAAGACATCAAATAGGCACGCGCCCTGGTGCAGAAAAAACGGTCAAGTTGCTAGTAAAAAAGGATATATTGGAAAAAGAAAAGAACCGGTATGTAATTTCTGATATTTGGTTTTATGAATGGATAAAATATAATATTTTGAGGAACACCAGCAGTTCTTAGGTCACGATCGATTGATGACGACAGAAACATATCTGAACATGGGTCCGGAAGATGCTTGCAGGGAATTTGTGGCAAAATCCTAGGTGCAATGCGCATACAACGACTTATGGTGGTCAAACATATTGCTTCTCCAAGCCGAGCGCAAATAATACAATCGTTTGTTTCAAAGAAAAACCCGATGTCGCTGCTATAATCTTTGACGCTGAGTTCGTCTCAAATTCAATTCGTGCGAAATACGGAATTCAGCCTTCTTCAACCCAGCCTTCAGATTCTGATATTGATCAGACATTCTTGTCTCCAAAGAAACAGGAGAAGTTGTTAACAGTGGTGTTCAACGACAATTATAATTACCTACCAACGACAATTAGAATTACCGAAAAGTATCCTTATGTCTATTCCCTTTCTAAGGATTGATCTCTATCAAGCTTTCTTCCTGTGTCCAGTTTATTTCCAATAATACGCTTATCGCTATTCTTTAATGAATTTTTCGCTTGATAGGCCTTCTCGAGAGTAATCGATAAATCGAATGTATCCCGGACATGAGTTTTGATATCGGCAAACTCTTGCAAAGCATTTTTATCATTGGTAGCATTCTCTAAATTCCCATTGCCGGTCATGTTCTATCCTTTCTGCATCTGTACGCGCTACCTCATGAATAACGCTCTTGCAGCGAATTAATTAACATCCCGCATCGTTTTGAAAAATAATCCCGAAAAAATATGTTGCTCTTTTTGTCGAAGATGGGTAAAATAAATAGTTGAGTCGGTTTAGGGAAATTTGGTGTTTGTTTTAGTGGAGAGGTGGCCGAGTGGTTGAAGGCGACGGTCTCGAAAACCGTTATACCTTTACGGGTATCGCGGGTTCAAATCCCGCCCTCTCCGTTTTTTTTGCGCTTAGAGAAACCTGGTGCTGGGACGAATGTTATTTGTGATTGCGCCATCCATTTGAATAATATTTAACCCCTCATCCCAACCCTCCCCGATGCAACAAAATCGGGGAGGGAAAATACTTTTGATATTGCTTTTGTTGTTTCAAGGAGGATATCGTGTTGACGCAGTTTCTTAAGAATACTCTGCAAGGTGTAAAGGCGCGTTTCGGCAAAATCCGGCCAATAAAGAAAATGACTGACGAACAACCTCTCAGAGCCGAACTTTTCAGCCTGGACCAGCTTGAACTGCATGCAAAAATTTTGGCCGAAAAACACACGGTCAGTTTTAAAAGAGGGCAGGATAAACTTCTGTCCCGGCTGAAAGAAAACGAAGAAATAGTTTTGCGGACTTATGAACTGCTCAATGAAGCCGGAAAAGCGAAAAGAAGGATCTCTCCCGCGGGAGAATGGCTGCTGGATAATTACTATCTTATCGAAGAACAAATAGGCCTGGCGCAGAAATACCTGCCGAAAGGGTACAGCCGGGAATTACCCAATTTAATCAGAGGGCCGCTGGCCGGCTATCCCCGGGTGTATGCTATGGCCATGGAGATAGTATCTCACGGCGACGGCCGGCTGGACATAAAAGGGCTTACCGGTTTTGTCTCCGCCTATCAAACCATAAAACATTTGAAATTAGGCGAACTGTGGGCTATTCCCATAATGCTGCGGTTGGCTTTAATTGAAAATCTGAGACGTGTTTCCCTCCGGATGATGTTGACGCAAATGGACCGGGACAAAGCCGAGTACTGGGCCAGCCGTATTCTGGAAGTATCGGCTAAAGATACCAACGACGTTGTTCTGGAGATCGCCTCGATGGCCAAGGATGACCTGCCGATGTCCAGCGCCTTTGTCGCGGAATTTGTCCGGCGGCTTTACGGTCAAAGTTCCACTCTTAACCTTTCTCTTATCTGGCTGGAAAAGAAGCTTTCCGAGCAGGAAGAAACCATTGACCGGCTTATCCAAGCGACCAGCCGGGAACAAGCCGCCGATCAGGTTTCGATCGCCAACACTATCGAGAGTCTGCGCCTCCTTGAAGGTACGAATTGGCATGATTTTGTCGAGGAGTTAAGCGTTGTCGAAAGAATTTTAAAGCAGGATCCGTCCGGCGATTACGGCCTGATGTCTTTTGCCACGCGCGACCGTTACCGCCATGTAATCGAAAAACTGTCCGTACGAAGCAAGCGCCCGGAAGAGGAAGTCGCCTCGCAAGTTGTGCGCCTCGCCGCGGAAGCCCAAGCCTTGACCGGCCGGCAAGACGTAACCGCGCATGTCGGGTATTATCTTATGGATCAAGGGTTAGGGCAATTTCACCGTTCCCTGGGGCTTCGATTGCCTTTAAGCGAGTCCTTGCCGGCAAAAAAGACGGCGCTGCCGTTAACCGTCTATCTCGGTTCGATTGTTTTTATAACATTTGCCGCCACGGCGCCGGCTTTGTTTCTGGCCTGGAATGGGGGATTACAGCGCTGGCCAGGACTTGTTTTATTCGGTTTCCCGCTCCTTTTTGTGACCAGCCAGACCGCGATTTCCCTGGTGAATTGGGTTTCCACCCTTCTGATTAAACCGAAAAAACTGCCCAAAATGGATTTCTCTGAAGGGATACCGGCGCGCGCATACGTTGGTGGTTATTCCTTCCATGCTCAGCGGCGAGCGAGCCGTGGAATCGCTGATTGAAAATATCGAGGTTAGTTATCTGGCGAATACCGACGGCAATGTTGATTTCGCCTTGTTAACCGATTTTCGGGACGCGCCACAGGAGACGATGCCTGAGGATGAGACGTTGCTGGCGCAGGCCGGGGAAGGCATCGAAAACCTCAACCGCAAATACCGGCGGCATAAAGAAAACATATTCTACCTTTTTCACCGGCCGCGCCGGTGGAATGAACAGGAAAGAGTCTGGATGGGCTATGAACGAAAAAGGGGTAAACTTTCGGATTTAAATTCTCTGCTTCGCGGCGGGGGAAAAGACAAGTTCAGCGTGATAATCGGAGATCCGGCGCGGCTGCAGGATGTGAAATACGTTATAACGTTGGATACGGACACCCGGATGCCGCGGGATTTCGCCCGGGATCTGGCGGGGGTCATTGCTCATCCGTTGAACCGGCCGCTCTATGATCAGAAAAAAAAGCGCGTTACCGCCGGGTACGGTATTTTACAGCCCCGGGTGGAAGCCAGCTATCCCGGAGAGAATCCTTCCCTGTTCGTGAAAGTGCACGGAGGCGAATCCGGTATCGATCCCTATACAAAAGCGGTATCGGATGTGTATCAGGACCTGTTTTACGAGGGATCATTTATCGGAAAAGGGCTTTATGACGTCGATGCATTCGAAAAATCCCTGGAAGGGCGTTTTCCGGAAAATCTGATCTTGAGCCACGACCTGCTGGAAGGATGTTATGCCCGCTCCGCTCTTGTTACCGATGTCCAGTTGTATGAAGAGTATCCTTCGAGCTACCTAAAGGATGTAAGCCGCAGGCACCGCTGGATACGCGGTGATTGGCAGATCGCCCGCTATCTGTTTTTTTCCGTCTCTGTTTTGTCGAAATGGAAAATATTCGATAACCTGAGGCGAAGCCTCGTTCCTGTATCGACCGCCTTGCTGTTTCTGTTTGGCTGGCTTTTTTTTCAGCCGGCCTGGTTCTGGACGATTCTGGTCATCGTTTTCGTCTGGCTGCCCCTGCTGCTCATGTCCCTGGTTAAGATCATCAGAAAACCCGAAGGAATTTCGCTGCAAGCTCATTTAAGTGCGGTGTTTTCCTCCTTGGGCGCCCACGCCGTCCAATCTTGTTTTTTGCTTACTTTTATCATCTATGAAACGTATTTCAGTTTGGACGCGATAGGGACAACCTTCTGGCGGATGCTTATTTCGCGCCGGCGCTTACTGGAATGGAGAACATCCGGCGAGTCAGTATTACAATTGCCGAAAACTATTTTTGCTTATTATAAAAAAATGCTTATTGCTCCCGTTGTGGTCATTTCTTTTTTGATCTATTTGGCGGCGGCGCAGCAAAATATAGATGTGCCGGCAATGATAATTTTAGGTTTATGGCTGCTTTCTCCGGCAATCGCTTATTTCATCAGCAGGCCGTCTTCCTCCCGTCACGTCCTGCTGTCCGAATCGCGGATTATTTTTCTCAGGAGATTGTCGCGCAAGACCTGGAGTTTTTTCGAAACCTTTGTTACCGAGCGGGATAACTGGCTGCCGCCGGATAATTTTCAGGAAGAGCCTCTCGGCGCCGTAGCTCACAGAACATCGCCTACCGATATCGGGCTGGCGCTTTTATCGAACCTGGCGGCGTATGATTTTGGTTATGTGTCTATGGGCACGATGTTTAACCGGACGGAAAAAATGTTCAATACAATGAACGTTATGGGAAAATACAGAGGGCATTTTTATAACTGGTACAATACGGAGACGTTAAAGCCTTTGGAGCCGTTGTATATTTCTTCGGTGGACAGCGGGAACCTGGTCGGCCATTTGCTGGTGCTGCGTTCGGGGCTGATGGAAATGCGCGGTGAAAAAATAGTATCCCGGAAAATATTTGACGGCCTTTCCGACACGTTGGATATTCTGCAGGAAAGCGTCAGGGAGCCGGGTAAAAGTAAAACAAGTAACGTGCCGGGCGCCAGGCAAAAAGCAGCGGAACGAATAAAATATTTCCGGGGAAAGATCAAGTCCCCTCCGGCGTACCTTTCGGAAATACATACGCTTTTGCGTCAGTTCTCGACGGATATCTCCAAAATGTTATCGGGTCTTGAACGGAAAGAATTTGAAAAAACTAAAAAATGGGCCCGGGCTTTTGAAAAGCAGTGTTATGATTATCTGGAGGATATGTCTTTTATCGCGCCCTGGATTTTACTGGCGCCCGAAATACCCGGCATGTGGGATCAGGGCGATGAGCAGCAGAAGGAGCGGCTGGCCCGGCTGCGGGAAGAATTGCGGCAGCTGGATGAAAATCCCGTTCTCGGCGAGGTGGCCCGGCTGGAGCGGAAACTTCTTCCGATGATCGAGGAAATACTCGCCAACATTGTTTTGCCCGGCGATGATTCGGCAAGAATAAAAGAATGGTTCACGCGGTTTAAAAATATCATCAAGGATGCGGGCACCCGGTCCAGCGAAAGGATCAGCGCGATCGATTATATAGTGCTGCGCTGCAGCGAGATGTCCGCGGTGGAATATGAATTCCTTTATAATAAGAGTAAGGATCTACTTTCCATCGGCTACAATGTTCACGAACATAAATCCGATCCGGCCTGTTATGATCTTCTGGCGTCTGAAGCCCGGCTGGGCAGTTTTGCGGCCATTGCCCAGGGGAGGATACCCCAGGAACACTGGTTCATGCTCGGCAGGCTTCTTTCCAAGTACGGCGGGGATCCGGTCCTGGTCTCGTGGGGCGGGTCGATGTTTGAATACCTGATGCCTCTTCTGGTAATGCCTACCTATGAAGGGACCCTGCTCGATAGAACGTATAAGGCAGTGATCGGGCGCCAGATCGACTATGCTTCCCGTAATAACATCCCCTGGGGTATCTCCGAATCCGGTTATAACAAGATAGACGCGGCGATGGTCTATCAATACCACGCCTTCGGCGTTCCGGATACCGGCTTTAAACGGGGTCTGTCTGAAGACCTGGTCGTCGCCCCTTATGCCTCCGTCCTGGCGCTGATGGTAGAACCGGAGAAAGCTTGCGAGAACCTGGAGTATTTGAACGCGAAGGGGTTCGCCGGGGAATACGGCTTTTATGAGGCGATAGATTATACGCCGTCCCGGCTGGCCCCGGATAAAACTCACGCCGTGGTTAAATCCTACCTGGCGCATCACCAGGGTATGAGCTTTTTGTCTCTCGCCTACGTTCTTCTGGGCAAGCCGATGCAACGGCGCTTTCTGGCGGATCCGATGTTCAAGGCCACCGAACTTCTTCTTCAGGAACGGGTTCCCAAAGAGATGCCGTTCCTTTATGGTGTCGAAGTTACCGGGCTGCTCAGAAAAGTTGAGGAAAGGGAAACGCTTCTGCGCGTTTTTACCAATCCCGATACCCCGATGCCCGAAACCCACCTGTTATCCAACGGTAAATACAGCGTTATGGTCACAAATTCCGGAGGAGGGTACAGCCGCTGGAAAAATATCTCGGTAACGAGATGGCGCGAAGACGCGTCCCTGGACAATGAGGGGACGTTCATCTATCTGCGAGATGTGGAAACCGGCGAGTTCTGGTCTGCGGCCTACCAGCCGACAATGCAAAAATCAAAAAACTATGAAGCTGTATTTTCACAGTCGCGGGCCGAATTCAAGCGCCGGGATCAGGCTATTGACACGCACATGTCAATAGCGGTTTCACCGGAAGACGATATTGAGCTGCACCGGGTAAAGGTCACCAATCGGTCCCGCCATAAACGCCTTATTGAACTTACCAGTTACGCCGAAGCAGTCTTGAATTATCCCGCGGCAGACCTGGCGCATACAACCTTCAGCAACTTATTCGTTCAGACGGAAATAATCCGGCCGTATCAAGCGATTATCTGCAGCCGGAGGCCGCGGTCGGAAAAAGACATCTTTCCCTTCATGCTGCATCTGATGGCGGTTCACGGCAACGCGATCGTCGGAGCTTCCTATGAAACCGACCGCAGTAAATTTATCGGCCGGTGCAACACGTTGGCCCACCCCGCGGCCATGAGGGATAAGGGAAAGCTTTCGGATACCGAAGGCTCGGTGCTGGACCCGGCCGTTTCCATCCGCTGCCGGATAGAGCTGGAGCCGGAAGAATCGGCAACGATCGATTATGTTACGGGCATCTGCGACAGCCGGGAATCGGCGCAAAGATTAATGGAAAAGTACCGGGACCGCAATCTTGCCGACCGGGTTTTCGATCTGGCCTGGACGCACGGGCAGGTGGCGTTACATCAGATCAATGCGACGGAAGCCGACGCTCAGTTATACGGCCGCCTGGCCGGCGCTATTGTTTATGCCAACCCCGCCTGGAGAGCGAACGCCAGTATCCTGAGGCGCAATTTTCGGGGGCAGTCCGACCTCTGGGGATACAGCATTTCCGGGGACATGCCGATAGTGATCGTGCGCATCGAAGACCAGAAGAATATCGAATTGATCGCGCGCCTGGTGCAGGCGCATTCCTACTGGCGGATGAAAGGCCTGGCCGTGGATCTGGTAATCTGGAACGAGGATCATTCGGTTTACCGGGATATAATGAGCGAAAGAATAAACAGTTTAATCACCTCGAGCGCCGGGAAGTTGTCGGACCAGCCGGGCGGGATATTTTTAAGGCGTGCCGATCAGATGTCCGAAGAGGACAAAATACTGATGCAAACCGTCGCCCGGATCATCATTACCGATAGAGGCGGAACCCTGGCTGAACAGCTGGAGCGCCTGGCGCAGCCGAAGCTGCAACGGCCGCATTTCGTTCCGGTTAAAAAAGCCGGCCAGGAAAATGTGGATGAAGGCCTTGCCGAACGTTCCGACCTGGCCTATTTCAACGGTCTGGGAGGTTTTACCCGGGACGGACGGGAATATGTGATCACCACCGGGCGTTCAAAAACGACACCTGCTCCCTGGGTAAACGTCTTGGCCAACCCGAATTTCGGCACCGTGATCTCCGAAAGCGGAAGCGCCTATACCTGGAGTGAAAACGCCCAGGAGTTCCGTTTAACGCCCTGGAAAAACGATCCGGTCACGGATGCCAGCGGAGAAGCGATGTATCTCCGCGATGAAGAAACGGGACAGTTCTGGTCCCCGACTCCGTTACCGGCCAAAGGGAAAACCAATTACGTCTCGCGCCACGGTTTCGGCTACAGCATTTTTGAACACGCCGAGAACGGCATCGTCTCGGAATTAACGGTCTTTGTTTCTTTGGAACACCCGGTGAAATTTGCTGTTTTAAAAGTCAAAAATATTTCCGGGCGCCGACGGCAGCTTTCCGCGGCATCGTATCATGAACTGGTTCTGGGAACGCTCAGAAATAAATACCAGATGCATATTGTTACCGAAGTAGATCCGAAAAGCGGCGCTTTGCTGGCCTATAATCATTACAATAAGGAATTTCCGAACCGGGTTGTTTTCCTTGATTCCAGCGAGACCACGCGTTTTGTCAGCGGCGACAGGAACGAGTTCCTGGGAAGAAACGGCACGATGGCCGCGCCCGCCGCGATGCGCCGGGACCGGCTTTCCGGCAAAACCGGCGCCGGACTGGACCCGTGCGCTTCCCTGCAGGTGACCTTTGAGCTCGAGGACTACGATGAAAAAGAGCTAGTGTTTACCTTCGGCGCGGGTAAAAGCCTGGACGATGCGCGCGGTATTCTTCAGCGTTTTAACGGCGCCGCTTCGGTGCGCCGGGAGTTGGAAAATGTTTGGGAATACTGGAAACGTACCCTTGGAGTGGTTTATGTGGAAACACCCGACAACTCGATAAATTTCCTGGTTAACGGATGGCTGCAGTATCAGACGATCAGCTGCCGCCTGTGGGGGCGCAGCGGCTATTATCAGTCCGGCGGGGCCTACGGTTTCCGCGACCAGCTGCAGGATGTCATGTCCTTAACGCATTCCAATCCCCGAATGGTGCGGGAACATCTGCTGACTTTCGCCGCGCGCCAGTTTATTGAGGGAGATGTCCAGCACTGGTGGCATCCGCCCTCCGGCCGGGGCGTGCGCAGCCATTGTTCGGACGACTATTTATGGCTTCCCCTGGTCACCTGCCTTTATGTCGAGGAGATAGGGGACACCGGGGTTTTGGATGAATCAATACACTTTCTGGAAGGTCCCCCGGTGAAACCCGGCGAAGAGTCATATTATGATCGGCCCAGGGTATCCGGCAAAGCAGGAACATTATATGAGCATTGTGTCGCCGCCGTGGAACGCGGATTAAGCTTTGGCGTTCACGGCCTTCCTCTGATGGGCAGCGGGGATTGGAACGACGGCATGAACCTGGTCGGAAATGAAGGAAAAGGAGAAAGCGTCTGGCTGGCCTTCTTTCTTTGCCAGGTGTTTAAGTTGATGGCGGGAGTAGCCGCGCGTCGTGGAGACCAAAACTTTTCGGAAGTATGCCTTAAAGAGGCCGGGATACTGGCCCGGAACATCGAGCATAATGCCTGGGACGGCCAATGGTACCGGCGAGCCTATTTTGACAACGGAGAAGTCCTGGGTTCTTCCTCAAACAGCGAATGCCGGATCGATTCGATAGCGCAGTCCTGGGCGGTCATTTCCGGGGCGGCCGGCCGGGAAAGAGCGAAAACGGCCATGGACCAGGTTGACTGCCGGCTGGTCAGCAGAAAAGATTCTCTGATCAAACTTTTCGAACCCCCCTTCGATATAGGCGCCTGCGTTCCGGGATACATAAAAGGCTATCTCCCCGGTGTCCGGGAAAACGGCGGGCAGTATACCCAGGCCGCCGTCTGGGCGGTGATGGCTTTTGCGATGCTCAAAGACCGGAAACGGGCCTGGGAATTGTTGACTCTTATTAACCCGATACGGCACGGCGCCACGGCAGAGACCTGCGCTGTTTACAAAGTTGAACCGTTTGTGATGGCCGCAGATGTCTATGCCCTCAACTCCAACGTCGGGCGTGGGGGCTGGACCTGGTATACCGGATCGGCGTCCTGGATGTATCAACTCATCGTCAAGCACCTGCTGGGCCTTCGCTTGAATGTTGACCGGCTTTATTTTGAACCATGCCTGCCTGAAGACTGGCCGTCATTCCGGCTTCATTACCGTTACCGGGAAACGTTTTATCACATCACCATCCGAAGATCCGGGCCGCAGGACCAGGTAGTTTCGGTCGCTGTTGATGGAACAGAGCAGCCGGACAAATCTATCCCGCTTGTCGATGACCGGGTGGAACATTCGGCGGAAGTAATAATCGGGGGTGAGGCCTCAAATATTGACAAGGCTTGATGGGAATGATAATAAATACGGCGAGGCTTTTAAGAATTGAATATGGGGGAACACACACAGAACAAATATTGAAATTCCTTAGCTTCCAGTTAAATAAAAACTTGCCACTCTAAAATTTTAATGTTATACTAGCAGCATGTGAAGTTGTGCGAACTGAAGTCGCCTCAATTTCAAAATACCTGCTAATAAAATGACAAATGTAAAATGTATAAAATAGTCTCGCTGAGTTATTATTATCAGTAACTATATAGTGTATAGGAGGATTTAATGAAAAGGCAAAAAGAAATTCCGCAAACTATTGATTTCAATTATATCAAAACTCCTTCATATAGAACATATTATGCTAATGGAATTTTTGGGGGATTAACTTCAAGGGGTGAATTATATTTGGAATTATTTACTGAAAGGAACGTGACTCCTAAAATAATAAAGTATGAAGTTACCGATGAAGGCAAATTGGGAAAAGAAATCAAAAGAGAGGGGTTGCAGGGGATGGTGCGTGAGATTGAATGCGGATTACTAATAAACATTGATACAGCCAAGTCTTTGGTTGAATGGTTAAATAAAAATATTAAACTGTGTGAAAATATTAATAATCCAAGTAACGAGGAGAATGACAAGAATGGTTGATTTATATAACTATGAACTACTAAATAGGAGCAGTGATATTTGTTCTGTTTTATCTTTTAGTTTTAAAAACGATTCAATACAATATATGAAATCATCGTATAAAAAGATTTTTTCCTTTTCACAAGTAGAAAATAAAAATCTAAATTATGGTAAATTGCCAATCCCTTATAAGAGAACAAAACTTCCTGCTAAAAAAATAAAGAATTTAGGAATTTTAGCTCTGGCTGAAACTTCTCTTAAAAAAATATGGTTAACACCTGAAGAGGACGAAGTATGGAAAGATTTATAAAAGGAGATGTGGTAGTTATTCCCTTTCCTTTTACAAATTTAACAGAAACAAAAAAAAGACCGGCTTTTGTAGTAACAAATCTTCAAGGAAATGATATAATTATCTGCCCGATTACCAGTCAATTGAATAAAGATAATTATTCTATATTGATTACAAGCTCGGATATGAAAACCGGTGAATTAAATAAAATTAGCAACGCTCGTCCTAATGTAATATTTACTGCTGATAGAAATTTGATTAAATATAAAATAGGCAAACTTACTCAAACTAAGACTACCGAAATAATAAACAAAATAATAGAAATTATAAAATCTTAGGATATGAGGGACATTGTTAACATAGCGATATAACATCTTTCCCTTTAACAATCTTTTCTCTGCTTAAAACTAATCTGTTTATCGTCGAACGGGAGCGCTTAGGGAATATTGGCAATGTTGATTGCTTTTACCCCCGGCTTCATCTTCCAATAATACAATATCGCCGTTTTTGCCTGAGATACACTGTCACCTTTTTTAACTATCTCCCTATGTTAACAACATCCCCTATTTCCGATATACCTGTAAAAAATTAGGTAAAAAATTATTGACAGACATAATTTGTTTATGTAAAATGCTCATCCGTTAGTAATGTAGCGGGTTATTTATGGATAAGAGAAATACATTTATCGGGCTAGGTCCCAAAGAAGCAGAATTCGTTGCTCGTTTGACATACGAGAAGAAAACGATTATCTCTGTGAGGGAAATCGATAGTTTTTTGCCCGCCGGATATAAATACCGGAATCAGTTTCTTTTATTGGGTGAAAACAAGTGGCACAGCGGTGATTATTTTTATCCCGAAGGGATTTTGGAATATAGGCGGGGATGAAATCCCCGCTAACCTGGATTTTCGCAGAGGGGAGTTTAGTTAAGGATTTAACCCCTTGCGAATATACCTGCTCGACGGATGCATAGCTTGCACACCTTAATTGTATTATATGAATTGGTCAACATAAAATGACGTCTAATCAATTACAATA